>CAIYOB010001016.1 GCA_903927685.1 uncultured Planctomycetaceae bacterium
CAAATGCCGGGCTCGAATCCGCGGCCACCAACTGCCGGTCGCGCAGCCAGAGCAGCGGATTGGCCGGGTCCAAGAGCGGGCGTCCGTCCAACGTCGGAATCGCGTCCGACGCGTGCCAGTTCGCCAGCACTTCGCCCTCGACCGGCGAACCGTCGCGCAATTTGCCCGCGAACCGCGGGGGACGCTTGGCGTGGGCAGCGGTGACCAGCCCCAGCACGACCAACAGCAAGATCGAGCCTCGCGTCATGATGCGGCGTCTCCCAGCTGCTGCTGGAGATACTCGACGGCCTTCTGCAGCGCGGGATCACCCGTGGGCTCAGCTGTCCCGGCATCCAGGGCTGGTTCAGCGTCGGGGGCTGGCTTGGCATCGGGGGCCGGCTCCGGCGCGGGTTTGGGCGTTGTCCCCAAGTCCTTGTCGCGGCGGCGTTGGCGGAGCTTGTCGGCCTGTTCGTCCGTCAGGACGACCTCGAACCCCGGATCCGGGCGGACGCCCCATTCGTCCTCGTCCTTGGCCTCGCTCAGACGGTGGATGTTCTTGCCGCTGGGACGCCAATAACTGGCGGTGGTCAGTTTCAAAGCCGCGCGGCGGCCCTCGATCGGCAGGACGTTCTGTACCGTGCCCTTGCCCCAACTGCGCTGCCCGATGACCTTGGCCCGCTGGTGGTCCTGCAGGCAGGCCGCGACGATTTCGCTGGCACTGGCCGAGAAATTGTTGATCAGCACGACGACGGGCACGTCGCGGGGAAACAGGGGCGAGCCGTCGGCCTCGTAAGTCCGTTGGACTTCGCCGTCGCGACCCCGGATCGTCACGATCGTGCCATCGTCCAAGAACAGGTTGCAGATCCCGACGGCGGCGTCGAGCAATCCACCGGCATTGTCCCGCAGGTCCAGGATCAACGCTGCGGACTTCCGGCTGCGCAAGGCTTGGGACAGTTCCGAGACCGTGTTCTCGCCGAAGTTGATCAGCCGCAGGTAGGTGATCCGTGGATCCTCCTGCAACTCGTATTCCCATTTCCCGTCGGGGCTGCGCCGGTCGCCCAGGACCGATTCGATGGGAATGATCGCCCGCAGGATTTCCAGGTCGACCGGCGTCTGCTCGCCCGGATGCAGGATGCTCAGTCGGACAGGGTCGCCGGGTTTCCCCCGAATCAACTCGACTGCATCCCGGAACGACATGCCCGAGGTGTCCCGCCCGTCGATCGCCAGGATCACGTCCCCGGCGCGGACTCCGGCCCGCGTGGCAGGCGTATCGAACAGGGGGCTCATGACCACCAAGTGGTTCGTTTCCCGATTGAACTCGACCAGGATTCCGATCCCGCCAAACTCTTGATCGAGTTCCTCCTGGAATCGCTGGTAGTCGACAGGGCTGATATAGCTGGAGTAGGGATCCAGGCTTTCGGCCATGCCGCGCATCGCGTTTTCGTACAGCTTCCGGTACTCGACATCCTCCAGGTAGTTGAACGCGATCAGGTCCATGGCTTCGGAGACGGTGGTCGCGTAGCGGTTGCGGTCCGCTTTGAGATGGCACAGCAGCGACAAGATTGCCGCCAGAAACAGGGCGACCAGATTGCGCACGGGCATCGTCGTATTCCTCATCGGCGCCGGAGCTCTCTCGTCGCGGCGGCGCCAGGTTCCAGTCACGACTCGCGGACGGAGTCAAGTTGCGGGCTGCTCCTTTTTACACGAAACTCGCGGCGGGGAACAGGTTTGACGGCTGGAAAGACGGTTGTCCCATACCGACACTGCCGCCCTCTGATACAATCGTGCGGCCCTGCCGGGGCACGGGAGAGCCGTGCCGCGATTCGTTTTCCCGCCGCCCCTTTTCGAGCTGCCCAAGGTCCGATGTTCTTTGTCTTTGCGATTCTGTCGATGGCCGCCTACGCCTTGCACGGCGTGTGGATGGCCCCCTACTATCGCCGCTTCGAGCAGTTGACGGTGGTGACCCTCCGCGGCGTCGGGATGAGCTTGGCGATGACGCCGGCTCTGTTGATTCCCGGCCCGGCGGGATGGAGCGAAGTCCGCGCGCAGACGCCTTGGATCCTGGCCGCCTCGGCGAGCGCGTTGCTGGGCAACTGGGCCGCCGCCAATTCCCTGCGGCATCTTCCGATCGGAATTGCCACCGCGCTGAACATGAGCCTGTCGACGCTGGTCTCGGCATGGCTCAGCACGCAGTGGTTAGGCGAGTCGCTGACGGCGAATCAGATCGGGTGGATGGGGTTGGTCTTCCTGGGCGTGTTTGGTCTGGGCGCAGTGCGCAGCCCGCCGGTCGCTTCGGTTGCCTATTCACTGCCCCGGGGCCTGGTGTTCTCCGCCATTTTCGGATTGGCCTTAGGGGCCGGCTTTACGCTGATTACCCGCGTCTCGCGAGTCCTGGACCCCTTGGTCGCCGGATACTGTTGGGAGACCACCATCACGATTCTCGGAGCGGGCGTGCTGCTGGCCCGGCGACTGACCTTCGGCCCGTTGGGCAGCCAGCCTTCGCGCGGCGACTTTGGGTGGATTGTCCTGTTCTGCGTCCCCGGCGGGGCGGGCACGGCGTGCTATGCCCTGGCGGTGGCCCGCGGTCCCTTGGCCATCGTGACCGCCGTCCTGGGAAGCATGATGGTCGCTTCATCCATCCTGGCGTGGCTGATCCACGGCGAGAAGCTCAGCCGGGGCCAATGGTTCTTCGACGGCTTGGTGTGCTGTGCCGTCGTCGGAATGCGGTTTTCGGCGGG
>CAIYOB010001017.1 GCA_903927685.1 uncultured Planctomycetaceae bacterium
ACCTCCTTGGTACAGGGTGCAAAAAACCAAAAACACCCCGCCAGATTACGCCCCGCGTCAACAATGCTTATCCCGGACGCTTACGCTAGCACCAAACCGATGCCGATGGCGTCGGACAGCCGTTCGGGAGGCAGGATTTCGTGTGGCACGGCCTATCTTGTTGGCCGTGCCTGCCTCGGCACCCCTACTTGCAGGCAAGCACCGCTCGACGAACAAGTGAGCGGAATGGTCGAGTCGGCTCCGAAATTCTGATTCAGCCCGATCCGCGACAAGCGTGACGACCCCAAACGCCAACCGCCGCAGGTCCGTTTCCCGATTGCTGGTCGGGAGCGAAGCCGAGCGTCGCTCTTGACGGTGAGTCGGGACGGACCGAGTGCCGTGGCTAAACTGAGCCAGACAGAAAACCAGTCGCGTGCTCGCGGCTTGCGTCGCGACACTCAAGGAACTGGTACAAGGACAACGAACGCGACACCCCAAAAACTTTGACGCGAACGTCGCTGAAAAAGCCCCGCAGCACGGCCTCGATTTCGCAGGCGGTGTTCACATGTTCGTGCCGCATCAGCAAACCGTAGTCCAGGCCGTGCCGCCAGCGAAACTCGAACCCTGTCGTGAGTTTCCAGCCCAGCGTCCAGAGCAGGGTTCCCTCGCTGGGAATGGCCGCGCGGAAGACTCCGTCCGGCTGCAGCAACAGGACGGAACGGGCGACGACCTCGGGCAAGTCGCAGAGATGCTCCAAGGTCGCGACCGACGTGATCCGATCATAGCGTTGGCCGACGGGGACCTCGCGGATGTCGGCATAGGCATGACGGATGCGGCTCAGCAGAGGAGAGCCGGCATAGAGCTCTCGAAACGGTTCGACGATATCATACTCCCGACTGACCGGCTCGTGGGACAGCTGATTCAGGGTGCCGGCGCCGAGTTCCAAGGTCGATTTGGGGGCGGAGTCCGCCCGGACGTCGTTCGCGATCTGCCGATGCAGCCACGATTCCATCTTCTGAGAGAGTCTGGACGCGGGGGATCGGCCTTCCCGGTTTTCTTTGTAGTGCTTCGCGTAGATGCGCGCGATCGCTTCGGGCAGCGGCGGCCGAGTCTTCGGATAGCGTGCGAAGATCGCAGGCGTCGGCGCTTCGTCCCCGGCGGGGTCCGCATGCGGACGGTTGGTCGTCGCCGAGGAATCGGCTCGATGGGTCTTGCGGAATGCCCCCTTCATCTTCCCTCCCCAGGTCTCCAAGCACCGCCCTAACGGAACTTTCAGTCGGCTGTCAAGCCCTTCCCGTGGCTGGCCCTGCGAATTGCCTCGCGGCGTACGACCTCGGTGAGCGCGTGTTCCAGGCGGCGGCAGCGCTGATAGAAGTACAGGCAGGCCGCGACGCCGGACAGGACCGCGGCATAGAATACCAGGTCGGCGCCGCGGCCGATGCCCAGCCACCGGGCAGCCAGCGTGGCAGATTCGGGAACGGCAATCGCGACCGCGGCCGCGGTCCAGAGCAGCGTCCAGAACAGGGTTTGCCGCCTAGCCGACCGATCCCGCAGGCCGCGGAGGATGACGAGCACCGCCAGGGCGACACAGAGCGGGACGAAAATGGCCTGGAATGCGTTCATACAGCCTTCTCCAGCAGGAACTTCAGGCCCAAACGGATGGCCGCGGCGGTTCTCTGGCCTTTCCGCAGGCTGGCCTCCGTATAGCGTACGGTCACCGGAACTTCGCGGTAGGTCAGGCCGGACGCGGCAATCTGGTCGAGGATCTGACTGGCGTGTTCCATGCGGTTCATGGTAATGTGCAGTGATTCCGCCCCGCGCCGCGTCATCACGCGGATTCCGTTGTGGGTATCCGACAGCGAAATCCCGGACGCCAACCGGGTGAAGACGGTGCCCAGTTTGAGGACCCATTTGCGAGCCACCGGCAGCCCTTCGGCTCGGCCGAGGAAGCGAGAGCCCAAGGCAAAATCGGCCCGGGAGCGAATCAGGTGGCTGAGCATTCTGGGAAGGTCGGACGCGTGATGCTGTCCGTCGGCATCAAAAGTCGCGACATAATCCGCACCTTGTCCCAAGGCAAAACGAATGCCCGTCTGCAGGGCGGCGCCTTGTCCCAGATTGCAGGCGTGCTCGAGTACCCAGATAGGATACCGCCTGGCTTCCCCGGCGGTTCCGTCATCCGAGCCGTCGTCGACGACGACGACGTGGAGCACATGCTGCAGAAGTTGCTCCAGGACAGTGCCAATTCGAGACGCCTCGTTATAAGCGGCGATCACCACCCACAGGCCGCTCTGATCGAGGAGCTCGCCCTCAGACGGTTCCCCGGACGCGGCGGATGGAGTCGCCGGCATCGCCAGCACGGAATTGTTGGAGTGCAGCACGGCTTGATCACTCCCGATCCGGTTGATCGTCAATTGTACCGCGCGAAGAGCGAGCGACGGCTTCCCTGGCCGGGGTCCCGCTTCGGTACTGGTTCAGTCTGCGTTCGAACGCCTGGAGGTCAGCACCACGGCCTTCCGTCTTGGCGAGACGCAGGCCGAGCTGGGCGGCGGCGACCGCCGCCTCGAATTGACCGGCCTCGGCGCAAGCCGCCGCCACGACCTCCAGAACTCGGCAATCGTCGCCGACTTGACGGCGGGCCTCGGTCGCCAGTCGCAGGGCCTCCGCTCCGTCGCGGACGGTCGCGTCCTCGCAAGTCGCCAGCACCCAGGCCAGGTGGAGCCGGACGTCGTTCGAGTGGGGATTCAATCTCAGCGATTCGCGCAGGGCCGCAACGGCCGCCCGGGGCTGACCCAAGTTCAGCAGGACGACCGCCATGTTCTGGCTCGCTCGCGTGTTGTAGGGCTCGAGCTGGACGGCCTGCCGGTACTGAGTCAAGGCACCTCGCCAGTCTTGTTGGCGAACAAGCAAATTACCCAAGTTGATTATGGCCGTGACGTAGGCCGGACTAAGTTCCAACGCACGCCGCAAGTGCTCTTCACCACGTTCCATCTCGCCTTGCCGGACGAGCAGGACCCCGAGATTGCCATGCGCCCTGGCATAACCGGGGTCGAGGGCGATGGCGCGTTCAAAACACGCCCGGGCGCGCCTTGCATCGCCGCGTAGATTGTACGTGGCGCCGAGCGAAAAATGTCCCCGGGCGTTGTGAGGCGCGACCTCAACCACCTTGGACCACATTCGCAGCGGATCGCAATAGTCAGCGTTCCGTTGCAGCGTCAAGCCCGTCAAGAGGAGCACGGCGAGGGCCGCCGGGCCGAGTCGAGCCAGCCGCCGCGCAGCGGGATCGTGGACGACCCTTTGGGTCAGGCCAAACCAGCACAAGACAGCCACCACGACCAACGCAGCAAGTGGAACATACATTCGATGCTCCACCGCCAAATCTTTGATGGGGATGATGCTGGAAGTCGGCGCCAGCACGAAAAAGCAGGACAGCCCCAGAAACCCCACCCAGGGACGGAACCTCAGGGCCACCAGGCTGCCGAGCAACAGAGTCAGCACCGCGACTGCGGGGGGGATAATCTCGGCTGGCGAGCGGGCGGGCGGCCAGGCGTAATCCAGGCAGAG
>CAIYOB010001018.1 GCA_903927685.1 uncultured Planctomycetaceae bacterium
GAACACATACGGGCTGTCGCCGCGGCGGTGGGCCTCCCACATTTCCAGCAGCTGCTGCGCCCGGGGGCCGATGACGTACAGCTTGCTCTTGCCCCGGTGCTTGGTCTTGTGCTTGCCCGGCCGCCAGTGCCAGCGGCTCGATCGGTTGCCGTCCGCTCCCGGATGGCGGCTGATTTCGTCCCAGCGCATGCGGCACAGTTCCCCGGGCCGGCAGCCGATCAACCGCTGGATGCGGATCATCCACCGCAGCCGCCTGCGCGAAGGCCTCGCCTGGACCACGGCGCGGATGCTCTCGTCGTCTACGGGTTTGATCGGCTGCGTCTCGCGGAACGCGTCCTGGGGCAATCTGGGCAGCAAGGCGAGCCGCTGGGCGAGCGACTCGCGGACCCAGCCCTGGTAGGCCGCCCAACCGTACATGGCGCAGACCTGCTTCAGGTACTTGGCGACGGTCTGGCGGGTCTTGCCGGACTGGGCCAGCTGCCGCTGGACCAGTTCCCAGCGCGTGGGCTCGGTGTCCATCGGTGCCCGGCGCCCGAGGACCTCCGCCACGGCCGCCGCCGTCGTCCGGATTCCCGACAACTCGGCGGCGCTGGCCCCCATATCCCGCCGCCGCCGTTCCCACTTGGCGAACAGGTCCGCCAGGCTGTCGGGCCGCTCGCGCAATCGGGCCGCCGGCGGAAAGTGTTCGAGGAAGTGGCCGACGCTGAGCCGAATCCACTCGGCCAGCGCCGGCAGATCCTGACGCCCGTCCAGCTGCGGGTTCGTCCTGGTGATGAACTCGCGAATCCACTGGTCCGCCCTGTCGGCGTTGACTTCGGTCGCCAGGTAGGCCGTCAGTTCCGCGGACCGGGCGATGGACTTCAGCAGCGCCGGCGATGGGATTGGGAACTCCGCCTGGAACGTCCCGCCTCGCAACCGGTGCTTGCGTCCCTGGTGCGCGTAGTAGGCTCGATAATGCCCCGTCCCGTCGGTCCGTAGGTTCCAAGATGGTTTGCGCATGGTGTTCTTCCGTGGTGGTTGGTTCAGTGGCCTCGGTTGTTCGGCTCAATCCTCGTGGGGGTACATGAACGTGATGCAAGGCTTGCCGTTGTCGTCGCCGCCGATCACGGCTTTCAGCGTGACCAGCTTTGCGCGGGGGTTACGCTGGGAACCAGCCGGGAGGTTGGGGACGACTCGCAGGCGGAAGAGGATCTCGCTCGCGTCCTGACCGCCGGAGCGGACGGCGCAGACGAACATCCAGAGCACATCCCACAGCCGCCCCTTGATGTCCTGCCCGGGGGCCAGTTCCATGCCCTCGCCGTCAATCGGCGATACGCAATCCACGAAGGCCGTGGTTGTCATGGCCACGGGGATCGTGATGCCGGCCTCGCGGACCATCGCAGGCACCCAGGCATCCGTCGTATTGCTCAGGTCCACCAGCACGCCATCCTCGATCGCCTGCTGCCTGGTGTAACGGTGCACCACGGGACCAAACACGTCGTCCAGTTCGGTAATTGTCATTGCGTCACCCTCGATCTCTTGGCCGGTTTGGATGGCTGCTGGCCGATCAGCCCCCGAGCAACCGCCAGGGCCGCGCCGCCAGTCCCTCCAGTGGACCGCGGCGGGGCGCGGGCGGGTGTTCAGATGTTGGCGACTTCGACCCGGTCGGCGTCGGTCAGGTCGAAGTCTGCGAAGTGGTACACGTCCCCGGCAAGAGCGTGGATTGCCCGCTCCAGCCCCAGCCGACCGACTTCACGGCCCCGCCTGGTCCGGAAGATGGCTTCGAGGCATTCAACCGCGTGCACGCGGCCCGGTTTCCCGTGCCGGTAATCGTCTCGCCCCTTGTCGACCATCGCGCACAACTGCGCGCCGATCTCTTCGAGCATGGACAGCCGCAAGTCTGCGTTCATCGGTTCCCTTTCCTGTCACTGGTTGCCGGCACAAAAACCGTCGCCTTCGTCGATCTCTTCAAAGTCCTCGTACTCGCGGCCGCCGGCCGTTTCGCACTCGACCACGGCCCACGATGCGCCGCAGTCCAAGCAGATCGCCCAGCGCTGCCCGTGTTCCTCGTGCTTCTGGATGCGCCCGTGCACATCGCGGGCGCGGTCTGCAGTCGTTTCGCCTCGTAACATCGTTCCCCCCTCGGGTCAAAAAAGGTGCTGTTGTCCGCGTCCCTCATCGCGGCGTTTGCGATATTTCCGCTCACGTTCCACGTCCTCCAAGCCAGGCAACGCCTGTTGTCCTTCGAGGCTCGGCGTTGCCTTTGGAGGGACGTTCCAGCCGGCCAGGTCCAGCAGCGGAGGGACCGCCCGCCGCCGCCGTTCTTCTCGGTGTGATGGGTGCTC
>CAIYOB010001019.1 GCA_903927685.1 uncultured Planctomycetaceae bacterium
CCAGCCGGAAGTTCTCCAGCGCCAGCACCGGGTCCTGGGCGGGTCCGTCCAGGCTCCAACTCCAGTCGAGCTCCAGCTCGCCCCGTAATTCTGGTAGCGCGGCCACGCCCGCCACCTCAAGGGCCAGGCTGTCCCGTAGCGTCGCATGGGCCGTAAAGTCGACGTCGTACAGCCGGTTTCCCGGCGTCGCGAACAGTGTATTGAGCGGCAGGCGGCCGTTGACGCCGCCCTGATAGTCCAGTGTCAGCGGGGCGTCCACCCCGCCCGACTGGAAACCGGGGGTCGCCGGGTCGATGTCGTGATCTTCCAACGTCGCTTGGAAGAATTGCAGCGAACCGGTGCCGACGTAGGGCGCAAACGCGTTCGGGTCATTGGCCTTGTCGTCCAGGAACGCATGGGCGTGGAATTCGAATTCGGGCGCGGCGTCCGCGTTGGTCGTGACGTAGAATCCATCGGCCAGGGAGATGCCGAAGCCGAAATCGTAGGACCAGGTCGCCTCCAGGTCCAAGCCGCCGTTGACGTTCAGGACGAAGCCCGGCAGGTTCAGGTCGAGCGGAATCTCGAATCCGGCGCCGCGGAGCACGCCGCCCAAGCCGACCATGAATTGCACGGCGTCGGCATGTGCAGGCGGCGATCCACCCTGCACCCAGTTGGCCAGGAAGTTCCCGTCGGCGTCGTACCAGCCGACCAGCACGTCGTCGATCGTCACCTGGCCGCTGGTATTGTTGTCGGCCAGGATGTTCAGGCCGGCCGGACCGAGGACCTCGAACAACGACTTCTGCAGCGTTTCGATCAGCTGGCCGTTGCCGCTGAGCTTCGCCCGCAAGTCGGCCAGCAGTTGGAGCCGCGCGTCGCTCAGGAAGTGCGCCGCCGCGACGAGCCGGTCGCCGATCAGCGGAAGTTCATGGGACAGCGCGCCGAGGAACGCGTCCTCGACCGAGCCCATCGCGAACCCCACGCCGTCGATGACGTAGGCGGGGTCGTTCAGCAGGCCCAGAACGGCGAACGTGCCGCCGTATTGTTCGTACTGCGCGGCGATGTCGGGATATTGGTAGCTCACCTGCAGGTTGCCGGCATAGGCGGCCGGATCCGCCAGTTGCTGGAACAGATTCCCGAGCCCCTGGTCGCCGTCGGCGGTGCGCGTCCGGATGTCAAGACTCTTGTCCAGCAGATACTCTTCGCCGTCCAGCGCCAGCCACAATTCCAGATTCGTTTGGAACCGGCCCTTCGTCTGGGCCTGGACGTTGTCGTCGAAATCCTCGGTCGCGCTATGAAACGTGCCGTCGTCGGCCACCGCGCCGGCCCACTGGTCGAGCTTGACCGCCAGCCGGGCACTGTCAACGACCGTCTGCATGTCGCCGTCGCCGTCCAGTCCCAAGTACCCGTCGGCGGTGAAGATCTGCATCGGCCCCGCGCGGAAGCCCAACTCCAGTTCCTGGCCCGACAGCCGAGCGTCCAGCGTCGCATGCGTGCCCGTCGCCTGGTCGATCGCCACGGGCGTGGC
>CAIYOB010001020.1 GCA_903927685.1 uncultured Planctomycetaceae bacterium
CGGGAACATCTGCGGGATCTGCTGGACCGGGGCGGGCGCGTCCGGCTGCTGACCGGCGATTACTTGGACGTGACTGATCCGCAGGCCCTGTGGGAACTGTACGACCTGGACGGCAGCCTTGATCTTCGCGTCTACGAGGCGGCCCAGACGGGATTCCACCCCAAGGCGTACATCTTCTACCACGCTGGCGGCGAAGCGACGGCATACGTGGGCAGCTCGAATCTGACCGGGTCGGCGCTGGAGACCGGCGTCGAGTGGAACTACCGCATCGTTTCCTCAAGGGATGGGTCGGGGTTCACAGACATCGTGGAAGCGTTCGAGCAGTTGTACCGGGACCCGGCGACCCGTCCGCTCGACGCCGCCTGGATCGCGAAGTACAAGGCCCGTAGGCGCCCACCGGCGGTTATCGTGCCCGTCGAGGTCAAGACCGAGGCCCCGGAGCCTCCACCCGAACCCCACGAGATTCAGCGACAGGCGCTGGCCTCGCTGACGGCAACCCGCGCGGCCGGCAACTCGGCCGGTCTGATTGTCCTGGCCACGGGCCTGGGCAAGACGTGGCTCAGCGCATACGACAGCAGCAGACCGGAGTTCGGTAGCGTGTTGTTTGTGGCGCACCGCGAGGAGATCCTGACGCAGGCGATGCAGACTTACCGGCGCATCCGGCCGGAAGCTCGGCTGGGCCGGTACACCGGCACCGAGAAACTGCCCGACTCCGAAGTGCTGTTCGCGTCCATCCAGACCCTTGGCCGGCAGCAGCACCTCAAGCTGTTCTCGCCGGACAGCTTTGATTACGTCGTCGTGGATGAGTTCCACCACGCGGCAGCCCGCACCTATCGGCGACTGATCGACTACTTTGCGCCGAAGTTCTTGCTGGGTTTGACTGCTACGCCTGAACGCATGGATGGCGGGGATTTGCTGGGCCTCTGCCAGGAGAACCTGGTCTTCCGCTGCGACGTGATGGCCGGCATCCGCCAGGGCCTGCTCTGTCCGTTTCACTACTTCGGCGTACCCGATGAGGTCGATTACGCGAATATCCCGTGGCGCAACTCGCGATTCGACGAGGAGGAACTCACGCGGGCGGTTGCGACCCGTTCCCGCGCCCAGAACGCCCTGGAACAGTACCGCCAGCGGGCCGGCAAACGCACTTTGGGCTTCTGCTGCTCCCAACGCCATGCTGATTTCATGGCGGAGTTCTTTAACGAAGCGGGCCTGCGGGCGGCGGCCGTCCACTCCGGTCCCAACTCCGCCCCCCGCGCCACCTCCCTGGACCAGCTCGCCGCCGGGAACCTGGACATCATCTTCGCTGTGGACATGTTCAACGAGGGGATCGACATCCCGGCCATTGACACCGTGATGATGCTCCGGCCCACGGAATCCAGCACGATTTGGCTCCAGCAGTTCGGACGCGGGCTCCGCCTGGCCCCGGACAAGCCGCACCTCACGGTCATCGACTACATCGGTAACCACCGTACGTTCCTGCTCAAACCCCGAACGCTGTTCCAGCTTGGTCCTGGCGACGGCGAGGTCGCAGCCGCCCTCAAGCTGATGCTGGCGGGACAGGTGGACCTGCCGCCTGGCTGCGAGGTGACCTACGACACCGTGGCCGTGGACATCTTGAAAGCGTTGCTCCGTGCTCCCAGTCCGCCGGAGGCACTTCGGAGCCACTACGTCGATTTCCGGGACTTGCAGGGGCAGCGTCCCACAGCCGCCGAGGTCTTCCACGAAGGCTTCAATCCCCGCGCGGTACGCAAGACCTACGGCTCGTGGCTGCGCTTCGTGAACGCGATGGGCGACCTGTCCGAAACCGAGTTGGCGGTGATCGAG
>CAIYOB010001021.1 GCA_903927685.1 uncultured Planctomycetaceae bacterium
AACCGCTTGCTGATGTCGCGGGCTTCGAGCAGCGGGGTGGTTTGAAGTGCGGTCATCGGGATGGGGCCCTTACGGCTGGTTAGCGGCCTCCATTTTGGCTTTCAGGTCATCCCAGAACTCCTGGACGTTATCTCGGCGAATCTGCCGGGACGGAAAGTCAATGTACGCGCCCGGCGGAATCACGCTTTTGTCGCCGCGGACGAGGGCCGCCAGGATCTCGACGGACTTGCGGCCGTACTCGTACGGATTCTGCACCACCGTGCCGTAGATCTTGCCATCGACGATGCCCTGAAGATTGGCCCCTTCCTCATCGAAGCCGATAATCTTGATCTGGCCCGCCTTGCCCGCCTGTTCGACCGCGGCCAGGCATTGCGGCGCGTTGTAGGCGAACAGTCCGACCATGCAGCCCAGGTCCGGATACTTGGCGATCGCGTCCTCGGCCAGCGCCTTGGCCTTGCCGAAGTCGAATTGATCGGTGCGGGTGTCAAGCACCACGTACTTGTCCCCGCGGATCGGCTCGCCCAGCGGATCGCGGCGTTTCGGGTCCGGCTCGCGGCCGACGATTTCGTCAATTACGCCCTGACGCCGCGTCTGGGCGTTCACTTGTTCGAGACGGCCGACGAAGATGATGACCGAACCGCCGTTGGGTAGAGCTTCCTTGACCAACTGGCCGGCCAGGCGCCCGGCTTGATAGTTGTCCGTCCCCACGTAGCACAGCCGGTTTGTGCCGGGGGCGTCGCAGTCTTGCGTGATCACCGTGGTGTGCTCGCAGGCCTCGTTGATCAGTTGGATCTGATTGGCGGCATCGATCGGACTGATCGCCAGGCCGTCGATCCCGCGGCCCACGAGATCCTCGATCAGCCGCTTTTGATCGGCAACGCCCTCCGCCGGCATCACCACGTCACAGCGGACGCCGAATTCACGTTCGCCTGCCTTGACGCCCGCCTTGGCCACGTTCCAGAACGAGGCGACACCGTTGGTGATATACGCCAGGTGAATCTCGTCAGGTTTCCCGGCCGGCTGGGGCGATTCGCCCGGGGCCGATGCAGGCCCCGAGTCGCGGCACCCCGCTCCCGAGACGACGAGAACCAGGAACGCGAGCCAGCAGCGGTGGAAGGAAAAGCGGCGGATCATGGAAAGCACCTCCGGTACGGGAAAACAAGGTGTCAATGTAATGACTGGCTGCGCGGACAGCAAGCCAGACGGGCAAGCCACATGTCGGGCAAGGCTGCCGCGGCAAGGCCGATGGATCGACGGCCTGAGATTTCTCCAAGCCATCGGCTTGTGGACAGGCGGGAAAACTCTAGGATGATGGGCGGTCGCTGTTCATCCTCGCCGTCGCCCCGAGTACGCCGGCCCACAAGGCCGCGGAGATCCTATGTGGCCCTACCTGCTGATCGCCGGCTATTGTTCCCTGGTCGCCGTGGCTTCGCTGGCCGGCGGCACGCTGCCTTCGCTGTTGCGGCTGACCCACACGCGGATGCAGTTGATCATGAGCTTTGTCGGCGGTCTGGTGCTCGCCGTGGCCCTGTTGCATCTGATTCCGCATGCCGCGGCCGAAACGGGGTCGGTGGACCAGGCGGTGGGCGCCGCGCTGGGCGGACTGCTGACAATGTTCTTCCTGATCCGCATCTTTCACGTCCATCAGCACGGGCCCGTCGATCCGGCGGTGGGGACCAGTTGCGATCACCATCATCCCCATGAAGCCTGTCCCCATCACGATTACCCGCTGGATGGCGACCACTGCTCGACGCATCGCCATCGCTACAGCTGGATCGGGTTGTTTGTGGGGCTGGGCTTGCACACCTTGATGGACGGCATCGCGATTGCCGCCAGCGTCACCGCCGAGGCTCGGTACCCGGGAGCGTCGGGCCTGGTGGGGCTGGGGACGTTTTTGGCGGTCGTGCTCCACAAGCCATTGGACGCGATGTCGATCACGTCGGTTATGGCGGCCGGGAATTGGCCGGCCAAATCGCGGCAATTGGTCAACGTGGCCTTTGCGCTGACCAACATCGTCGGGGCAACCGCGTTCTGTCTGGGGGTTGGACATTTCGCCGAGCAGCAGCACGTGATCGTGGGTTTGGCGCTGGGGTTCTCTGCCGGCGTGTTCCTGTGCATCGCGCTGGCGGACATCTTGCCGGAGATCCAGTTCCACGCGCACGATCGCCTGAAACTGTCCACCGCCCTGGTCCTGGGTGTTGTTTTTGCGTATGGCTTGGGTATCTTCGAATCGCCGCACCAACACGGCCACGAGGCGACAGAATCGCCGGATCCGCCTGAACACGGCCCGGCGGATGCGCACGTCGGCCACGATCATCCCCACTAAGGAGCCTGCCGATGAAGACCTCCGTTTCCCCTCCCGCCGCGGCTGCCTCGTCCCGCCGCGAATTCCTCCGCCGATCCGGACAGACCGTGGCTGCCACCGCGCTGGCCGGGGTGCTCGTGCCGCACGTGCACGCCGCCGAGGACGCGACGATCAAGCTGGCTTTGGTCGGCTGCGGCGGCCGTGGCACGGGAGCGGTCGTCAATGCGTTTGCGACCACGGGCGGGCCGATCAAGCTGGTGGCGATGGCCGACTTGTTCGAGCCGCGTCTGCAGAGCAGCTTGAAGAACCTGGCCAACGCGGCTCCGGACAAAGTCGACGTGACGCCGGAGCGATCGTTCCTGGGGTTCGACGCCTACAAGCAGGCGATCGATTGTCTGTCGCCCAGCGACGTGGTGATCCTGACCACTTCGTCGGTCTTCCGCCCGCTGCACTTCGAGTACGCCGTGCAGAAGGGGGTGAACGTGTTCATGGAGAAATCGTTCGCCGTGGATGCTCCCGGCACACGGCGGATCTTGAAGGCCGCCGAGGAGTCGGAGAAAAAGAACCTGAAAGTCGGCTGCGGCTTCATGTGGCGGCACTCCAAAGCCCGCGAGGAAGTCGTCCAGCGGATCTATGACGGCGCGATCGGCGACGTGCACACGCTGCGAATCTATCGCGTGCATGGCCAGGTCGGCTGCCCCAAGGTCCCTGCCGGCGCCAACGAACTGACGTTCCAGCTGCAGCACCCGGTCTGCTTCAACTGGGTCACCGGCGGATTCTTTATCGACTGGCACTGCCACAACGTGGACCAGGCTTGCTGGGTCAAGAACGCGTGGCCGGTCGCCGCCCAGGGCATGGGCGGCCGCTGCTACGCCGACGCGGGCAACTTGCTGGACCACTATACGGTCGAATACACATTTGCAGACGGTGCGAAGCTGTTCGCGTTTTCGCGGCACATGCCCAACTGCTGGAACGAATACGCCGATTTCGCGCACGGCTCGAAGGGCTCGGCGGTCATCATGGCCAACCTGGGGCAGCCGGAGCCGAAGATCTACAAGAGCCAGAGGATGGTCAAGGAGGAACAGATCTGGGAGTACGGCCAGCCGGATATCAATCCCTACGATCGGGAATGGCAGATCCTGGTCGATGCCATCCGGCAGAACACGCCGCACAACGAGGCGCGGCGGGCCGGCGAAGCCAATTTGGCGACCTTGCTGGGCCGCATGGCCGTTCACACGGGCCAGTCCGTCACCTGGGAGCAAGCGTTGAACTCGAACTTCGAGTACGTGGCGGATATCGACCACATGACGCTGGAGACGCCGGCCCCGATCCAGGCGGGACCGGACGGCATGTACGCGGCCCCGCAACCAGGGGCTTGCAAGGAAATCTAGACGCTTTGAGGAGGAAACCGTGAAACGTTACGGCTGGGTCATCGGCTTGCGGCCGGAAAAAATCGACGAGTACAAGCGTCTGCATGCCGCCGTCTGGCCGGGCGTGCTGCAGATGA
>CAIYOB010001022.1 GCA_903927685.1 uncultured Planctomycetaceae bacterium
CCGCACAACGAGGCGCGGCGGGCCGGCGAAGCCAATTTGGCGACCTTGCTGGGCCGCATGGCCGTCCACACGGGCCAGTCCGTCACCTGGGAGCAAGCGCTGAACTCGAACTTCGAGTACGTGGCGGATATCGACCACATGACGCTGGAGACGCCGGCCCCGCTCCAGGCGGGACCCGACGGCATGTACGCAGCCCCGCAACCAGGGGCCTGCAAGGAGATCTAGACACACTGAGGAGGATACCGTGAAACGTTACGGCTGGGTCATCGGCTTGCGGCCGGAAAAGATCGACGAGTACAAGCGTCTGCATGCCGCCGTCTGGCCCGGGGTGCTGCAGATGATCACCGCCTGCAAGATCCGGAATTACTCAATCTATCTCCGCCGGCTGGACGATGGTCAGTTCTATTTGTTCAGCTACCTGGAATACATCGGCAGCGATTTCGCCGCCGACATGGCCAAAATGGCTGCCGACCCCGAGACTCAGCGGTGGTGGGACGTCTGCAAGCCGTGCCAGCAACCGCTGGCCAGCCGCGACACAGGCGAATGGTGGTCCGACATGGAGGAGGTCTTCCACCTGGACTGACCGCGACCAGCAACGTGAACCGGTGTTCAACACGAGCTTTGACTTGACCATTCCGCACAGGAGCATCGCATGTCCCGCACCTCTCGCATCGACCGTCGCCGTTTCCTGCAGCAAGCTGCCGCCGCCGGGATCGCCGTCCCCCTGATCGCCCGCAACTTGATTTCGGCTCCGCCCAGCGGGCGCGTGCGGCACGCCAGTTTTGGCGCCAACGGCATGGCCGGCGCGGACATGATGACGTTCAGCAGTCACCCGAACCTGGACTTGGTCTGCGTCGCCGAGGTGGATACGTCGCGGCTGAATCTGGTCAAGGAGCAACTGGCGGGCAAGAACATCAAGGTCTACCAGGATTGGCGCGAGATGCTGGACAAGGAAGGCAAGAACCTGGACACGGCGAACATCGGCACGCCCGACCACATGCACGCTCCGATGGCCATGTCCGCAATGCAACTGGGGCTGCATGTCTATGTTCAGAAGCCGATGGCGCATGAGATCTTTGAGGCCCGCCAACTGACCGAGTTCGCCCGCGAGAAGAAGCTGGTCACGCAGATGGGCATTCAGATCCACTCGACCGCGTACTATCGCTTGGGCGTCGAAGTCATCCGCAGCGGCGCGATCGGCAAGGTCAAGGAAGTTCACCTGTGGACCGACCGCAAGTGGGGCGATGCCGACCCCGTACCGGATCGCAGCGATCCCGTCCCGGCCGGCCTGAACTGGGACGCCTGGCTGGGCGTGTGCGCTCCGCGGCCCTACCTCGACGGCTATTACCACCCGGGCAACTGGCGCAAGCGGGTCGACTTCGGCACCGGCTCGTTGGGCGACATGGGCTGCCACATCTTCGATCCCGTATTCGAGGCCCTGGCGCTGGGCTCGCCTCTGTCGGTGCGGTCCGAGGGGCCGGCCGCCAGTGCGGCGAACTGGGCGCTGGACGAGATCATTCACTACGAGTTCCCCGCGACGCCGTACACCGAGGGGCCGACCGTCAAGCTGACGTGGTACGACGGCGATGCCCGTCCGCCGCAAGAAGTGCTGGCCGTGTTAGAGGACCAGCCGCGGCCCGGCAACGGTTCGATCTTCCTCGGCACCAAGGGCGTGATGGTGCTGCCGCACGTCGCCGTGCCGTTCCTGCTGCCCAAGGCCCAGTTCGCCGACTACCAGATGCCCAAGGTCACCGGCACCAGCCACAACGACCAGTTCATCGACGCGGTGTTGGGCAAGACGACCACGAGCACGTCGTTCGACTATTCCGGGCCGCTGACCGAAACGGTACTGCTGGGCACCGTCTCGACGCTGTATCGAAACACGACCCTCGAGTGGGATGGCGCCGCTCTGGCGTTCAAGAACCACCCCGAAGCGAACGCCCGTGTCCGCCGAGCCTATCGCCAAGGCTGGGAAGTGGCCGGGTTGAGTTAGCCCTGCACGTCGCCACCCTAACCCGAAGCGCCAGCGAGTGGGCCGGCCCCCGCCACCCTAACCCGAAGCGCCAGCGAGTGGGCCGGCCCCCGCCACCCTAACCCGAAGCGCCAGCGAGTGGGCCGGTCCCCCGGTACCCTGGTGCGTCGTCAAAGCGAAATGCTGGGGTGGCTGGGGTCGAGTGCAGCGAGCCCCCAGCGGCACAGACTGGGGGCTCGCCACTCGTACCTCGTGGCTCGACCCCAGGCACCCCAGCAAGGCCAAAAGGTCGGGGGTGAAGGAGATCAAGCCGGGCGGCGGAACAACGCCCCCAAGTCGTCCAGGAACGTGTACACGACGGGGACG
>CAIYOB010001023.1 GCA_903927685.1 uncultured Planctomycetaceae bacterium
AATACGAACCGCACGCTGGAAGCTTGCGCCACTTGTACGGGAGGAATTTCTGAGCCGGACGCATTACAGGGTCCAGCCGGCTCGGTATTCCCGCTGCAGGTACTGGTCCGCCTCGGGACAGTTGGGGAATTTCATCCCCGCCGCGTCCCATTCGAGCTTGCGCCCGACACGGTAGGCGAGATTGCCCAGCAGTACGGTCTCCGTGACGGCCCCGGAGTAGTCAAAGTTGCACGTCGTTGGGCTGCCCGTCTTGCACGCCGCGATCCACTCCAGATGGTGGCCCGGCGAGCGCGGAATGCTGGGCTCGGGCGGCCGATAGCCGGCGAACTGGTCCTGCGGCCACAGCAGATACTGCGAGTAATTCACCAGCAACATGCCGGCGCTGCCGACGAACACGCCCCAGGCCCACTTGGGGAAGGCGTGCTGCTCAAAGACCGGCGGCGGCTGGGGCCCGTGCGTCCAGGTCAGCAGCACCGGCGGCTGGCTGCCGCGGGCCGCGAATTCGTACCGCACGTGTTCGACCGTGGGGGTACTTTCCCGATGCGGTGGCGGACCCTGGGCCTCGATCGTCGCCGGATGCCGCAGGTCCAGTGCCCAGAAGGCGAGGTCCAGGTAGTGGCAGCCCATATTGCCGAACTCGCCGCCGCCGAAGTCCCACCAGTAGTGCCAGTCGTGCGGCACGTAGCACGGATGGTAGGGCCGCTCGGGCGCCGGACCCAGCCAGGCGTCCCAGTGCAAGCCGGCCGGCACCGGCGGCGTGTCGGGCGGGCGGTCGCCGGCGCCGCGTCCTCCCGACAGCCAGCAATGGCATTCCCGCACCGTGCCGATCGCGCCGCCGCGGACTAGTTCCACGATCCGCCGGTAGGTGTCGGTGGCATGGATCTGGGTACCCATCTGCGTGGCCACTTTCTGCTCGGCCGCGACCCGCGCCGCCACGCGGGCTTCGTAGATGGAATGCGACAGCGGCTTTTCGCAGTACGCATGCTTGCCCATCCGCATCGCGGTGACGCTGGCCGGTGCGTGCACGTGGTTGGGCGTGCTGACCACGACGGCATCGATCTGGCCGCCCAGTTCGTCCAGCAGCCGGCGGTAATCGTAGTACACCTTGGCCTGCGGGTACTTGGCGAACGAACCGGAGGCGCGCCGTTCGTCGGCGTCGCACAAGGCGACGATGTTCTCGCCGGCCACCTCCTTCAAGTTCTCCGCGCCGCGGCCGCCGGCGCCGATCACGGCGATGTCCAGCTTGTCGTTCGCCTGGTAGCTGCGTGCCGAGCGGCTGTTGCCCAGGATCAGCAGCCCCGCCCCGCTGGCGGTCACACCGGACAGGAAATGGCGACGGGTGATTGGGCAGGGCATGGCAGGACTCCGTGGGATGTTCGTTCGGCGTCACAGGTCGGACTCAACCCGGCAGGTACTCGGCCGGGAACTTCCAGGGATCGCGATAGACGGGCCGGGCGAGCTTGACGGCTTCGTCGTCGCCGACAATCTTCTCCGTCTGCGGATCGAACCGCACCGAGCGTCCCAGTTTGTACGCCAGGTTGGCCAGGGTGAGCGCGAGGTCGACCTTGTAGTGGTAGTTGACATTGCAGCTGGGCTGCTGGCGAGTCTTGAGGCAATCCAGCCATTCGCGTTCGTGGCCCGGGGAACTCGCCAGGCTACGTTCCGGCGGTGCAGCGTCCTCCAGCAAGTTGCCTTCCGGGACGACCTCGTGCTTGCCGTAGTCGGTGAACAACGTGCCGCGCAGGGCGTGGAAGTAAATGCCCAGCCGGCGGGCCGGCGAGCCGCGGCCGAAATCGAAGGCGAAACTGTTGCAGATGCTCATCATCCAGGTCATCGTCAGGTTCGGATACTGCCAGAGGATTTCCTGCGTATCCGGCGCATCGCCATCGTCGTGCACGACGTACCGGCCGCCGGAACAACTGGTCACCAGGGGCACGCCCAGGTCCAGGGCCCAGATGGGCAAATCGATGATGTGGGGGGCCATTCCCGGCGTCCAGCCGCCCGAGCAGTCCCAGAACGAGCAGTGGTTATAGCTGTCGGCGGCCATGATCGCGTTGTACGGTCGTTTGGACAGCGGCCCCAGCCACAGATCCCAGTCCAGGCCGGGAGGCGGATCCTGTTGCGGGGCGTGTCCCAATCCGTCGGGGCCTTGGTTCATCACGTTGAACGTCCGCACGACGCTGACCGGCCCGAGTTTGCCCGAGCGGATCCACTCCACAACGCGGCGGTAGTTCTCGCCAGCGTGGATCTGCGTGCCGATCTGGCTGATTCGCTGATGCTTATTGACCGCATTCCGCACGGCCAGCGTTTCGTCGGGGAACAGGGTCATCGGCTTCTGCAGATAGATGTCCTTGCCGGCTTCGACCGCTTGGATCGCGATCAGGGCGTGCCAGTGCGGCGGCGGGGCGATAATTACGGCGTCGACGTCTTGGCGGGCCAGCAGCTCGCGGAAATCCCGATGGCCCTTGGCGGTGCCCTTGAACTGTTCGACGACCTTGTCGCAGCGTTCTTTCCACGGATCGCAGACTGCGGTCACCACGACATCGGGATGCTGGGCACAGTTGTTCAGATTGCCGCGTCCCATGCCTCCACAGCCGATGATGCCCAGGCTGATCCGCTCGCTGGGTGGCGGTTGGTCTTCCGCCCCCAGCACCGAGGCCGGAACCACGTAGGGGGCGGCGATGCCCGCAGCCAAGCTGGCTTGGAGGAAGTTGCGACGGTTCGTGTTCGTGCGATTCGGCATGGCGGGCTCCTTGCTGACCGAGGTGGGCGGGATCGACATCGCGTGGTGGGCGACGCGCATCAGGCCGAGCCGCTCCGCACGCATCGCCTTACTGTACCAGTCGCCCCCGCGGATGCAAGCAGGACCGCGCGTGCATCGCGTCACATTCAGCAACCTTGACACGCCCTGCCCGGGTGCTAGAATCCGTACATTCACTTAGTCCTTGTCATGTAAGAACTTGCTTCAATATGAAATGCAACAAGTGCGATAAGCCCGCGACGTTCCACATCACCGAACGCGTCGGGGGCAAGGAGCAATGGGAAGAACTGCATCTGTGCGAGGACTGTGCCCGCGAGTACCTGAGCCGCCCCACCGAGTCCCAGGATTCCGAAGCGGCGGCCAACGCCCTGTTGCAGCATCTGCAGATTGGGCGGACGGCCGACGAATTGGCTCAACTGGACAAACAGGCCTGCCCGGTGTGCGGAATTACCTTCTTTGAATTCCGCAATCACGGCCGACTCGGCTGCCCCCATGACTACATCTGTTTCCAGGATCAGTTGGACCACTTGGTCACCAACATCCACGGGGCCAACACCCACACGGGAAAACGGCCGCGGAAGTCCGCGCGCAGCCTCGACAAGCAGACGCAGTTGATCCGCTTGCGGCGCGATCTGCGCGAGGCCGTCCACAAGGAAGACTATGAGCGGGCCTCGGTGTTGCGGGATCAAATCCGCGAACTGGACCACGAAGGTTCCTGAGCGATGCCCCCGCGGCGTGCAGCCTGCCAGGAAGATCAAGACCGAAATCAAGACCGCTTTCTGATATTGGACCCGGGTCGTGAAACTTGAAGAATTGGCTGGGAAATGTGGCGAGTGGTTGCGAGGCTCCGGGCCGGACTCGGACATCGTGGTCAGTAGCCGAATCCGCTTGGCGCGAAACCTGGCGGATTATCCGTTCATTCGCAAGTGCACCGGGTTGGACCGAGCCGCCGTCGAGAAGACTCTGCGGGACCGGTTTGCCCAGATCGCCGCGTTTCGCGATGTGACGTACGTGGACGTCAACGGCTTGCCCGACGTCGATCGCCAGTTCCTGGTCGAGCGCCAGTTGATCAGCCGCGAGCACGCCGATTCGGACGGCGCCCGGGGCGTGGCCATCGGCCCCACCGAACAGTTCAGCGTGATGGTCAACGAGGAGGATCATCTGCGGATCCAGGTGATGCACAGCGGACTGGATCTGCAGGCCGCCTGGGATCAGATCAATCGGATCGACGACTTGCTGGAAGAGCAGGTCACGTACGCCTTCCACGAGCGTCTGGGCTACTTGACCGCTTGCCCCACCAACGTGGGCACGGGAATGCGAGTCAGCGTGATGCTGCACTTGCCGGCGCTGGTGCTCACGGGGCAGATCGAAAAGGTGTTTCGCAGCCTGCACAAGATCAGCCTGGCGGTCCGCGGCTTGTACGGCGAGGGGTCGCAGGCCATGGGCGACTTTTACCAGGTCAGCAACCAGATCACGCTGGGCAAGACGGAAGCCGAATTGCTGCAACAGGTCGGGGATATCGCCCCGGTGCTGATCGAGTACGAGCGGAAGGCCCGCAAGTCCTTGATCGAGGAACGCCGCCGGGAACTGCACGATCGCGTCAGCCGGGCCTACGGGCTGCTGTGCACCGCCCAGACGATCAGCAGCGAAGAGACGATGCAGCTGCTGTCCAGCGTCCGCATGGGCGTCAACCTGGGCCTGATCCGCGACGTGGCGATTCCCACCGTCAACCAGTTGTTCATTCACACCCAGCCGGCCCACCTGCAAAAGCTGCGGGGCATGGAACTGGACACCACCGACCGCAACATCGAACGCGCCAGCTACCTGCAACAGCACTTGAAAGGCGGTTCGACCGCTGAGGGCACGGAGAAGAACTGAGCACCGTCATGGCTGAGCCCCAACTTGCTGTCGGCTTGGACCTCGGCACCGGCGGCGCGCGGGCCGTGGCGTTGGACTTTCAGGGCCAACTCGTGGCCGAAGGCCGGGCCGATTTGCCGGCCGGCGCGGCGCGCGTGGACGGTCCGCGAGTCGAGCAGGATCCGCAGGCCTGGACCGCGGTGGCCGAGGCGGCGCTGCGCGAATTGGCCAGCCGCTTGCCCGTCGGCGGCGAGATCGTCGGCATTGCTGTCGATGCGACGTCCGGCACGTTCCTGCTGGTCGACCACGACCACCGCCCGCTGACCGCCGGCGTGATGTACAACGATCTGCGCGCCGCGAACCTGGCCGCCGAGGCGGCCGACGCGGTCCGCGCGGAACTGGCCCCGTTCGGGATCGAAATCGCCGCCGCCTTTGCCCTGCCCAAACTCGTGCACCTCGCCAGGTCTGAGCCCGCCCTCTTCCGCCGCTGCCGCCGCGTGGTGCACCAGACCGACTGGATCGTCGGTCGGTTGTGCGGCCGCTACGACGTGACGGATGTCTCCACGGCGCTCAAGACGGGTGTCGAGCCGGCCCGGCTGCAGTGGCCGGACGCGCTCGAGTCGCGGTTGCGCATCCCGCTCGGCCTGTTGCCGGAGGTCGTCCTGCCCGGCACGCCGGTCGGGCGACTCACGGCCGATGCCGCGGCCGCCACGGGACTGCCGGCCGGGATCCCCGTCGTCGCGGGCTGCACCGATGGCACGGCCGGCTGCCTGGCGTCGGGTGCGGCGGACGCGGGCGATCTGAACGTGACGCTCGGCAGCACGCTGGTCTTCAAGGCCGTCAGCCGCCAACCGTTACTCGATCCCGCGGGGGCGATCTACAACCACCGGCATCCGGCTGGCGGCTACTTGCCCGGCGCGGCCTCGACCACCGGCGGCGAATGGGTCGCGACGCAGTTGCGGGGGCAAGACCTGGACGCCCTGGGACGCGCGGCGGCCCAGCGGTTGCCTTCCGGACGCATCGCCTATCCGTTGGTCAAGACAGGCGAGCGGTTCCCGTTTGCCTGCCCCGCGGCCGCGGGCTTCGGCTTGGACCAGATCGCCGACCCGGCGGAGCGGTTCGCGGCGGGAATGGAGGGCGTGGCGTTCCTGGAGCGGTTGGGCATCGAGCGGCTGGAGCAACTGGGCCTGCCCATCGGCCCGACGGTGTACGCCACGGGCGGCGGAGTGGCCGGAGAAACCTGGCTGCGGATTCGCGCGGCCGTGAATCAGCGCACGTACTGGACGCCCCGGTATCCGCAATGTGCCGTCGGTGCCGCCGTGCTGGCGGCCATGCCAGCATTGGGCGGCTGCCGCCAGGCCGTGGCGGCGCTCGTGCGAGCCGGGCAGGCGGTGGCCCCGGAGCCGGCCTTAGCCGCCGCCTATGCCGAGCCCTGGGAACGATTCTGTGCCGCGTTGCGGGAACGAGGTTACCTGTGACCATCTTCAAAGCCTGTGACATCCGCGGCGTGGTCGGCCGGGAGTGGGGAGCGGCAGAGGCCCGCCGGATCGGCCACGCTTTGGGCGGCATGATCCGGGCCCGGAACGAGTCGTCGATCTGCGTCGGCGGGGACTTTCGCCGGAGCACTCCCGAGTTGAAGCAGGCCCTGACAGACGGACTGTTGGCTGCCGGGCTGGATGTGTTCGACGTCGGCCAGCAGCCCACGCCGGTCGTCTACTTCGCCGCCCGGCACCTCGGCTGCCGCAGCGTCGCCGTGGTGACCGCCTCGCACAATCCCGCCCGCTACAACGGCATCAAGTTCTTCGTGGCCGGCCAGCCTCCCGGCCCGGCCCTGATCCAAGAGCTGGCAGCCGGCCTGGACAGCCTGCCCCACGGCCCGCGGGGAACTCGCGACGAGCGGCAGGTGACGGCCGAGTACGAGGCATGGGCGGTCCGCCAATCGCGGGAACTGGCCGGCGGAGCAGCGGGCGTGCAAGGCTTGTCGGTCGCCCTGGACGCGATGGCCGGCGCGGACACGCACCTCGCGCCCCGCGTCCTGGCTGCGGCCGGCCACGCGGTCCAGTCCCTGACCCCGGAGATCGACCCGGATTACACGAAATGCAACCCGGATCCGTCGCACGACGAGAACTTGAGGCCGCTGGTCGACGTCGTCTGTTCCCGCCCGGCCGACGTCGGTATCGCGTTGGACGGCGACGGTGATCGCGTGGTGTTCGTCGACCACACGGGCCGGATTGCGCGGCCGGAGGAGATCGCGGCGATCCTGATCCGGCACTGCTTCCACCGCCCCACGGTCGTCTACGACTTGAAATGCGCCTCGCTGGTCGCCCGCGTGACGGCCGAGACCGGCGGGGTGGCGATCATGCAGCCCAGCGGGCACGGCTTCATCAAATCGGCGATGCTGGCCGCCCGAGCCGAACTGGGCGTCGAAGTCAGCGGGCACCACTTTTTCGGAATCCTGGACGGCGGCGACGACGGCTTGTTCACCGCCCTGGTCGTGTTGGGGCTTCTGAGCCAGCGGCGCGTGCGGCTGGCCGACTTGATCCGCCCGGCGGAATGGCCCGCCATCACGCCGGACATGCGGATTCCGTTTGCCGGCGACGCCCTGGCCGCGGTTGAGGCGATCGCCGACCAGTGCGGCGGCGCCGTGACGCGTCTGGATGGCGTGCGGGCCAGCTACGAAGGCGGTTGGGGGCTGGCTCGCGCCTCGATCACCGAGCCCGCGATCACCTTCCGATTCGAGGGCCGCGATCGGGACCATCTGCGGCAAATTGCCGACCAGTTCCTGGCCGGCGCCGGGCCGCTGCGTAACCAAGTGTTGGAGAGAATTCATGAGTGACGTCTTGGAACAATTGATCGGCATGTCCCAGGCGCTG
>CAIYOB010001024.1 GCA_903927685.1 uncultured Planctomycetaceae bacterium
CCACAAAGGCCAGCAGCAGGCTGCCCACGCTAATCGAGACAGCGATCGCCCACGCCTGGCCGCGGACGGCCAACGAGACAACGAAGAAGAACAAGCTGCTGACCGTCATCAGCAACAGCAGCCAGCGGATGGTGAAGCGTGGGATTAGCATTGGTCACTGGTCACTGGTTGGGCCGCGATCTTGAGCTGCCAGGCCGCTGAAATCGGGTTTGTCTTGGACGGGCAGGTTCAAGTCGTTCAACGACGACGCCGAGCCCAGTTCGAGGCGGGGCCGCAACAGCTGCTCTTGGACGCGTTTGTCGGCCCGCCAGGGGAACCACGTGTAGAACCCGGCGGCCAGAATCAGGGCCACAAATACGATTCCGCTGATCCAGCCCAGGAGCTGACTGTCTGAATTGTCCAGCTTGACGACGCGCGGCGTCGTGGCGATGAACAGCGGACTGACTTGCCGCTGCCGAGCGTCGAATGCGGACACGTATTCCGACTTGTAAGCCCACAGCTTGAAGTAAACACCGGCAAAACGCACCGGGACGGCGATATCGTCTCGCGCGGGCAGGCCCGCCGGCAGCTCGCGCACACAGCACGTGACGGGATAGGCGTTGCGGAAGACGGGAGCTTCCTTGCTGCCGCCCTTCTGCTCGAACCGAATCTCCGTATTCTCCAGGGATACAAAGACGTCGATCTGGTAGTAATGCTCGATCCCAAACCGCTGGCGGACGTCCGGCTCGTCGATGGCAATCTTCTGCACCCGCATGGCCGTGCCCAGCAGCGATCCAAGCCGGCCCTGTTGGCCTTCGGGCTGCGTCAGCAACGGAGTCAGGTCGGTCACGGCCGGCGCGCGGCCGAACACGTCCGCCGGGTCCGCGCGTCCCAGCGCCGCCAACAACTGGTAGAAGCACTCGCGGTCTTCGCTCGTGATCGCTTTGCGATTGGTCGTGCGTACGCCGTCGAACAGACCGGCATCCAAGCCCAGAGTCGCCAGGTAGACGGCGTCGGGCGAGATTCCCAGCCCCGGTTCCGGTTGGTCCGGCAGCCAGGCGATGCGCTCGGCGGCGAACACCAGCTCGCGCTGGCCCTCCGCGTCGCCGCCGGTCTTCAGGAACAGGCCGCAACAGCTGGCGGGTTCGTTCAGTGAGTTGGCGGTCTCCCAGGCCCGAGGCACGGCCCGGCAGCAGACCAACACGGGATAAGGGACGCCGGCCAGTTGCAAGCGGACGCGGAAGTAGCTGCTGTACTCCAGGCGGGCGGCCATTTCGGCAGGCAAGTCCAGCCGTTGCAGGCCGACGGCGCGGCCCTGGACCTGGAATACTCCCAAGCGATTGGCTGCGGGCTGCTCGGCCAACTTCGTCCAGTCGGCGCCGCGTTGGCACCAGGCTTCGATCTTGTCCAATCCAAACGACGGCAGGCGGTAGAGGATCTTGAACAGCGTCTCGTCCTCGTCCACGACCAGCGGGCGGCCGTCCTCCAACTGGCGGATCTGGCTGGCGTCGATCGAGTACAGTTCCAGCATCTCCCGGGCACTGGACAAGCGCGGCGTCGGCGGCTGGACGGCGTCCTCCGTGGGTCGGTTCCAGGGCAGTATGGGCGCCTGTTCGGCCTCAGCCCCTGGCGCGAGGCCGGCAGGCCACAGCAGTGTGGCGATCAGCAGGAGGCCGGCAGCGGCTGCCACGGCTGAAACGCGGACGAAACAAGTCGGGTGACGCTTCATGGCTGGACGTCCGTTCGTTCGAGGAACTCCATCTGCAGCGGCAGGCCGGGCGGCGGGGTGCGCCGCGTCAGCCAGAAGAAGATCGCGGCAAAGCCGACGCCGAACGCGCCCGTGCCGCCCAAGACGGCGAGCCAGAACCACGGGCTGGGCGCCGAATTCGCCGCGGATTCCGCCTCGGGCCGCCGCTCCCAACGCGGCGACTTGGCCAGGATCAGCGGCGCCAAACGCGTGTCGTCCCGGGCGCGATAGGCCCACCGCTTGAAGAAGTAGCCGGTGAACTCCGCCGGCTCGTCCAATTGCGGCCGCTCGCCGGCGGGTGCTTTGGCCACGTCCGGGAATCCGTCCGGGATCCCCAGGCAATAGACGACGATCGGCGACTTGGCGCCGGCCGGTCTTAGCCAAAACACATAGTAGCCCGCGATGCCGTACAGATTCTGCGGAGCGTCCACGTGGTATCCCATGTGGATGGTGCCGGCGACCGTAACCAGTTTTCCCCGGTAAGCCGTGGGCTGCTTGTACAGCTGCAAAAAGCCAACGTAGCCCGTCGACTCGCGCTGCAGGGACGCCAGCGCTCGCTCGTCCAACTGTTCCAGCAGGCGAAACCAAGCGTCTTTCTCGGCGTTGCGAAAAACCGTGTTGTCGCGGATCGAGTCGAGGAACACTTGATCCAGGGTGCTCTGCACTTCTGCGGCGGCGGTGCGTTGCGGTTGGCCGGGAGGTTGCCCTGTGCCCAACGCCTGCAACAGCGGTTGGACGCGGTCCCGCCAATCTTGCTGGAGCGAATCGATCACCTGCAGCCAACTCTGCTTCTCGGCGTCGGTCAGTTGGCCGCTGTCGTCGCCCACTGCCAGGATCGCCGTGTGCACGTAGTCCTGCCAACCGGCCTGCAACTGGTCGACGGCGTTGGCCCACGCCGGCAGATCGCTCGCGGGCAGGCAGTGACCGTCCCGCCCCGCTTTCAGGCCGCCCAGAAACATCGTCCGCGGCTGATCACCCAATGCCTCCAGCAGTCGCGACCAGAGATCATGGCGGGCCCGCAGCAACGCGGCGGCTGCGTCGGGCGGGGCAGCGGTCGCCGTGGGGACGGACGGCGGCGAACTCGGCGGCAAGGCTTCCGCCTCCGCGGTCATCACCAGCGGCTCCGAGTGATCGTTGCCCGGCGCCGGCTGGTCCGGAGCCCGCAGCCGCGTGTCGACATCCTCCTCGCCGGGCACCTGACCGCCGCCGATCGTCCAGATCCACCGCCAGTTTTCCGGCTGGCGCGCATGTTCCATCAGGAAGAGGATCAGGAACAAACTCGCAATCAGCGCAAAGATTCGGTACTGCGTGCGCCGCGCCAGATAGTCTGGGGGCGGTCTTCGGCGAAACCGCCCGTCGTCCGATTTACCGGTCAAGTCCAACGGCATAGCATCATTTCGTCTTGTTGTAGATTGTTCGTATTCCCGGGCGTGTCTTCATCCCGGATTCTAACAAATCGAAAGGCGGAACAGGTAAAGGCCGCTCTATTGATCTGCACCGACGAAACGAATAGACTGGTCTAAGACTGGTCGGATAACCACTCTTGGAGGCCGGACATGAAAGCCGCTGCTGCAGGTTCTGTCGGTGCTTATGAGGCCAAGACTCATTTTTCGGAACTGCTGGAGCGGGCAGCCGGTGGCGAGGTGATTACGATCACTCGGCACGGTTCGCCTGTGGCCCGGCTCGTTCCTGTCCGCGACGTTGGTTCGGAGGAGGGGCGTCGAGAGGCAATTGCCGCGATGCGGCAAATCGCCGCGAGGAATAGTCTGCGCGGGCTGCAAGTCAAGGACATGATCGCCGAGGGGCGACGATGAAGCCGGCGCTGATCATCGACTGTTCGATCACGATGGCGTGGTGTTTCGCGGACGAGGCCACGGACGAGACCGCGCGGATTCTGGATCGTTTGGTGACCGAGGCCGCACTTGTGCCGGCGCACTGGCCGCTGGAGGTCGCGAACGTCCTGGTCATGGCGGAGCGGCGGCGACGGATCGCTGCGGCCGACGCAGCGCAGTTCATCAAACTACTCGGCAGCTTCGATATTCAGGTTGACGAAGAGACTCCCATTCGGGTGTTCGACCATGTAGTACCTTTGAGTCGCAGCCACGCTTTGACGAGTTACGACGCGGCGTACGTCGAACTCGCGATGCGCCGCCGCTTGCCTCTCGCGTCGCTGGATGACGATCTCCGCCAGGTCGCGATCCGTCTGGGCGTGCCGGTCCTGGGCAAGTGAGACAAACCGCGGAGCGTACCAACCACGAATCGTGGCGACCGCGAATCGACTTGCCAACGCGGCGCCCCGCGGGGTAGGATATGGGTATCTCCTTCTGCATTCGCCTCTTCGCACTCGCAAAAGGTCCTTATGCCGCATGGACTTGCGGCCAACCGAGGCACGCGTTCCGCGGGCCTGGGAATAAACCGATTCGGGCGGTGCGAATGTCTCGGATGCCTGACGGGTGGCAGCACCACCCAGATCCCGGAAGCGTGCGGAGTAGGGTGTCTTGGCGCTCAATCAGGCGGATTTTAACCGATTGGTCGAGGAGCACGGCCCTGCGCTGTACCGGATGGCCTACCGGATGATCGGCGACCAGCACGAGGCGGAGGACATGGTCCAGGAAGCCTTCCGCTCGGTCTGGAAGAGCCGGTCGCGGTACGATGCCGAACGGGGCGAGCGGGCCTGGCTGGTCTCGATCCTTCGCCGCCGGATCATCGACCGGTGGCGCAGGCGGCCGCCGCCGCGGGTGTTGGCCGACGACCATCCGCCGGAAATTGGCGTGGGAGGTGAGGACCCGTTCCGAGACGAGTACAGCGACGAGATGCAGGCGGCGCTGGATCAATTGCCCAACGAACTGCGGGAAACGCTGCTGCTGGTGGTGGTCGGCGAATTGACCCACCAAGAGGCCGCCGACCTGCTGGACATTCCGTTGGGCACGGTGCTGTCCCGAGTGAGCCGCGCACGGACGCGGTTGCGGGAGTACCTGGGAGCAGCCGCACGATACCGCTGACGCAGGGAACGATGGATCTTTAATACGGCGATGATAGACGGCCCCTTCGAGCCCACCATCGACAGCTTGCTGAACGACGTGCCGGTCCCCGCCGGCCTGGCGCCCCGCTTGCGCGGGATTGCGGAGCTGAATGACGAGGAGCTGGATGTTCGGCTGTGGGACGTCCAGATTCCCGCCGACTTGGTCGCGCGGCTGCAAGGACTGGTCGACGATGAAGAGCTGGACGACGGGCTGCGGCGCGTGCCGCTCCCGGTCGGCGTGCTGCCGCGGAGTCGCATGATCCCGTACCGTCGCCGGCGCTCGGAGCTGCGTCAGTGGTCGCTGGCGGCCAGTCTGATGATCCTGGTCGGCGCGGGGCTGTTGGCCCTTGTCGGCAGCATGACATCGTCACTCCGCCCGCTTCCCCCGCCGCCGCTGGCGCTGCTTGTGGTCGATCAAGGGCCGTTGGATCTGCTCGCGCCATTAGAATCGTCGGTGGCGATCGTGGCTGAAGCGAGCGGCCACGGGAAGCAACCGGACGCGGGCGGCTTGAGCGACGAGACCTTGCGTCTGCTGACAACATTTGACCGGCCCCAACCGGGGCCGGCGGGCCAACTTGCCGAAGACATCCGCACGACCGCCTGGAATCCCTGGGACAACTGGTTGCTGACCCGCTGGGGTGCGCTGGGATACTCGCCCTCCGCCAAGACAGGTTTACCCAGCCTGTCTAGCTTAACCGCTCCTGCCGCCCGTGGAATGGAAGCACCTTTGGTACGCGGCTACGATCGCGAGTTCCTGTACAGTCGCGGAGTCCAGCCGCCGACCCTGACCGGGTTCGATCCGGAGTCCCGCAGCCTGGACGTGCCGCTGGCCAGTCGCTCCGACAGCCTGGCGCAGGTCCGCCGCCAGGCAGCGGCCGGCCATCTGCCGTCGCCCGAGCAGGTCCGCGTGGAGGATTTCTTGGCCGCTGTGCAGTCGCACTTGGGGACGACTGCCGAACCGGGGACGGTCGCGATTCGCACGGCGGGAGGACCGTCCGTGTTCAATCCGGCGGAGGCCGGGCTGTTTCAGATCCGCATCCAGGTCGGTGGGCCTCGACAACGAAACTTGCCCGCTAGCCATCTGATTCTGGCGATCGACACCTCGGCGAGCATGACCCGGGACGGGGCCGGCGATTGGGTGCAGGACGCAGTGGACGAAGTCCTGAATCAGCTGGGGCCGGACGATCGCTTGTCGGTCATCCTGTTCGCCCGCGAGGTTGCCGAAATCGTCCGCGAAGCAGGCCCGGGCGACCGGGGTGAGTTGCAGCAACTGATGCAGGTTCTGGAACGTCCCGGCATGGGTGGCGGGGCGAATCTGGGCGCGGCCCTCCAGCAGGCGATCTCCCTTGCGGTAGAGGCCGGAACGGCGGCCGATCTGCCGCAGCGGCTGGTTGTGATGTCCGCCACTCGCCCGGTCCTGGATCGCGCCGAGGCCGACGGCGTGCGGAAGATGTTCGCCGAGGCGGCAAAGGACGACTTGAAGGTCGAGGTCTGCGACCTGGCAGCCGAGGAAGTTCCCGCCGAAGCGTGGTTGGATCTGGCGGGGCCGGTCGCTTGTACGGTGCGTCGCCCGCACAGCGCCGACGGCTTGCGGTGGACCTTGGTGGAAACGCTGACCGGCAGCGACTCGCTGGCAGCCACGGAAGTCAAGTTGCACGTGGAATTCAATCCGCGGACGGTCGCGGCCTATCGACTGGTCGGCCACGATTCGACGGGATACGGCGGTCTGTTGCCCGCCCCCGTCGAAGCCGACCTCCACGCCGGCCAGACGGCCTCGGCCCTGTTCGAGTTGTGGCTGTATCCCAACGATGAAGACGACGTGGCAACCGTCCGGTTGCAATGGCGCGACCCGGCGAACGGTCAGCTGCAATCCGCGGGCCCTCAGCGGTTCAGTCGCTTGCAGTTCGCGACCGCGTTCGAGGGAGCGGCTCCGTCGCTGCAAGCCGCGGCCATTACCGCCGAAGCGGGGGAAGTGCTCAAGCAGGCGTTCAATTTCGGTCTGGCTGCCCCCGATCGCTACCGGTACGAACCGAAGCCGAGCGGACTGGATGACGTGTTGGCCCGAGCGAAAGACGCCCCCGCCGGGCTGGCGAGGCAGCCTTCGTTCCAGCGGTTCGTCCGGTTGCTGGAAGTCCTCTCGCGACTCGACCGCACCCGCGCGCTGGCCGCGGCGCGTTCGGGCACACGCGGAATCAGCGGAGAACAATGGCGGGACTATGGACTCCCGTGACGATTTGTCCGGCAGTCGCGGCCGTCTGGGAATTGACGCCCGGCACTCGCCGTCTGGCAATCGTGGCAATCGTGGCGATCGTAGATCTTGCGAGACCGGGCGCGAGACGATAACCTCTAGAAATTCGCAGCGGAAGGAACGCCTAGCTGGGGAGCGGATAATGAGCACACGGCGCGACGGCAAGAATCGGTTCGGGGTGGCGGCAATTGCCTGGCTGGTCCTGGTGGAATCCGCCCTTGCGCCCGCCTCCGAACCGGCCCGGGAGTTCCTCCAGGGGTTGCGGGATCGCGGCTACTATGACACGGCGGTCGAATACCTGAACTCGATGAAGACCAGCAAACTGGCGCCGGTCGAGTTGAAAGAATCGCTGTTGTACGAATTGGGCTCGACGCTGATCGAGGCTTCGCGACTGCAGCGGGATGTCGCGCTGCGCGAGAAGCAACTGGACGAAGCCCGCGACGCCTTGACGCGATTCGTCGGCCAGAATCCGGACCACGCCCTGGTCAACTCGGCCAACAGCCAGCTCGGCAACCTGCTGGTCGAGCGGGCCCGGATCAAGGTCGAGCAGTCCAAACAGCCGAAGGCTGACAAGGCGGCCATGCTGACCGCGGCGCGGCAGCAGTACGAGGACGCGTACAAGGTCTTCGCCCGTTCGCAGAACGACCTCAAGGAGCGGTTGGCCAAGCTTCCCAAAGTGATCGACCCCAAGGAAACCAAGGCCATCGAAGCACGGGACCAGCTGCGGGCCGATTATCTGCAGGTCCAATTGCTGTCGGCGGCGGTCCGCGAGGAGACGGTCGAGACGCTGGCCAAGGGCTCGCAGGAATACACCGCCCTGCTGACGGAGGCCGCCGGGCAGTATGCCGAGGTCTACGACAAGTACCGCACGCGGCTGGCCGGCTTGTACGCCCGCATGTACCAGGGCCGCTGCAACCAGAAATTGGATAAGCTCAAGGAAGCGCTGACGCTGTATGCGGAACTGCTGGACCAGCCGGACAATCCGGAAGAGTTCCGCGCGTTGAAGCAGAAGACGCTGCTGCTGGCCGCCCAGGCTTGGCTGGCCAGCAAGCCGCCGTTGTATCAGGAAGCGGTCAAGTTCCTCGAACCGTGGATCGAGAATGCGCGGCCCACTGAGGCCCGGCAGCCCGAGTGGCTGGAGCTGCGGCTGGCGCTGGCCGAGGGCCAATGGGGGTTGGCCACAGCCGGCAAGAAAGCCAAGGCCAACGACCCGCAGGTCAAACGCTGGGAAAGCGAGGCCCGCAAGAACGCCTTGTACGTCTCCAAGCAGGCCGGCGATTTGCAGGCCAAGGCCCGCGAGTTGGTCGCCAAGTTCGGCGGGCCGGAACTGGCGGAAGACAGCACCAAGAAACAGCCCAAGACGTTCGCCGAAGCCAAGGACGCCGGCCGCGAGGCGCTGGACGCCCTGCAGACCGCCAACATGGTCCTCCAGACCTATCCAGCCCGGATTGCGGGCGAGGCGGACGAGAAGGTCAAGGCGGATCTGCAGAAGCAGTTGGAGGAGGCCCAGCAGACCGTCAAGTCGGCCGTGCAAGAGGCCCTGGCCTACTTCCAGAAAGCGCTCGAGTTGTCGGACAGCCAGACCTCGGTCGATGACCTGAACGTCGTCCGTTACTTCCTGTGCTTCCTGCATTTCTCGGCCAACGATTTCTACGAGGCCGGTCTGCTGGGCGAATTCGTCGCCCGCCGCTACCCCGACAGCGCCGGGGCTCGCCAGTGCGCCAAAATCGCGATGGCGGCGTACCTCAAGCTGTACACCGAAAACACGACGGACAACAAGGGATTCGAGACGCAGAAGGTGACCGGCATCGCCACCTACATCTCCCAGAAATGGGCCGACCAGCCGGAAGCCATCGACGCGTTGAACACGCTGGTACCGCTGATGATCAAGGCCGGCGACCTGGCAGCCGCCGAAAAGTACTTGAACGAAATCCCCGTCGATTCGCCCAAACGGGGTGAAGCGGAGATCAAGACCGGCCAGGCGATGTGGAGCGAGTATCTGCAGGGTATGCAGCAGATGCGCAAATGGGAGACGGGTGAAGAGCCCAAACCGGAAGGCACCGATCTGACGGCCAAGAAAGCAACCTTGGACCAGATCAAAGCGCGGGCCCAGCAAGTTCTCGAAGACGGCGTCAAGCGGATGAAGGGCACCGGCAAGGTGGACGAGTCGGCGGCGACCGCCTCGCTGTCGCTGGCTCAGATTTACGTCGACACGGGACAAGCGGACAAGGCGGTCGCGGTCCTCGAAGACCCGCAGCTGGGGCCGCTGACTTTGGTCCAGGCGGGCAGTCCAGCCACGCAGCGCCAGGGGTTTGCGGGCGAGACCTACAAGTCCGCCTTGCGGGCCTACATCTCGTCGCTGGCCGGCGCGGCCGACGCCGATGCGATTATCAAGAAGGCCACCGAGGTCATGGCGGCGATGAAAGAAGCCATCCCGCAGGACCAGCTGATCGTGATCTACGTCAGCCTGGCCCGCGATCTGGAACAGCAGATGAAGTTGGCCACTCCGGATGCCAAGAAGGCGCTGTCCAAGGGCTTTGAGACCTTCTTGAAGCAGATCCGGTCGGCCAGTACGGAATTCAGTGTCCTGAACTGGGTCGCCGAAACGTTCAGCGGCATCGCGGCCGGATTCGACACCTCCTCGCAGGGCAAGCCCGTGCTGACGGTCGAAGCCAAGAAGTACTACGAAGAGGCG
>CAIYOB010001025.1 GCA_903927685.1 uncultured Planctomycetaceae bacterium
GACAAGTGCGAAATCAGCTTCCACACGGCCCCCCGACGCTGCGCCGGCCGCAGCGTCCGCGTCGGCCGCGTGAGGCAGGCGATCCGTTGCAGGGGCGCTCCAACCGTCAAACGTAACCGCGGTTCGCCCTCGCCAAACGGCAACTGGTAGGGCCGATCCCGATCCAGGCAGAGGGTCTGGACGTCCAGGATCCAATCCGCCGGCTGAGCGGGATCGAAATTCAAGTCGACCAGCGAGAGGTGCACCTCGGTGCCTGGATCAACGCCGCCGGACGGCCGCCGGACGGCCTGCCAAAACGCCTTCGGCGCGGCCGGTCCGGCGGCATGTTGGGCGCTGTAAAACGGCGCGAACTCCCGTTGCTCGGCCGCCGGGGAAGTGGCCACCACGCGCTGGATCGAATGGATCTCGCAGGCTCGCGGCCGGCGGGCGTCGGGAACCACCAGGTACTCGGGTTGCGTCTGCGTCAGCGGAATCGGCTCGGCTCGCTGGGGATACAGATTGACCAGCGGCGTACAGCCCAGTTGCAGGCTGTCGGCGGTGACGTTCTGTTCCAGTTCCGGGCTGGTGCGATTCAGATAGACGAACACGTCCAGCGTCCGGCCGCTGCCGGCCAGCGTTGTGGCGTCGAGCCCGGCCAGATCGAAGAACAGGAACTTCTGCGGGAACGCAAAGTACTCGGTCAGCAAGCGATAGCCGAGGAACGAGCGCGGCCCCGAAGGCAGCACGCCTTCCTCGCGGGCAAAGCCTACCGGCTCGATGCACTCGGGGCTCAGCAACCGGGGTTGCCGATCCGAGGGCGACGCCGCCAGCGCGATGCCCAGCACGTTGTTGAACAGCAACTCGTACAACGCATAGACGTGCTGCGTCTGGCCTTTCAGGTAGAATCGCAGCCGGTCCGGCGTCAGGGTGGAAAACGACAAGTCCCGGGAAAGGCACTGCAATTGCAGGTGGAGGACCCCGACGGCACGCGGAGAAAACGGCGTCGCCGGCGCGGCAAACGGCCGCCCGACCAGTTTGACGTCGGCCAGTTCCAGCGGCCACAGCCTGACCGGATAACAGGTCCGGAAGCGGCAGGGCTGCCCGTCCACCGGATCGGTTTCCAGCACCGTGTCACGGGGAATGTCATAGCCGTTCAGCAGCTCGCCCTGCGATCGTTCCAGGACAAACTGAACGATGGCCAGGGAGGGGATCGGCGCCAGGTAATGCGGATACAGCACCCCCAGCATCGCGTCGGACAGTTCGGGGAAGTCGTCGTCCAGCTTGTAGCGTGTGCGGGCATTCAGGTACGCGCAGGCTTCGATCAGCCGTTCGACGTGCGGGTCTTCGGCCGTGTCCGCCGACAACCGCAGCCGGGCCGCGATCTTCGGGTGCGCCTCGGCGAATTCCGCGCCCAGTCGCCGCAGAAACGCCAGCTCGCGATCGTAGTACGGCAGCAATTCGTCGTTCATCGCGCGCTCCCCTTGACGTCAATCTCCCCGGTGGCTGGTTGCAGCGAGGAATCGAATACGACTTCCTCGAAGGCCGGCTCGGCGTAGACCACCGCGTCGATGCGGAATCGCAGCGTCCGGTCGGACCGGTCGAGGGGCTCCAGCAGCGCCACGCTCACGCTCTTGAACCGCGGATCGAACTGGCGCAACTCGGTTTCGATCAACTGACGCAGTTGCTCGCGGCCGTCGCCGGTCGTCAGGTCCAACCCGGTGACGTCCGGGATTCCATAGGTCAATAGCGAATGCTCCAATTCGCTCCAATGCGGCGGCCACCACGTGGCCCGCCGCCGGGTGTTCAACAGGTTCTCCAGGTCGCGGCGCAGACTCTGCTTCATTTCCCGCAGCACCTGGTGCCGGGCCTTCAGCGGCTCGCGCGTGAGGCCCGGTTCATCATCCAGGAGCCGGTCCAGGACAGAAGGCACCAGCGGTTGGTCGGAAGCCGGGGATCCCATGCTCGCCTCACTCTCCCGCTGCCGCCGGCGCCTGGAAGGTCAGGCTCTGCAGTTCCAGGATGCTCAGATCTCGATCGCCAACCAGGAAGCACCGCCGTCCGACGCCGCGGACGGGCTCACCCTCGCCGCCCCGCCAGTCGCTGGCCCTGCCCAGCCGCAGGTCCGGATCGGGATCGCTTTCCGATCCGGCGTACAACACGGGCAGGAACACTTCGCCCTCCGGGCCGTCGCGGACGGCGAGCCGGGCGCCGCGCCAGCATTGGTCGCGGGGCCGTTCCGGCGGGCGGAACTCGATCTCGACAACCTGTTCCAGCGGCACCCAATAGTACCGTCCCGTTGTGGTCAAGACCTCGAAGAACGAGGCGGTCAAGTCGTCCAAATCCCGCAGATCGTCAAATGGCCGGCCGTTGCACGTCCCCACGATAGCCGGCCGCTGCGATTCGGCCTGCGCCAGCAGCGCGGCGGCTTCCGCCGGCTGGCCCTCGCGAATTGCGAGCGCGGCTTGCAGATGGAGTTGCAGCCGCGGCGAGACGCCGCCCAGGAACTCCGGCAACCGGCCTTCGCGGTAGCACTGGCGGCGCGCCGTTTCGGCCCGGATCAACTGGCGAAACAGCGCGACGCCCAGCAGGGCCTGGGCGTCCTGGCGGCCGATCGTGTCGAGTTGCCCGTCCGCCCGTTCCAGGTCGGTAAAGCACAGCAGTTCGGCCAACAAGCTGCGGTGGGGCACCTCGGTCGGATGCCGCCGGACCTCGGCCTGGGCCGCTTCGATGGCCGCCTCGATCCGCCCCGCCTCGAACAGTTCTTTGATATTCATCGCCGCCCCCCTTGCGTCAGTGCGCCGCTCCCAGCCGATTCCTCGTCCTACTTCACCCGACTGCCGCTCAACTCGGCCGTCAGCCGGATACTCGTCGACAACTCGTCCAACTGGAAGTGCGGCCAGAGATGGACCACGCACACATAGCTGCCCGGTTTGTCGGGATGCAGCCGGACCCGCACGTCCGCTTGGCGCAGCGGACAGCGGGCCTTGGTCTCGGGTGACGCATCCGCATCCGCGGTCACGTAGCCCTGCAGCCAATCATGCAAATAACGTTCGCACTCCTCCGCCTCGACGAACGAGCCGATCTTGTCCCGGGCGATGACCTTCAGGTAGTGAGCGAACCGGGACACGCACAACACGTATTGCAGCATGGCGGAGAGTCGTGCGTTGGCCGTCGCCGCCGGGTCGTCGTAGTGCTTCGCCTTCTGAAGCGTCGCGGCGCCGTAGAACCCGCTGCGATCCGTCCCCTGACAGCGGCACAGGGGCAGGAACCCCAGATTGCTCAACTCGGGCTCCATCCGGTCGGTGATGACCGCGTCGGTGGAGCCCGTGGGGATGAGCCCGCGTTTGTCGGTGGCGGTGCTGGCCGCGCACAGGCCTGGCACCAGGCCGCCACCCTCGACGCCGCGGCGCACGCCGCGGATGTCGGACAGCCAGCCGGACCGTTGAAAGGCCCGGATCAGGACGGCCCCCAAGGCAAACGCGGCGTTGCCCCACAGGTACTTGCCGGCATCGGGACCGCTGCAGTCTTCCTGGAAACGAAACCGATCCTGGCGCGAGCCGTCGTCGCGGTACGGCAACCGCATCAGGACCCGCGGCAGGGTCAAGGCCGTGAACCGCGACTCCTCCGTGTCGCGGAACGCGCGCCATTTCAGATAGTCCAGCTGTTCGAAGGTCTTGGCGTGCTCCAACGGCTGGTGCAACTCCGCTAAACACTCCAGCTCGAACAAAGCGGGATGCGCGGCCGCGACAAAAGGTGCAAAGGCCGCCGCGGCGACATGGGAGATCGCCGTCAGCACGCTGACGTCGTCGATCGGATGCTCACGGCTGGGCCGATGCCGGATCTCGTAGTCACCCAGCAGCACGCTGAACGGCTCGCCGCCCGGCTGGCCAAACTCGTCCTCGTATACCTTGCGGAACAGTTGGCTCTGGTCGAACTCGATCGCCCGTTCGGCATCTCGCGCCAACTCGTCCCAGCGCACGCTCAACACCCGGATCTTGACGCCCTCGGCTTCTCCTTGCTGTTCCACCAGGTACCGCAATCCGCGCCAAGCCGCTTCCAGTTTCTGCAGACGGGGATGATGGAGGATGGCATTCAGCTGTTCGTTCAGCACGCCGTCCAACTGGGCCACGTCGCGATTCAACTGGCGGGCCAGTTGCTCCCGATCGACCTCGGCGGCGGTGCGGCCGGTCCAGGCCAACCAGCGGCGCAGGGCCACCGCCGGCGAGGGTTCCTGCAGGAATTCGGCCAGCCGCTGTGCCGGCCCGGCGTCCGGCGCGGCGGTCGCCTGCACGAGCTGATCGAGAAGGCTGGCCGGTGGTTCGGCGGGAACCACCGCCGCCGCGCGATCCTCCCGCGCGGCGTCCGTCGCGGCCGGCAACTGCCTGTCCAGGACTGCCTTCATGCTGGCTCCGAAACATGTCCCTATTTCGTCAATTGCGGGATGCGGGCGACCAGCCGCATGGAAGTGGTCAATTCCTCCAGCTGCAGCCAGGGGCGAAGCCAAGCCACCGCATTGTACACCCCGGGCTGGCCCGGCACCTCGCGGACCTCGATCTTGCCCTCCCGCAGCGGATAGCGAGACTTGACTTCCTCGGAGGGCTTCGGATCGGCGCTGATGTAGTTTGCCAGCCAACGTTCCAGCCACTGCTGGCAGTCTTCGACCTCCATGAACGACCCGATCTTGTCGCGGGCGATGACCTTCAGGTAATGGGCGAACCGCGACGTGGCCATGAGGTACGGCAGCCGGGCGGAAATCGCGGCGTTGGCCGTGGCTTCGGGCCGGTCGTACTTCTTCGGCTTCTGCGTCGTTTGGGCCCCGAAGAAGACGGCGTAATCCGTGTTTTTGTAATGGCACAGCGGCAGGAACCCCAGCTTGCTCAATTCGGCTTCGCGACGGTCGGTGATCCCGATCTCGGTCGGGCACTTCAGGTCGGGATCGCCGTCATCGCTGACGAACACATGGGCGGGCAGGCCTTCCACTTTGCCGCCCCCCTCCGCGCCGCGGATGGCCACGCAGAACCCGTACTTGGCGAACGCCGCGGTCAGGCGGGCTCCCGACACATAGGCCGCGTTCATCCAGCAGTAGTCGTCGTGGTTCATCGGCAGCAGTTTGCCGCGGGGGTCCTGAGGGGCTTCCTCGTAACCAAATTCCTCGACCGGCTTGGTCTGCGAGCCGTAGGGGAGGCGGGCCAGGACGCGCGGCATGGTCAGGGTCACGAACCGCGAATCGTCCGCCTCACGGTAACTTTTCCACTTGGCGTACTCGACCGTGTCGAAGATTTTCTCCAGGTCGCGGGGTTTGGAGAGTTCGGTGTAACTCTCGAAGCCGAACAAGCCGGGGGCCGCGGCCGAGATGAACGGGCAGAACGCGGCGGCGGCGACGTTGGAGATCTTGCCCAGAAGATCGATGTCTTCGGGGTGATTCGTAAACTCGTAATCGCCGATCAGAGCCCCGTAGGGCTCGCCGCCCGGCGTGCCGAATTCATTCTCGTACATCTTCTTGAACACCTGGCTCTGATCGAACTCGACCGCCCGGTCCAGGTCTTTGAACGCCTCCCGCTTGGAGCAGTTCAAGACCTTGATCTTCAGCATCGCGCTGGTTTCCGAGTTCATCACCAGGTAATGCAGGCCCCGCCAGGTGCCTTCCAGCCGCTGGAACTTCGGGTCGTGCATCACGGCGGCCAGCTGCTTGGACACGGCGGCGTCGATCGCCTGGATCCCGGCGGAGATCGTCCGCGTGACATCCCGATTCCAAGTGATGGTGCCTTTGAGGGCCTCCTCCGTGAGCGTCCGCAACAGCTCCTGGGCCCGCGACGTCTCGGTCTGCTTCGTAGCCTTGATGGCCTGATCCAAAAGACTGCCCTCGCGGACTTCGACCGCTTCCGCTGCAGCGGCTTGAGCTTGGTTCGCTTGACCTGTGGACATGGCTCGTTCTCCTCACTTGGTTTCCGGGGCCTTGACGCCGAGATCCGCCGACAGCTCTTTGAGCTTGTCCGTATTCTCCAGCACCTGTTCCAGCACGTTTTCCAGGTCCTGCGACCGGTCGATCTTGGCCAGCAAATCGCGGAGTTTATCGCGGGTCTCCAGCAGCTTGCGGAGCGGCTCGACTTGGCGTGCCACCTGGGCGGGCTCAAAGTCTTCCAGCGAATTGAACTGCAGCTGGACGCCCATTTCGCTGCCGTCGCCGCTCAGCGTGTTCTCGACCTTCAGGTTCAGCCCCGGCGACATGCGGCCCATGATGTCATTGAAGTTGTCGCGGTCGATCTGCACGAACTTGCGGTCGCGGAGCGGCTTGAGCGGCTGCGTGGGATCGCCGGAGAAATCCCCCATCACGCCGACCACAAAGGGCAACTCCTTCTGGACAACCGCCCCCTCCGTTTCCACATCGTAGGTGATGTGCACCCGGGGCTTGCGGACCCGTTTCAGCTTTTCGTGGATGCTCTCTGGCATGGCGCTTCTCCTCCGACTTTCTGTTCAGACTTCCGAGATGATGCTGACACTTGCTCCCGATCGCCAGACCGCGATTCGCCCGGGCGGCCACAACCTCATTCCGGTTCCCGGGGCTGCGGTAGGCCGATCAGTTTGAACACCTGGTCACGGACGCTCTGTTCCTGGACCAACTCGCCCAACAGTTCCGGCAAGGACATTCGTCCCCACCGGACAGCTTGCTCCAGCGCATACGAGACCGGCGAGTGCGGTTCCGTGCGTTTGAAGAACTCCGCCACCTGCAGCAAGGCGCGGAACGCGTCCTCGCGGTTGCGCACGTGATCCCAGAGCTGGCCCGGGCCGCCCCCGGCCACGTTGGCCGTCAGGCGAGTTGGATCCGCAGCCTCGGGGGCCGCCGGCGCCCCGCTGGGGACGAGAAAGTCCAGCGCCTCGCGGCAGGCCAGCAGGGTGTTGCGGATGTTCGAGGTGGGCGGGGCCAGCGAGTGGCCCGAGCCGTCGGTTCCGCAATGCGTTTCGAGCACCGCGGACAGCTGGTCGAATTCGCGGCTACACTCAGCCAGGTCAGCCCGCAGCGTCGAAAAGAACGCGGCAGGCGTTTCCGCAACCGCCTTCTGCAAAGCCGGCAGGCTGACCGCCCCCTTGTCGAGCCGCGCCGCCCGCCGCTGGGGATCCTCGATCCGCTCCAATTCCAACGCCTGGCGATAATGGCCCAAATGAAACGGACCGGCGCTGATCCCCGCCGTGAGCGGCACGCTGGCGATGGCCGGGATCAGCACGCCTTCGCCTTCGACGCCGTTCAGGCCCGCCAAGGGGGCGAGCCGAGTCTCCAGTCCGTCGGCGTCCGGCAGCGGGTACAGTTGCTCCCAGAAGCGTTCGACCAATCCGCCGACCAGACGAAATCCGTCCCGCAGACCCGCGAAGCCATGGGCTCGCACGAGCGCTTCGATCAACCAGGCGGCAATCTCCAGATCCTTCGCTTGGGTCGCCAACGCTGGCGGGGCCAGCTTCAGCACGGGGGACCAGTCGGCGGGCTTGCTGCCCGCTTCGTCGTCCTCCCAAACCGCGCCGCGTTCCGCGGCACGCGCGGCCGCCCGGGCGTCTTTCA
>CAIYOB010001026.1 GCA_903927685.1 uncultured Planctomycetaceae bacterium
ATGCCCAACTCCTTTTCGCCCAACGACTAACACCCCAAACACGACGAAAAGCCCTTTACCGGGGATCAGGAGGTCTGAAGGTCGAAAACCCATCATAGATGTCAGCCTGGACGGTGCACGTACCGGCTGAGTTGGCGGCCGGTGCTACTCAGGGGCAGTCGCTCCAACTCGGCGGCCTTGACCCAGCGGAGATCGGCCCCGGCCAGCAGCCGGCCGGCGGTAAAATCCGCTTCGTAGCAGTCGAGCGTGATGCGGAACCGAGTTACGCCATGTTTGAGCGTGGCCAGCTTGTCGCCGGCCTGGACGCGGAGCCCGGTCAAGTCCGCTACGGCCTGTTCCAATTGCTCGCGGATCGAGCCGCCGTGCGGCGCAGCGGCCTGAAAGCGCGGAAAATCCCACAGGCCCGCCCACCGCTCGTCCGGACCGCACCGCCGCAGCACAACGCGGTCACCACGGCGTACGATGACGGCCACCTCATGACGCTCCTCGTACTGCGTTTTGCGTTTGGGCAACGGGATCACTTCCTGAAGTCCGTGCCGGAAGGTGGGGCATAAGGAACGCACTGGACAGCGGTCACACCGCGGGCCGCGTGGCGTACAGATCTCGCTGCCCAGCTCCATCAAGGCCTGATTGAACAATCCGCTAGTCTTCGCGGGCAAGACGCGGGCCGCGAATTCCCACAGCAACTGCTGGCCGGCGTTCTTCCGGGTATCGCCGCGATAGGCCAGCAGCCGGCTGAAGAGCCGAATGGTATTCGCCTCGAGGATCGGTTCGCGCGCGTCCCAGCCGATCGACGCGATCGCGCCGGCGGTGTACCGGCCGATGCCCGGCAGCGCGAGTATCTGTTGGATGTCGCGGGGGAAGCGGCCCTGATGCTCGGCGACAATCACCCGAGCGGCCGCGTGCAACTGCCGGGCGCGCCGGTAGTACCCCAGCCCCTCCCAGAGCCGCAGCACCTGCTGCTCGTCCGCGGCGGCCAGGGCCGCGATCGTGGGAAAGGCGGCCAGGAACCGTTCGAAGTACCCGACAACCGTGACCACCTGGGTCTGCTGGAGCATGATCTCGCTGACCCAGATCGCGTACGGATCGCGAGTCCGCCGCCACGGCAAGTCGCGGGCGTTCCGCCGGAACCACGCCAGCATGCGGCGCTGGAACTGGGCCAGCCAGGCGGCTGAAGGGAAGGCGGCATCCGCGGACGCTACGGAGGAGTGCTCGGATGCAGTCATTGCGGTGCCTGGGATGCGTTGGGGATCTCGATCTTGGCCTGGGGCCGCTGTCGCTCGGCCGCCCAGTGGAACAGGTGTTGCGTGACGGCCGGCTCCAACTGGTCGCGGACATCCTGCCAGCGTTTGCTGCCCGGCTTGATCTCCAGGCATTGGATCAGGTGGACGCCAAAGCTGGTGAAGACGCAGGGGCTGATCTGCCCCGGCTCCAAGGCGAATGCGGCTTGCGAGAAGGACTCGGGCATCGGCTCGCGGCGTCCAATGAACCCGATTCGACCGCCGTCGGCGGCGGTGGGGGCCGCGGAGTGCTGGCGCGCGGCCTCGGCGAACGTCAATTCGCCGGCCTCGATTCGCCGCCGCAGTTGCTCGGCGGCCGCAACGGCCGACTCCCTTGACCGCGGATCGTCCGGCGAGTCAACTCGGACCAGGATGTGCGCGACGGCGATCTCCGTCCCGTCGAATTCCCGCCGGTGTTGCTGGAAAAACCGTGCGAGGTTCTCGTCGGTCAGGTACTGCTCCATGAACCGCGGCCAACCGATTTCCCATTCGACACTGCGGCGGAGCTCGTCGCTGGTCAGGCCGGTACGCTGCAGATACTGGTCCAAGGTCACCGCTTGCTGCTGCAGCCGCGCGCGGATCCGCTGCATTTCACGCTCCACTTCCTGCGGCCGGGCTGAGAGCCCGTGTTGTCTCAGGTAGGCGGCCACCAAGCGGCGGTCGATCAGTTGGTTCAACGCCGCGGTGCGGACGGCCGGCTCAGCGGCAGGCGGCAACTCGCGAGCCCTCCCTGCCCGGTCCACTTCCCGCTGCAGTTCTCCCGCGGTGATCGGCTGGCCATCGACCGTCGCCACCACGGCCGACGGCAGCTCAAGCTCGTCCGCGGGCACCGCGGCATGCGTCGTCCAAGCGAGCAGGATCGCGGCGCCCCACGACGAACGGCGAGTCCACATCGCGAGGCCGGGGAAACCGCAACGACAAGAGACTGGGGTGGCCGGCAATCGTAATCGCATAGCAGAACGGTGGATCGAGTTTCGGATTCTGGAGCGGGAATCAGCGGCTTGGCACCGTCACGGCAGCGGGATCTCTTGCACCTCGAACGCCACCGGCACCTGAATCAGCAGCGCGGGGGTTTTGTAGATGAACTTGCAGCCCGCCAAACCTCCCTCGCGGTCGCTCAAGTAGGCGACGCCGACCTCGTTGGCTGCC
>CAIYOB010001027.1 GCA_903927685.1 uncultured Planctomycetaceae bacterium
ATCTCCAAGTCGGCGAAGTTGCCCTCCTGGTTGGTCCCAAAGCCCAACGCTTCGGCGCCGCTGATCCGCAAGGCGCGGAGCGGCGACAAGCCGGATGCGGCCGTCTGGACCGCGCGCAGCATGACGCGCTCGTCGGTGATGTTGCCGAGCGAATCCTCGAAGGTGTACGTCGCCGCTTCCAGGATCTCGCCCAGCCCCGCCTGGTCGAACAGCGTGTTCAAATCGCTGACCAGCGTATCCACGTTGAAGTTGTCGCTACTGGCCGGCCGAGCCGGATTGCTGATGCTGGCCGCCTGGTACAAGGTCAGCCCGTGGACCGTGTCCTCGCTGCCGTCCTCGCGCTCGATGGCGATCGAAAAGCTGACATTGCTCCCCAATTGCCCGTCGCTGGGCGCAGGATTGTCGGCCGTCATGCCGACCAGCACCTCGACGCCCGCACCGCCGTTCAACTCCGACAACAGCGTGCTGCCGTCGAGCGACATGCCGGCGTCCAGGTCGCCCAGGTACAGCCCCAGGCGGAAGTTCAACCCCGCGTCCACGCTGAACGCCGCGTCGCCCAACGCCGCCACATCGAGCGTCCCGAAGGGTCCCAAGTCGATCCCTTCGTCGACCAGGTTCAACTCGACCGACTTCTCGTAGCTCTTGTTCAAGGCAAAGTTGAAGGTCAGCGTGTCGCTCGGCTCGTCGTATTCCAGGTCGATGTCAAAGCCCGGCGGCAAGGCGCTGTCGGTATAGTCGTTCAGCACGTCGATCAGGACGACGGCAAACTCCTCCAACGTATCGTAACGCAGTTCGGCGATCGCTTGTTCCCGCAGGAACCCCAGCGGCGTGACGGCAGCCGACGCGCTGGTCGTCGCCGTAAAGCCCAGCGCCGCCAGACTGCCGGCCAGCGAATCGGCGACCGCCAACTGGTCGATGCTCACGTCGATCGCGGCCAGCGCAATCCGCCCGCTAGCGTCCAGCCTGGCATAGACGCCGTCCACCCCGGCCAGGGCCAGCGCGGCGTTCAAGTCGTCCACCAAGTCCTCCGGCAGGGCATTGTCCTGAGTGTGCGGCACGTCCTCGTCGGTCGGGTCCGGCGCGGCGGCGATGAACAGGGTGTAATTCTGCGTCTCGCTGGTCAGTGATTGCCCGTCGTCCAGCCGCGTCACCGTCAGCGTGATCTCCGCGTCGCCGGACAATTGGCCATAGGCGACCGGCACGGCCGTGTCCGCTCGCAACTGCAACGTGGTCAACGTCATCGAGCGGGAGAAATCGGCGATGGCATCGAGCGTCAAGTGGTCGTTCACGCCGTCGTTGGTCCAGCCGAACAGCAGGTCGCCGTCCAGACCGTCGGCGGCGAGCGCGGTATTCAGATCGGCGACCAAGGCCGCCAGGTTCGCGTTGCCCGCCGTGTTGGCGGCCGGCAGCGTCACGGCCAGCGGCGCGCCGCCGTCAATCGTGACAAACAACGTCTGGTCGGTCGCCACCACCGGCGAGGCGACCGAGCCGCCGGTCACCTGGACGTCGCCATAGAACTTGTCGGCCAGCGTGGCGAACGTGCCGGCAAAGTCGACCACGTCGGACAGGCTGGAGTCCAGGAACGGGATCGAGACCGTGACCGGGATCTCGGGGATCGCCTCCTGCAGGGCCAGCCCGATCTGCTCGAACAGCTCGGCCAGGAACGCGTAGTCGTGAGTGACCTCGACGTCGACGCTGTCCAGGGCAAAGTTGCCCGAGGTATCGAACACCAACGCGTCCAGCGTGCGCGTGCCCACCTCGCCGGTCAGGTTCTCGATCGTGGCCACGTACATCCCGCTGTCGGCCTCGTACATCGCCAGTACGATCTCGTCGCTCTCCAGGGTGCCGTCGCCGTCCGCGTCGAAGCGGGCAAAGACGCCCCCGACCCCCACGTCGTCCGCGGCGGCGATGTACACCGTCAAGTCGCGGCCCTTGGAGATCTCCTCGCCGTCCGCTTGCGGGCTGCCGCCCGGCGCGTCGTACAGCTCGCTGCTGGGCGGCGTGACATCCGGCTCGGAGCCGTAGATTTCGATGTAGTCCACCAGCGTCATTTCATCGGCCGTGTCCATGCTGATCCCGCCCAGCCCTCGGGCTTGCGTGTTGCCCAAGTGGGCAAAGGCGGTGTGGAAATCGGGCCGCAGGTTGCCCCAGTCGTAGAACTCGGGATCGGCCGGCCCCGAATAGCTGTCGGCACCCATGCTCAGCGAGAACTTGCTCGTGTTGTCCGGCTGCGTCAGCCAGTTGCTGTCCAGAGTCAGCGTGTTGGCGTCGTTGACCAGCACCTTCCGGTCCTGGCCAAAGCCCGTGCCGGCCGTGATCTTAACGACGTAATTCGTGTAGCTCTCGCCAAAGAACGGCGTGCCCGCCGCCACCAAGGTGAACGGCGCGGCACTCGCCACGGAACCCGTGATCGGGCCCTTCAACTGGTGGGCATAGCTCATCAAGCTCAAGTAGCTGAACGGAAACGGCTTGCACGTGTCGGCGTCGGTGTCCGTCCCGCAATGCCGCAAGCCCAGCGTGTGGCCCATTTCATGCGCCAGCGTCCGCCATTGATCGACGGCCCGGCCGCGGATGTCATACGTGCCCACGCCCGTCCGATTGACCGAGACCGCGCGGAATCCACCCAAGGTCATCAGGAAGTCGCTGCCCGGCAGCCCGTGGTTGTCCGGCGCTGGA
>CAIYOB010001028.1 GCA_903927685.1 uncultured Planctomycetaceae bacterium
CGCACAGCGTGAAGGGCTGCCAGTTCTTGCCATACACGGCCCGCCAGCGGCCGGACGGCTCCTGCCACACGGAAGGGAAGATCACCCGCCCCTTCCGCCCGTCCGGGTCTTCGAACGTGGCCTCGGGCCGGTAGACGGCACGGCCCTGGACCAGTTCGACGTTATTCCAATCATCAAATCGAGCCAGATCCCAGAACAGCAACGTCTTGGGCCGCACCGGTTGGGCCGGCGGGCTCGCTGCCCGGGCGGCCGCTGGCACGCCCGCCAACGCCGGCCCCACGCCAGCCGCAGCCGCAACGTTCAAGAACTTCCGCCGGTTGATGCCGAATGCCTGGAATTCTCGCGGCAGCATGCGGGGCCCTTTCTTGACCTTCCCACAACAGTTCACAGCAACGTGATATTCGCCTCCCGGCAGCGGCGGACCATCTCGTCCGGCCAGATTCCGCAGGCGACCTCGCCCACGTGGGCACAGCGGAGGAAGAACATGCACAGCCGCGACTGGCCGATGCCGCCGCCCATGGTCTGCGGCAGTTCGCCGGCCAGCAATTGGCGGTGGAACGGCAGTTCACAGCGGGACGTCAGCTGGCGAATCTTCAGCTGGGCCAGCAGTGTCGTCGGATCGACGCGGATGCCCATCGAGGAGATCTCGAAGGACCTTTCGAGCACCGGATGCCAGAGCAGGATGTCGCCGTTCAAGCCGCGGCCACCGTCACTGTTCGGCGTGGTCCAGTCGTCGTAGTCGGGCGCTCGCCCGTCATGCGGCTGGCCGTCCGGCAACACGCCGCCGATCCCGATCACGAATACCGCCTTGCATTCGGCACAGATCCGATCCTCCCGCTGCCGCGGAGTCAGGTCCGGATAGCGGGCGCACAGTTCCTCCGACGTGATGAACGTGATCCGCTCGGGCAAGATCGGCCGGATGGTCGAATGCTCCGACGCCAAGTGAAACTCCGTCCGGCAGAGTGCGTCGTAGATCTGCGTCACGGTGGCCTTGAGCGTCGCCAGATTCCGCTCGCTGGGCCGGAGGATTTTCTCCCAGTCCCATTGGTCGACGTAGATCGAGTGGGTATGGTCCAGGGTCTCGTCGGGCCGGATCGCATTCATGTCCGTGTACAGCCCCTCGCCAGGATGGAATCCGTAGCGAGCCAACGCCAAGCGTTTCCACTTGGCCAGCGATTGGACGATCTCGACGGGCGCGTCGCCGTCCTCCTTGACGCAGAACTGGACGGGCCGCTCGACGCCGTTTAAGTCGTCGTTGATTCCCGTCCCGCTGCGGACAAACATCGGCGCGGTCACACGCTGCAGATTCAACGCTTCGGCCAGGCAGCGTTCAAAGTAGTCCTTGATGTCCTTGATCGCCGATTCGATCGCCCGCAGGCCCAACGTGGGCTGGTATGCTGTCGGGAGAAACAGGTTGCTGGGCACGGCAGTCCTTTCGGGTTGAGAGAGCAGTCGGAAGTCAGAAGTCGGAGGTCCGAAGTCGGAAGTGCGAGGTCAGAAGTCTGCGATCAACGGTCGCCTTCGTCCGGTTGATCGCTGCGTTACTTTAGGTGTCAGCCGCCAGCCGCGTCAAGGACGATACAGGTGTTCCAGGAACAGCGGGTGCTCGGGCTGAGCCGGGTTGATGACCAGCACCAGGTCGGCGACCAGCGTTTCCGCCAGGCCTGCGGCGTCCGCATCCGAGCCGATCCGTTCGCGCCAGGCCAAATCGAACTGGAATTCCATGATGCCCGGGCTGTCGGCCACAAAGTTCGTGTACCAGAAGTTGTTGTAGACCATCGCCAGCAGTCGGCCGGTGCGAGCCGGCGGGTCAGCGATCCGGGCCAGCGGATGCGGGCCGTCCACCGCGACCAAGGGCGCGTCGCGGCTGACCCACAGCCAGTGCCCGTCCGGGGCGGCGTAGTGCGCCCAGCCGTCGATGCCGAAGTAATCGCGGCACGTCCCGGTCAACTGGTCGGCAAACGGCACAAACGGCTGGCCGCCGCTGCTCATCCTGGGCAGCACGCCGTCGCAGGGCAACGGGTTGGCGATGTACAGGATCTCCGGCGCGAATGACGAGTTGCGGTTCAGACGCACGACCAGCCTGGCCCGTGCCTCGCGCTTCCAGATTTCCAGCCGCCGGGTCGCCCAGGCCAGCCGCGGATGCTCCAGGGCTTGGGTATAGCGGACCGTATGCGGCGTCTGCTCGACGCTGACTGGCCCGCCCGGCTGCGAGACCGTCGTCTCCAACAGGTCCCGCCGCAGTTGCTCGCGCCGTTCCGTGTCCCCGCAGTTCCAGATCTCCGGCAGCTTCCAACGCGGCGCGAATCCTCGGACACTGACAGCCACCAGGTCGCCCCAGCCGGCGGCGAACAATGGCTTGCCCACGCCCGGCCACGTCGCACCGACGGGCCAGCCGTGCTCGTCGGTCTCGACCTTGGGAGCAGCCTCAGGCTGAGGCGGTTGATCCTCCACGGCGTCCTTGCTCAGTTCCAGACGCCGGATGGACTGGCCGTCGAGCCGTTCGATCCAGAAGCGGGCGTGACGGTTGGGCGACTGGTCGGGAAACAGCGCCGACACATCCTCGCGGCTGAAATCCTCCGGTTTCTCCGGCCGCCCCCAAGGCTGGACGCCGGGTTCCAAGTACAAGCGGAACCGTTGCCCGGTTTGCGGATCGACCAGCGACCGGTAGTCGTCCCGCAGGCAGGTGGCGATCATGCTGGCCCAGCCGCTGAACGCCTGCGGAGCGGGATTGGCCACGTACAGACCTTCGCCCTCGGGAACCAGTCGCGTGCGGGCCTGCTGGCCCAGCAGCCATTCGGCCAGCGCCATCGGCCGCCAGGCCAGCCGCGCTTTCTCGTTGAACTGGCCTTGCGTATCCAGGCTGTACGGCAAGGCGACGCTCAGCCCCGAGCCCCAGGTGTGCTCGTCGAACAGGCACAGGTCCTTGGTCAACTGCTGGGCGGTCCGGGCCGCTGCCGGATCGAGCGGCCCCCAGACCGGCGAGCGGGCGGCGGCCAGATAGCGTTTGGCGAACCGGCTCGCGGCCACCTCGCGCGGAGCGCTGGCCGTGCCGTTGGCCCACCAATCGGTCCACTCGCCCGTGTATTCGGGCGCGGTCGCCCCGGCCGCCTGCTCCAAGTCGCGCATCGCCTGGCTGACGGTCACCAGCCGCAGGGCCGGCTGCAGGCCCCGCTGGTTCCACGAGGCGACGAAATCGGCCAACGGCGGATACGGCGGATCGTTGTCGTACCGCCACATGTTGGTCATCGAGACGGCCAGCACGGGCAGCCGATAGCCCTCGCGCTCTAGCTGGACCAATCGCTGCAGGCACCGTTCCTGGGCGGCACGCAGCGAGTCATCGTCCGTCGCCAGGATGTCGCCGGCTCGCGGCGGGCGATAGCGTCCGTCCGCCGCCAGCGGCAGCGGTCCGCGCCGCCATTCCGTGGTCTCGAAGAAGAAAAAGCCTTCGCCGTACGTCAGGCTCAACCAGACAAACAGCCGCCGGCCGTCGGGCATCTTCCACCAGAATGCGGTCGGCCGGGCCAAGGGCGGTCCACCGGAGTCGCTGTTGATGCCGGAAAACAGATACCGCACGCCGCGATCCAGCAGCGCCATCGCGCCGGCTCGGGGAAACCCGTTGACATCGTTCTGGACCGCCGTCTGCGGCCGCAACTGGTCCCACAGCTCGTCGGGCAGCCAGTGCGTCATCGTCTGCCATTGCTCGCGACTTAGAAACGGCGTGTTGTTCAACGGCAAGGCGGTGACTTCGAGCTGCCCGGCCTGAACCGCGGCCAGGAACTGCTTCCGCCGCTCCGGATCGGCGGCCTGCCACCACTCGTCCACCGCGATCGTCGTTTCGGCTGTCCAGCGGAACCGGGCATCCTCGGTTGCGTCCCGGGTGGCCAAGGCCGCATCGAGCGCGATGTCCAGGTACCGCCGCTGCATGTCCCGACAGACGGCCGGATGGTCCGTAAAGCCGTAATCGGTGTGCGAGAAGTGGATCAGGTCGATCTGCCGGACGTGCTCGGGCTGAGCCGCCGTTTCCGCGGCCGGCAAGACGGCCGGGAGTGGCGCGAACGACATGGCGGCCAAGATCAGAAGGAGGGCAGGTTGCAGGCGAGGCATAGCCGATTCTCCTGGTGGTGAGGTCCTTGGGCGGCCATTGTACCACATCGGACACCGGGCGTCGGGGCGCTATGTTCGTTGTTTTCCTTGATCAAGTCGTCTTCAATTCGCTATAGTGGGCGTTAGGAGTTGTCAGGGGCTGAAGATCAGGGGCGGGACAGAGGAAGGGAGACGGGAGTCGTGCGTTACACGATCGTTCTCATGAGCGTGGGGGTGTTGTTGTGGTGCGGGGAAGTTAGCGTCCAAGGCGCTGGGCAGCAAGCTCGGCAGGGGGGGCAAAAAGCCGCCCAAGGCAATCGGGCCAACGCGGCTGGCGGCAACGCCAACGCGGCAGGGGCGAACGCGAATGCGGTGGCTCCGGCGGTCCAGCAGCTGTTGCAGCAGTTCGACGCGAACCGCAACGACGTGCTGGACGGAGACGAATTGGTGCGGGTCGCCACCGCCTTTCAACAGCTGGTCATGGTCCGGATGGGCCAAGCTGGCGGGATGCAGGGCGGGGGCATGCAGGCCGGCGGAGGCCAGGCGATGGCCAACCAAGCCGGGATGCAGGCCGGCGGTCAAGGCGGCACCCAGATGCGGTTCCAGCACGCTTTCCAGAACGGCCA
>CAIYOB010001029.1 GCA_903927685.1 uncultured Planctomycetaceae bacterium
CGCCCCTGCAACGCCTGACGCCCCGACTCGATTGCCGCATCGGGTCGGCTCAGATCCGCCGCCCGGACCAGGGGGACAACAGCCCCAAGCAACCACCAGGCGCAGACGCACCACGGCAGAGCGTGCCGAAAGAGCGTTCGGATTGGGGTGGGGTCAGTGGGCATGGGTCAGTGGTCAGTGGTCAGTCCGCCCTTGGTCATGCGGCTAGCTTCGGCCCGCAGTTGCAGTTCGACTTCCCAGCCTTCCTGACGGATCCGGGCGTCCAGATAAGTCAGGAACCGGAAGACGGTAAAGTAGCATGCGACGGTCCACATCGCCAGCGGCAGCAGGACTTGGACCAGCAGCGGGCCCTGGCTCCAATCCTGCCGGACGACGCCGGACACAAAGCACACGGTGCCGTAGGTCGAAAGGACCAGCAGGGTCCCCAGGACGCACGCGCACATCCAGCGGGAAATCCACTCGCCGACGCGGGTCCGGTGCAACTCGCTGCTCCGACTTCCCACGCTCTTGACGCGTTTGTCGCGGGAAACCAGCGGGTTCCGCTCCAGCAGGACGACTTCGGTAATGAACGGGCGCAGGGCCCGCACCAGGCTCGCATAACCCACCAACGACAGCAGCAACAGCCCTTCCACGGCGGGATCGTACTCGGTCTCCCCCCGAATCGTCAGCACCAGCAGCCAGCCGGCGGCGACGCCGCGGACCAGCAAGTGGCACCAGGCGATCCGCGGCAACAGGCGGACGACCTCGCGAATCACGTCTCCCAAACGCGGTTCTGCCAGGAACACCGCTTGGCCCAGATAGGCGGTGGCAAAGACGCCGGCCAGCGGGGCCTGCAGATAGATCTGCAGCGCCAAGTGATAGACGAATCGCCACGGGAAGGGCGTCTCTTCGGCCAGCGGATCGGCCAGCCAGCCGAGCAACAGATAGTTGACGAACATCAACGGCACCACGCCCAGCAGCATGGTCGCGGCCAACGGCGCCGCGTACGTGCGCAGCACGTGCAGCGACAGGTCCAGGGTGTCCAGCATCCCCCGCTGGCGAACGGCGATCGTCGTCTTGTCAAACTGCACGTTCCGCCCCCCGCGGCATCCCCAGCACGATGAAATAGAAGGACAGCATGCCGCTGGACACAACCGCTACGACGGCCTTGAACCAGTAGGGCAGCCCCGACGGCGAGACGAAGCCTTCGATCAGTGCGGCCAGGAAGAACATCGCCATGGCGGCGCCCATCAGCGGCATGGTCTGCACGGCCGTTCGCCGCAGCGACGCCAGCCGGCTCCAGTGGCCGGGCAGCAGCCAGGCCAGGCCCAGTCGCAAGCCGGCGCCCGCCGACAGCACGATCGCCGTCAACTCGAACGGCCCGTGCGCCGTCACGAAATGAAAGAAGTTCACTCCTTGAGGGACGTCCGGCCGAGCCATGTAGCCGAAGGATGCTCCCAGGAACGCCGCGTTAAATGCCGTCACGACGATTCCCGGCAGGACCGCCAGACCACCGGCAAAGCACTTCAGGCCAATCCCCGTGTTGTGCTGGATGTAAAACCCGGCCATCATCACGCTGGCTTCGGGATTCCGGCCGTCGATCGGATTCTCAAAGCTGTCCTCCAAACTGTCAATCGCTTCCC
>CAIYOB010001030.1 GCA_903927685.1 uncultured Planctomycetaceae bacterium
GTCAGCAAGCCGGCGCGGGTCGGACTGCAGAACGGATGCGTGACATAGCCATTGGTGCACCGGATACTGCGCTGGGCCAAACGGTCCAGGTTCGGCGTGGGAATGTCCCGGCAACCTTGGAAGCCCACGTCGGCGTAACCGAGGTCGTCCGCCAAAATGACGAGGATGTTCGGCCTGGGCGACGGGCTCGCCTCCGCGGCGTGCAGCCTGGACAGCGGGCTCGGGAGCAAGGCGGTAATGGCAAGAAACGCGACTGTGATGGTTCTGAGCATGGTCTCACCCGGGAAAGGATCTCGTGCAGGCGGGAGTGTCGCCGGACGTACCGTCGGCGCGGGCCAGAGCGCAGCCGGGCGGTTGGCGCAGAACGTACAGCCACAGCCCGACGACGGCGGCCAGCAGCAGGATGCTGATCCACTGGGAAATCGAAAACGAGGTGCGGAACTGGCCCGGCTCGTCGACGCGAATGGTCTCCTCCAGGAATCGCATCACGGGGTACAAGGTCAGCAGCAGGGCAAAGACCTCGCCGTCCCGGCGCCGCACCGGGTAATAGCTCCACAACAGCCAGCAGAGGAGCGCCGCCCCGATGGCCGCGTACAGCTGCGCCGGATGCGCCGGCCGGCTACGCGGCGGCAATTCAGGAACTCGAATCGTGACGAGCTGCTGATCGGCCAGCAATTCCAGCCGGTTCGTTGAACCGCGCAGCAGCTCGCGCGCTTCGGCGAACGAATCGACGCGGCGGCCGTCAATGCCCGTCACGGTGGCTCCGGTTTTCAGGCCGGCCGCAGCCGCCGGTCCGTCCGGCTGGACGGCCACCACGAGCGTCGCATGACTTGCCGGATCTTCCGCAATTTGAAACCCGTGCAACTGCCCCAGCGACTGCTGGTGCCGGTACGGCTCGCTTCCGCTCGGAAAGGTCAGGGCCCACGGGGCGTCGCAGACTCCGCCGTAGCAGCAGCCGTTCAGCAGGCAGCCCAGGCGGCCCACCGCCAGCCCGATGACCAGACTCGGGGCCATCAGGTCCGCCACGGCCAACGTCGGCAGGGTGTTACGTCGCAGGAACCATAGTCCGCCCAGCAGGGCGCCAATGAACGACCCATACACGACGAGCCCGCCCTGCGTGACGTTGAGTATCGCAGCCAAGGTCGCTGTCGGATCTCCGGGCCGGCGGAATTGCGGCCAGTATTCGAGCACGTAAAACAAGCGGGCACCAAGGATGCCAAACACGAACAAGTGAAAGCACAGCGAAATGACCGCGTCGGGGTCCAGCCCCACCCGCCGGGCTTCGCGCACCGCCAGCCCGACGCCGGCCAGCACGCCCAGCAGCAACATCACGCCGTAACCGCGAATCGGCAGCCCCTGGCCGCCTCCGCCACCAGCCACTCCTTCCAGCCGCGGCAGGACTTGCCAGATCAGCAGCCCCATCACCGCCAGCAGCGGCACATAGCTGCGAGTGTCCGCATTCCAGCCTTGCCGCCACCAGAGATACAACAGCAGCACCCCGCTGACAATCGCCCACAGCAGCAGCAGCCAGCCCGCGCCGAGCCAGTTGTGAGGGATGTGAAACAGATCTTGCAGCATACGGTCATCCTGTGGCAGGCAGTCGCCGCGACAGTCCCTGTCGCGGGGAACCGCTCGCGGAGCGAGCAGCTTACGGTGATCGAGCCGGGGGGCTCGCGATTCTCCAATTGTCGATCAGGCGGGTGGCGCCCACCCGCGCGGCAATCAGTACGACGACGGGATCGGTCAGTTCCCGCACGGGCTCGAGCGTGTCCGGATCCGCGACGCCCACGTAATCGATGCGGTCGATCCCGGCGTCGGCGAGAACCTGGCGGATGGCAGCGATCACTCCGGCCGCTTGCCGCTCGCCGTCCGCCGCCAGCTGGGCGGCCAGTCGCAAGCCTCGCGAAATGGCAGCGGCCTGAGCGCGTTCACCGGGGCTCAAGTAGCGGTTCCGTGAACTCATCGCCAGCCCGTCGGGTTCGCGGATCGTGGGACAGACGCGGATCGCGATCGGCACGTTCAGGTCCTGCACCATCCGCCGGATCACGGCCGCCTGCTGGTAATCCTTGTGCCCGAAAAACGCCACGTCCGCTTGGACCAGGTTGAACAGCTTCAGCACGACCGTCGTGACGCCGCGGAAATGGCCCGGCCGGCATTCACCTTCCCAGCGTTGGGCCACCAGCGGCGGTTCGACCAGCGTGGTACAGCCCGCCGGATACATCTCGTCCCGAGCCGGGGCAAAGACGAGATCGACGCGGCACGAGGCGAGGGCCTCCAAGTCCGCCGCGAGCGTGCGGGGATACTTGTCAAAGTCCTCGTGCGGCCCAAATTGCGTGGGATTGACGAAGATCGTCGCCACCGTGAATCCGCACTCGGCCTGTGACGCCCGCGCCAGGCTGAGATGCCCTGCATGCAGCGCCCCCATCGTCGGGACCAAGCCGATCGTCGCTCCGCCGGCCCGCGCCGCACGAACGGCGGCGCGCAGTTCGGCGGCGGTGGTCACCACACGCGGGGCAGGCTGGGAAGAACCAGGCGATACAGTGGTCATGGACGATTCCCGCTCAAGTCCCGTCGACCGGCGTCAGCCAGACCGCCTGGCCGCCCTGCGCGGACATCGAAAACTTCAACACGCCGCCCGCGTCGACCGGCAGACGCTCGACCTTGACCCGCGTCCGCGTAGCCACAGCGGGATCGTCTGAGTAGACGCTGGCCGTATAGCGGCGCCCCGGTTCCAGGAAGGTCAGCGGGATGTCCAGGCTTCGCGCCTGGCCGCTGTTCATCCCTCCCAGGAACCAGTCCGCGCCGTACCGCCGCGCAATCACGGCCACCTGGCCAATCTCGCCCTGCAGCACACGCGTGTCGTCCCAGACGGTCGGCACCCGATCAAAGAACTCGAGCTCCGGCTCGTCCCCCAACTGGCCGCGCGTATTGCCCGCCCCGCCTTTGTCCGCCGGAGCCGCCGGGGGCCGGTCGTACCAGTACAAGAACTGCCAGGGGCTGTACAGTCCCACGGCCTTGGCCAACTGGTAGGCATGGCTCGCGTTGCGGTCGACGCGCTGGTCGTAGTAGCAGATCGTGTTATCCGCCGCGCCGGCCAGCATGCGGCTGAACAGGATGGTCAGAGTCAGCTGATTGACAGGACTGGTCTCGTCGCCGGCGATGCCTTCCTGGGTCATCAAGTTGGGATAGGTCCGCGAATAGCCCGTGGGCCGGTACTCGTCGTGGATGTCGACCATCAGTTGCTGTTCGGCCGCCTTCCGCACCGCCTCGTGCAGCCACCGCGTCCACTTCTGCGAGCCGACTTGGACGAAGCCGTACTTGACGCCCTTCACGCCCCACTGGCGATACAGAGGCAGAATCTCGTCCAACTGCCGCTCCAAGGCCCGGCGATTCACGTACAGGATGATCCCGATGCCGCGTTCGCCGGCATAACGGATGACCTCCGGCAGATCCAGTGGACCCGGCGAGCGTTTCGGATCGACGTTGACGGCTCGAGCGTCCGCGGTGTCGGAGTATTCATGCCCGTACCAGCCGGCGTCGAACTCGACGTACTGCAGGTTGCGGCGGACGGCAAA
>CAIYOB010001031.1 GCA_903927685.1 uncultured Planctomycetaceae bacterium
AGCGATGACGCGGTTGCCGCGGCTGATGCATCGGACGTTTTCGCCGCGAGTCCAGAAGCTGGACGGCGGCTTTGCGGGCCTGTTCCGGCTGGATTTCGCCAACCGCCTGTTCGCCCGCCAGTATCGCGATCCGGTCCTGGTCGCCTGCACCGACGGGGTGGGCACCAAGCTGAAGGTGGCGCAATTGTGCGGCCAGCACGACACCGTGGGGATCGATCTGGTGGCGATGAGCGTCAACGACGCGCTGTGCTGCGGGGCCGAACCGCTGCTGTTCCTGGACTACGTCGCCATGTCGCACGACGATCCCCCTGTCCTGGAACAGTTGGTCCAGGGCGTCAGCGATGGCTGCCTGCAGGCCGATTGCGCCCTGCTGGGGGGCGAGACGGCGATCATGCCGGACCTGTACCAGCGCGGCGATTACGACCTGGCGGGCTTCTGCGTCGGCGTGGTGGAACAGGACCAGGTCATCGACGGCAAGGCGATTGTCGCGGGCGACACGCTGCTCGGCGTCGCGTCCAGCGGGCTGCACTCCAACGGCTACAGCCTGGTCCGCAAAGTTGTCTTTGAATTGGCCCAGCTGCAGGTCAGTGACTATGTGGAGTGCCTGGGCACCACCGTCGGCCAGGCCCTGCTGACGCCGACGCGAATCTACGCCCAACCCGTCCGCAAGATCCTGCGGCAGTTCGGGGGCCAGACGGTGATTCACGGTCTGGCGCACATCACCGGCGGCGGTCTGCGTGACAACCTGGAACGGATCCTGCCACCTGGGGTCCGGGCGGAAATCGACGAGGGCAGCTGGGATCTGCCCCCGGTTTTCTCCTGGATCCAACAGCTGGGGGAAATCGAGTCCTCCGAAATGCGGCGTGTGTTCAACATGGGCATCGGCCTCGTGCTGGTCGTCCGTCCGGACCACGCCGAGCACGTCCAGCGGACGCTCGCCGACCTGGGCCTGGGCAACTGGCAGATCGGCCGGATTGCCGCGGCGCCGTGAGCTGGGGGAAACCCGAAAAAACCACCGAATTGTCGGCAGAATTTTTCCAGAGGTACTGTATTCCTGGGGCTGCCGCGGGTATTCTTAAGGGCGATGTGAGGGCAGAGTGAAGCGTTCATCCTACTGCGAAGGGAGCACATAGTGGCTACTCGAGTGATTGTCGCGGACGACCAGGAAGTGGTCCGCAAGGGGCTGGCCAGCCTGCTGGGATCCGAGGGGATCGAGATCGTCGCCGAGGCGACGACCGGGACGGAGGCCGTCTCCAAGTGCAAGAAGCAGAAGCCGGATGTGCTGCTGATCGACGTCCGGATGCCGGACGTCGATGGGCTGGATGCCGTCGAGCGGATTCGGAAGGCTTCGCCGACCACCAAGGCGATTGTGATGTCGGCGCACGACAATCCCAGCTATGTGGCCCGGGCCGCGGCACTGGGAGCCGAGGACTTCCTGTCCAAGGACGTTTCGGCCAAGGCCATTGTGGCGGCCATCAAACGCGCCGCCCGCGGGGAAGCCGCTCCCGCGGATTCACCCTTGAGCAAAGTCCGGGCCCGGCTGCAAGAGCGGTGCGAACCGGAGGCCGACGACGTTCCGCTGACGCGGCGCGAGTACCAGGTACTACGGCATCTGGCCTATGGGCTCAGCAATCGCGAGATCGGGTTCTCGTTGAACATCAGCGTCGAAACCGTCAAGGAACACGTGCAGAATATCCTCCGCAAGTTCGATATGCCGGACCGTACGGCCGTGGCGGTTTGGGCGGTCAAACGCAACCTGCTCTGATCCGGCGGCTAGCGGCGCAACAGCAGCTTTCGCCGAGACGCAGGAGTCCCCGGCGATTCGTCGGGGTCGGCTGGCTCGTCGTCGGGGGTCATCGTCTCGGTGGCGGACAGCGTCTCGTTGTCGTCTGCGCCCCCTGCACCGGCTTGGCCGCGGCGGTCGCTGATCGCTGACGCCAGCGGCAGCGCCGGGTCGGCTTGTCGCAACACGGCCCGCTGATACGCCAGATTGACGTGCTGCGAGAACGACTCGCGCACCTCCGCCTGGACGTTCTGCAGATTGGCCGCGACCCGTTGCATGCCGGGCCCGTTCGCCTCGGCCGCTTGCGACACCTGGCCGACGAACTTGATCGATTCGGAAAAGTTAAAGTCCACGGTCTTGCCGACCGCCGGGTAGAACGTCTTGACCAGGATCTCGACGCCCAAGTGATCGAGGCGGGCAAAGACGTCCAGCGTGTTGGTCACGAGCGGCCGGCCGCCTTGTGTGCTGTAGCTCGAACGCAGCAGCAGAACGCATTCTCCCGTCACCGGCTTCTGCAACAGCGGTCCATCGTAGTACCCGTCGGCATAGTAGACGTGCACGGCCGGTGTCGCATACACCAGTTCCGTGCGGCACACCGTGCCGGCGCCGTCCGCGGCATCAAAGGTCAGCGGTCCCGTCCGGGTCACCTTGACTTTCGTGACCCCCATCAGTTGCCAGATGTTGACGACGACCTCGGGATACCGCACAAGAAAGGTGTGCAGGTCGGGATCGCAGTTCACGACCTGCGTCGGCATGTGCCGGTAAATGGTCGGCCGGGAGACGACACTGGTCAGCTTGGCCCGGGCCGCTTCGTTCAGTTGGTCCAACGGAAGGGCGCGCAGCGCTTCCTCCTTCTGCTGGTTACTGAACAGCAACTGCGGCGGTTGGGCGGATCCAATGGCGGTGGCGAGCGCTAGCAGCAGGCCCGCCGCGACTGCCCGGCAGAGCCTCGTCCAGGATCGCCTGCGCAGACCGCCCCCTCCCCGCCCACGGCAACTCGCGGTCGCGCCCGCTGCGGCGCGCAGCGCGGCCGGACTGTGGTCGATTTTCATGTTCCCCCCTTTGAATCGGCACTCCGCACCAGGGTCTGCCGGAAGTGCCGGTTCCCTAGCTTATTCGGCGTGGCGAGTTGCTGACGGTCAGTGAAAATCGTCCGATCGTGACGAAAAGCAAGTAGCGGCTCTGACGCCGGTAGCGGTCCGGCTGGAGAGCCAACCGGTCTCTGCCGATTTGTAACAAGGCGGCCGATAATGCCGCCGTGCGCTGTTCTTGCAGTCGTAGCCGAATTGAGCAAGAGGCCGCTTCACCCATTTACCAGCTTTGCGCAGCCTGAGAAAGCTTATCCTTATGTACGAAGCCTTCTTTCAGTTCAGGACGCGACCGTTTCCTGCGACCCCGCGGACCGATTTGTACTTTCCCGCGTCCGCTAGCGAAGCCAGCCGCCTGACGCTGGCCCGCTGTATTGAACGCGCGGAAGGCCCGGGCCTGCTGATCGGCGGCCCCGGCACGGGCAAGTCGCTGGTATGCGGATTGTTGGCCGACCAATTCCGCGAGCGGTTTCACCTGGTCAAGCTGGATCAGGCCCGGTTCTGCACGCGCCGGGCCCTGCTGCAGACGCTGCTGTTCGAACTCCAGCTGCCCTACCGCGGTTTGGATGAAGGCGAACTCCGGCTGGCGCTGATCGAATTCGCCAAGACCCGCGATTCGCACCGCGAGGGCGTGCTGCTGATGATCGACGAAGCCCAGACGCTGCCGGCCCGGCTGGTGGAAGAGGTCCGGATGATCGGCAACGTTATCGTCGGCGGCCAGCCGCGGTTGCGGCTGATCCTGTCCGGCAGTGCGGCCCTCGAAGAACGGCTGACCAGTCCCAAGCTGGAGTCCTTCAACCAGCGGATTGCGGCCCGCTGCTACCTGCAACCGCTGAGCTACGACGAGACGGCAGGCTATCTGCACGCCCAGTTCAATGCGGCTGGCGCCGAGGCGAACCGGCTGTTGGCGGACAACGCCTGGCAGGCCGTCTACCATGCTTCGGGCGGGATCCCGCGCCTGATCAACCAGGTCTGCGATCGGGCGCTGGTCCTGGCTCATGCCGCCCAGCGCCGGAGCCTGGACGCGGCCCTGATCGAGGAAGCGTGGGCTGATCTCCAGCAATTGCCCCTGCCCTGGCCGTCCAAAGCCGGCGGCGCCGCGACGGAGATATCGACGGTCGTCGAGTTCGGGACACTGGCTGCGGAGCCGGTGGAAAGTCATGCTGTGCCGCCCCAGTTGACGCCGGTCGGGCCGCTGGCAGCCGACTCCGCGGATGCCTTTGAGCCCGCGGAAGCTCTGGCCGAGACGGTCCCCGACTCACGCGAAGTGATCGACTTGACGAGTCAACTCGAACAGATCGAATTGCACGTCGCCGAGTGGGAAGCCACAGAACGGCCCGCTCGCTCGGCTCCCGTTCCAGCGCCAGCCTCACCGGCCGACACCCGCGGGGCGCGCATGGCCGCCGTGGGCCCGGATGCGGATCCCTTTGACGACGGCTTTGTGGAAGAACAGGCGGTCGTCGATCACTACGCGTCGCTGGAAGCCCAAGCCCGCCGGCATGGCCGCGTGCGACCCAGTCCCCAGGAGCACGAGTTCGCCGCCGCCGTGCAGACCATCTTTGAACCGCTGGCGTCCGCCGGGCCCGCCGCAGCCAGCCCCGCAACCCCGGGCGGCGACGCGCCGGCCGCCAGGGAAACGTCGCCAGTCGCCGCCCCCTCCGGCGCGGCCTCGTGCGAGCCGGAGCCTGCGCCGGTCACCTTGAAAGTCGAACTCCCGGAAGATGAGGCCGACGACGCGCCGGCCACGCTGCAAGTCGAAGCCCTGCGCATCCTGCCGCCCGACGACAGCGACTTGATTGTCGTGCTGGACGCGGAAGCGCACGTTGGCCAACTGAGCCGCACCGCCGGCAAGGCCCACCGGCAGGAGTACCGCCAACTGTTCACGAAGCTCCGCGGAAACTGACACGCAAGGGATCGTTAGTTCTCGAACAACTGCCCGACCGGAATGATCTTCACGGCGTCGGGCCGGATCTTCAACGGCAGGACGCTGATCTCGCGGTCGGCCGCCAGGACGGCGTCGGACTTGGGAGTCGCGTACGTGATCGGGCTGGGCGCGTCGGACACCAAAGCCTGTTTCAAGCCCTCGGCGTCCGGCGTGACGAAGACGATCTGCAGATTGTCGTCCTGCAGGTACTTCTTCACGGCCGCATTCACCTCGGCCCGCGTGACGTCCTCCATCCGGCGGCGGAACAAGTCCAGGTGACTGCCGGGAATGCCGTAGAAGTGGTCGTCCAAGGCATAGCCCAGCCGCTCGCTGGTCGTCGTGGCGTAGTGCAGGACGTAGTTCCGCAGGAACTTGCGCGTCAACTCGAATTGCTCGTCGCTCAAGCCGTTGTCGACCAGGCTCTGCAATTCCCGCAGCGCCGCCCGGAGGGCGAAATGCCGGTTCTCGTTCGGCACGGGACGGATCCAGATCTCGAACAACTGCTGGCGCCGGCACACGTTCTGCGGCGGCTTGGTCAGCGCGCCGCCGTTCGGATAGTGCTCGATGTACGAGTAGTCGCCGTAGTTCAAGCCCCGCTGGTCGCGGATCACCTGGAACAGATGGCTGCTGCTGTTGCGGTGCTCGCCGAGCCACGAGTTGGCCAGGGCCAGGGGATACCAGGCCGGGTTATTCCGCAGCAGATCAAGCGGATAACCCAAGCTGATCGCCGTTGCGTTGGCGTCCTTCTCGACGATCGTCACGCGCAGCCCCGTGAATGGGCGAGGCGCCGGCGGCGGAACCGCGGGAGGCGTTCCCGGCGGCAGGCGGCCCAAGTCGGCGCGTAGCCGCGCCACGAGGTCGGCATCGTACCCGCCTCCCAACCCGACGACGACGTTGTCGCGGGTGTAGTGCGTGCGATAGAACTCCCGGATGTCGTCCAGCGTGAGCGACTTGACCGCCGTCACTGTCCCCACGGGCAAATGGCCGTAGGGCGTGCCCGCAAAGATTTCCTGGTACAACACCGCCTTGCCCAGTTCTTCGTCGCTGGCGTAGCGCAGCGTGTTTTCCAGGTAGTTCAGCACGTCGCTCTTCAGGCGGTCCAAGTCCGCCTGCTGGAAGGCCGGCGACAGGATCGCTTGGACGAACAGCGGGTAATAGTCGTTCAAGTTGTCGCGATGCACGCGCCCGGATATGACCGTCATTTCGACGTTGGTCGAGGACGAATAGCCGGCCGCCATCGGGTACAGCCGTTCCAGGATGCGTTCGTACGGATCCTGCTCGGTCGACGCTTCGGTCAGCATCGCGGCCGTCAGCGCCGCCAGGCCTTCCTTGCCGGCGGGATCATGTTGCGAGCCGACTCGGAACCAGATTCGAAAACTAATTGTCGGGTCGCTGGCCACGGGCAGCAGCACCAGGTTCGCTTCGGGGACCTGGCCGGCGCTTGAGGCGATCGACGCGGCCAGCCAGAGTGACGTGATCAGGGCGCTCATGCTTCCGTTCCTTTCAAGATCATCACCGTTCGCCGCGCGGGCACAAAGTACTTGCGAGCCGCCCGCAGGATGTCGTCCGGCGTGGCCCGCTCCAACGCTTCGTACAACCGGTCCACGCATTCGATGCCGCCGGTCAGGGCCAGGGGCCGGGCGAGCGCCCCGGCGACGCTGTCCGGCGTGTCCAGATTCATCAGGAACCCGTACTTGTGCCGGCGTTTCAATTGGGCCAGTCTCTCGGCATCCACGGGGGTGGTTTGAAAGTGCTCGAGCGTCCGGTAGATCTCGTCCCGGGCCAGATCCAAGTCCGCCGCGTCCTTGACCATCGCGATGACATCGAACAGCGGCAGGTCGCGGTTCATCGGCACATACCCTTCGAGCACCTGCAGCTTCTGTTCGTCCAGGACCAGCTTCCGGTAAATCTCGCTGGTTTCCCCGAAGGCCAGATCGGCCAGCAGGATGGCGGCAACGTAGTCCGGGTTGTCGGGATCAAAGGCGTCGCCTTTGTACGAGATCTGCAGGATCGGCAGCGTCTTGCCGGGGTACTGGACCGTGCCCGTCCGCTCGGCCGTTTGCGGCGGCTCGGGGACGATCTGCGGGGGCACGTAGCCGGGCTTCCAGCTGCCATAGTACTTGCGGACCAAGTCCATGACCGCCGGCGGATCGACATCGCCGACGATCAGGAGGACGACGTTTTCGGGCCGGTAGAATCGCTGAAAGAAGGACTGGCTGTATTCGTACGCCTCGGGCATGGCCTTGATGTCCGCCTCGAAGCCGATCGTGGTGTGCTTGTAGGTGTGCCCATCGAAAGCCAGATCGCGCAGCTTTTCGTCCAACAGTGAAAACGGATGGGTGATGCCCTTGCGGTACTCGCCGTACACGGCTCCGGCCTCGGTCTGGAAAGCAGGCTTCTCGTAGGCCAGGTTCTGAAACCGGTCGCTTTCGATTTCGGCGACGCGTTCCAGATCCTCTTTGGCGAACGTCATGTGGTAGGCGGTGTAATCGTCCGTGGTGTAGGCGTTGCTATCCGCGCCCAGCGCAGTCACGATCTCGTCGTACACCGGCCCGGGGTACTTCTGCGTGCCCCGGAACATCATGTGTTCGAAGAAGTGGGCAAACCCCGAACGGCCCGGCTCGACCTCGTCGCGGCTGCCCGTCCGCACGACACTCCAGTAGGTGACCAGCCCCGGGCTGTCCAGCGGGATCACGATCGTCTTCAACCCGTTGGGCAGGATCTCCTGGCCCGAGCGGTAGGGAAAGATCCGGCCTGCGGCTGCCTTAGCCTGGGCTTGCTCGGACTTCCGGAACTGCAGGATATACTGGCCGGGCATCGACTCTTTCGGCTCGTCCAGCAGTTGAAACCCGGCGGCCGTCACTTCCTGGATCACCAGCTGTTTGTCCGGCCGGACGTGGTTCAGCACCCACTCCGGCGTGACGCCCGGGATCTTCTCGAACTCGACGATCACCAGCCGCCCGCCGGTTCGCAGGGCCTGGCGGATCGAAGCCAGGCTCTTTTCGGGCTGCCCGAAGTGATGATACGTGTCGCAGATGAACACCAGATCGACCGAATCGGCGGCCAAGCCCGTGGAATCGTCCGCGCAGACGACGCCCTTGACGTTCGTCAGGTTCTGCTCGCGCGAGGTACGCTCGATGTGCTCGATGAACTTCTGGGCGATATCGACCGCGTACACTCTGCCCGGCGCGACCAGCGGAGCGAACAAACGCGTGAACAGGCCCGTTCCGGCGCCCACGTCGGCGACATCCAGTCCGGCCCGCAGGCCGCAGGCCGCCACGATTTCGGCCCGCTTCTGGAAGATCTCGCGGCTCTCGCCCTCGAAATTCTTGACTGACTGGTCGACATCGGGATTGCGGAAGCGGGCGTTGATGTCTTCGCTTTTCGGTGTTTCCGCCGCCGGCAGGCGAAGCCCGGCCAACAGCAGGGCGGCCAACAGCCCCAGCCGTGCACGCGCGGGCGGTTTTCGCAGGGATTCCAACATGAGTCTTTCATCCTCCAAAGTTGTCTGAGGTCCGCTTCAACCGTCCGGTTCCGGACATCGGCCGAAACCAGCGCGGCGGTGCCCAGCGGAACCGAGGCGGGACGACCGGGACCACCGCGGTCGCGACATTGTAGGGGCCAGACGGCCGGTTTGACAACTCGGCGATCAAACCAAGTCTGTCGTGCCCCACCACCAAACCGCTTCTGCCATGATCTCCCCACTTCACACTCCCGCGAGCGGAGGGCCGGACGTGGGGGCGGCCGGGGAGGGCCCGAAAACTTATCGGGACAGAATCCGCAGCCTTGGGTCTCTCGATTTCCCCCTCCGAGCCACCTATTCCGCGCGGCGTCCTATTGAGCGACCTGCCGGATCAATGAACGGGACGTGCAGGACCGGCCACGGCTCCGCGGCACTGGAACGAACGAAGCCCAGCGAGTCGGGACCGGCGATCAATGACCACCGGCTGCCGGAAGCAATCCGTCGGGCACGTCCAACTCGCCGGGATACAGCCCGTGGGCGCTCAGCGTAGCTGAGTCGTTGACGCTCATCGCGGGCGGCGTCACGTCCGTCGGCGACGGGGCTTCCGCCGCCGGTTCCGCTTCTCCCTGCAGAACCCCGGCTCCGGATTCGGACTCAGCGGATTGCAGATCCGCGCTCGTCACCGAGTCCAGATTAGTTGAGCCGTCCCCGCCACGCCGGGCTCGATTCCCAGTTCGTCAGCCCGACTGCCGGAGGACTTTTCCGCCTGATCGCCTTCGACTGTCCGCCCCGGCTTCCTGCTTGGGTGAGCTTCGCCTGAGTGCGCGACGGCTTCACCTGTGCGCATCACGACAGGCCGTGATCGAAGGAACGGCGGGGTGATCGGCACGCAATTTGGCGGTATTTGGCCTCAACTTGACAACCTTGTTCGGTGTCATGGAATTGGCGCAGCCGCATGCGGGCCGCGAGGCGGGCGTCCCAAGAACCGATGGCGTTTCGTCACGGTCGGGTGCGTGCCAAAACGCGGTCCGTTTCTTGACATGGGGCTAGTCGCCGCATAGGTTGGCGGAACCCGCCGGCGCGGACGTCAGCAGTTGCTTCGCGTGAAGATCAGGGCGGCTCGCTGAACCGGGAGACTTGGCGTGAGTGGAGGCCGAACGTGGAAATCGGGTTCCCGGGGACGCTGGGGGCGGGACCTTTGATGATGTCTTGGCGGGTGTCGGAGAAACCCGCCTACACTGGGAATAGGAGGCGGAGGCATGGCGATCACAGCGAGTTCTGCAAGCAAGAGCATGACGCGGCGGGAATTCATGGGGACAACGGCTTCGGCGGTGGCGCTGCCATGGATCATACCGTCGTCGGCATTGGGGGCCGCTGGGGCGGTGGCGCCGAGTGACAGGCTTACCCTGGGCCTGATTGGGCGCGGGTGTATGGGACGCGGGCATCTGACGCGGTTGGCCAACGACAGCGACGTACAGTTGCTGGCGGTGTGCGACGTGGACAAGTCGCGCCGCGACGAGGGGAAGGAGGTCGTCGAAGCCAACTACGCCGCATCACAACCCAGCGGGACGTACCACGGCTGCGCGGCCTATAACGATTTCCGTGAGCTGCTGGCCCGCCAGGACATTGACGGCGTAGTGATCGCCACCCCGGACCACTGGCATACACCCATTTCCATCTACGCGGCCAAAGCCGGCAAGGACGTGTACTGCGAGAAGCCGGTCTCCATGACGATCCGCGAGGGACGCGCGCTGGTCGAGGCAGTACGTGCGAATAGGCGCGTTTTTCAAAACGGGTCGCAGTACCGCTCGATGACGACGCTCCACGAGGCGATCAACTTCATTCGCGCCGGCAACTTGGGTAAGATCAAGTCGGTATTCACGCTCTGGGGATGGACGAACGTGCCGACGGTCGGCAACTCGCGCGTCACGCTGAATCCGACGTTACCCGATGAACCGGTCCCCGAAGGCTTGGATTGGAATCTCTGGGTCGGTCCCGCGCCCGTTCATTCCTATAGCCATCACTACCACCGAAATCCCATCCCGGGGGTTGTGCCCTGGACGTTCTGTCGGGATTTCGGCAACGGCGTCTCGACGAACTATCATTCGCACTCGGCGGATGTGATCCAGTACGCCCTCGGCGTGGAAGAGAGCGGGCCGGTCGAGATCATTCACCCCTCCGGCAAGCAGTTTCCGACGCTGACGTGCCGATATGCGAGCGGGACTCTGCTCCATCACATCGACGGCTGGAAGCAGGTGACGGAACTCTACCATGCGGTGCCCGACGAGACTCAGTTGGACGGCATGTTCGGCGGGCTCTTCGTCGGCGAACGCGGCTGGCTGAACGTCGAGTACGGTCACCCGATCAATGGCGGACCGGACAGTCTTTTCGAGGAGCTGAAGCTCAAGCGGCGCCAGGCGAGCGGCGCCAATAACCATCATGCGAACTGGTTCGAGTGCATGAAGACGCGAAAGCAGCCGAGCTCGCACGAGGAGATCGGCCACCGCGGGGCGTCGCTCGGCCACCTCGTCGCCTCCTCTTTCAGGCTGGAGCGGTCGCTGAAGTGGAATCCGGTCAAGGAGGTGTTCGAGGGCGACGAGCAAGCGAACGCGCTTCTCACCCAGCCAATCCGCGAACCATGGTCTCTGTAGCTCGGCAAGTACAGGAGTTCGATGAGACCGCCGAGGCCGTGCCGCCACGGATTATGAACCCCCGTACGAAGGAGACGTTTGTCCTCCGTCGCCCGGACGAGTACTGGCGTCTCAAGGAAGATTTGGTTCGGCGACCTCAACCCCCTGGAGCGATCAGGC
>CAIYOB010001032.1 GCA_903927685.1 uncultured Planctomycetaceae bacterium
ACATAACCCGCTTTCAGAAACCGCCGAATCAGCAGCAGAAAGCTGGGGTCCTTGATGCGGACCCGCAGACACTTTTCCAGCCACGGGTGCGACACGTTGTCAAAGAAGCCTTTGATGTCCGCGTCGAGCACGTGGTGGATGGGTTGGGTCATGATCGTCTTGTCCACGGCATTGAGTGCCTGATGGCACCCGCGCCCTGGCCGAAAACCATACGAGCAGTCCAAGAAGTCGGCTTCGTAGATCGCCTCTAAGATCAAGGCGATGCCCACTTGGACGATCTTGTCTTCTAGGGCGGGAAGCCCCAGCGGACGCTGCGAATGCTCGTCCTTGGGAATGTAGACCCGTTTGGCAGGCTGCGGCTTGTACCGCTTGGCCTTCAGCCGGGTCACCAGGTCTCGCAGGTTTTCTGTCAGATGCTCTCCGTAGTCCTGCCACGTCACACCATCTACGCCACTGGCCCGGTCCCTGCCGAGCCGGTGGTAACAGTCCGCCAAGAACCCCTCGTCCAGCAAATGAGCGAGGCTCGTAAACTGGCATTGCGGCTCCCGACGGGCCCGTTCAGCTATGAGGGTTAGCTTAATCCACGTACTCGTTTCCAGCTCGGTGTCCGGCATACGCTTCTTTAACCCTCCACGCTTACCTGCCAGCCCCTTCGAGTGGGCTCCCTGCCCGCGCCGGGCATTACCCCGACTACGCCTCTACTATGGACTGGTCCGACTGCCAAGCCGCCATACCTCCGCCTCACCTCTTCGGCTTCGTTGAAGGCTTCCTCGTGTGGGAACGGCCTGGCCCTCCCAAGTTCCACTGCAAACCGTTGAATGACCTGCCATGGACTTCGACCCCGGCACGACGTGCCGCACTCACCCTGACGCGCGTCACGTTGCTGGCTTCCGGACCATGAAACCCGTGGCCCAATGCGACGTTGACAATTACGGGGCTCAATACCTTCACTTGCGTTATGGCCGATCATCCGCCATCCCTCTGGCTTCGCGTAATTCGTTACCTCCTTACGTGCAAAGTTCTGTTCTGGCCCGGTGGTTAGCCTTTGGCCAGGCCGGATTGTCCGGCTGATCTGCAGCAGCTTATCTTGGCGCACTCATGATCGTGGACTCCTTCAAAGCAAGTGGAGGAATATGAGCGCGAGCATGCTGGCAGGAGCGCAAAAGAAAAGCCCCGTCTCAAGGACGGGGCGAGAAATGGGGACGGGGAGGACGGGGACGGAATCGCAAGTTCAGCTATGCCGATTTCCGCGGTCGCCCGTTGTTGTACGGGCGTTTGGGCACCGGCAGGCCCTGCATCTCGTACCAGCGACGATAGCTGTACCAGACGTTGCCGGAATTCATCTTGTGACGCTCGCTCTGGAGGACCTTGGCGGCATCGCGATAGCTCATACCATCCAGGTCGACGAGCTGATGGACCCGCTCCGCAAGGGCATCTAGGCGAGGCGGTTTGCGAAGCCAGACGCGGACCGCCTCCGGATCGGCGGCGATCACGGGACGATGGTCTCGCACTTCCGCCTGCATGGTGCGCAGTAATCGGGGCACGAACGTGCCATACACATTCGTACGTTTGCGCCCGGGGCGCCGTTCGACGTGCACGTCGACACGGCCACCCACCAACTTGCGGAACACTTCGGCCGCTTTATGGACGACGTCGCTGCCCAGTTTGCCAGCGGCCCCATCCTCCAGCAGAGTCGTCAAATCCGTCAGCAACTCGCGGACGCGTTCAGGCGTAATGGACACCGAGTTGGTCTCCAGGGACTGTTGCAGCCGCGCTCGGTCGGCCTGCACCGAGGCTCGCTCCACCTGAGCGGCTCGAATCTTGGCCTTCAGCGTTGCGCGATCCTCATCGGTGCCCTCTCCGGCGAGTTCCGTCAGATCATCGATCTTCCGGGTCAAGGCGGTGACCTTCCTGTCCAGACGGTTCAAGTCTTCGCGAACCGCATCGTCGCCGGCACGATCCAGCTGCTGCGCGCAACCGATGACCTGTTCGATCATCTGAGCGTCCTGCCGGAACAGGTCGCTCAATGTCGCGCAGACGCTGCGCACAGCGCCCTTGCGTTCGACTACGGTGAGACAGGGGCAGAGATCCGCGTTCTTGCATTTCATACCGCGGCCGTTGGCCCCACCCTGGTAATAACGGACCTTGCAGCGAACACACCTGAAGCAATCCGTAACCAAGTCCCAGAGCTGAAGGTCCTTCTGCTTCTTCGGCCCGCGCGGACCGATCTTCAACTCCGCGAGCCGTTGCTGCACGGCAAAGAAGAGTTCATCGCTGATGATCCGCAGTTCCTCGCTGATGACGAACGTGACCTCCGTTTCCGGCTGTTCGACGTGACGGTTGTAGTCGCGTTTCGAATTCCAGACGCTGCGAGTGCGGCCGAAAGCCCAACGGCCCGTGTACCGAGGGTTCGAAAGCATGCGTCGGTATGCCGAGTACGTCATGAACTTACTCGTCGACCGCGGGTCGCACGGGCCGCCCTCTTTCGCCCAGCGCCGCCAGCCTTCCTTGATCGGCATCCCGTCGCGAATCCACTCGAAATGTTGCACGATCAGCTTGGCCGCGTCGGGATCGACCTCGGGCATCGTGCGCGGACGACCGCGGTTGGTCGGCGCTGCCCCTGGTATCTCTTTGGCCCGGTAACCCACGGTCAGGGCTCCGGTGACATATCCGCGTTGAAACAGACTGACGATGCCCGACCGCACGTGATCCGCAATCGTCGTCAGCAACATCTCGTCCATGATCCCGTGGAGGTAAGCCAACTGCTTCCATGTTTTTTGGTCAGCCGTGTCAATCCCTTGGCTCACGCTGATCGCCCGCAGGTCTTCCTCGACGACCTCCTCCTGAAAAAACTGAAAACCGCGGTACGCCACCCGGAACAGGCGACTGACCTTGAACACCAGCAGCACGCGAGCGTGTTTGTGCTTGAGGATCAATTTCATTCGCTCGAGTCCGTCGCGGCGAGATTTCCGGCCGCTCACGCCTTCATCGACGCAGACAAACTCGGGTGGCACGTAGATCCCGTGGTTGGCAGCAAATGACACGCAGTCCAGCACTTGGGCGGTGGTGCTGTGTTGCAGTTTCGACGAGAACCTGGACAGCACCGCACCGATGTCCAGGCACTTGCTTTGCGCCCAGGCGGACCGATCGACGAGAGACGCCACCGGATCAAAGCCTGTTACGTCGATCCCGGCCCTGGCGGCAATCTCCAACCAAGTCTGCTGCACAAGTTGGACGAGGTCCGGACTGGCCGAACCCGCCGTAGGTAATAGACAATTCATGGTATACCTTCCGTTGCGACAATGTCTGGGTGATGCAGGGTTCGGCGTCTTTGCCGAGTTCGACAGTCCCTTTCAACACGCACCTCCGTCGCGTTGGCCGGATTATCAAGATCGCCATTCGCATAGCCTTCGCACGGTGCGAAAAGAGGAGTGATTTTCGGCGGCGGGGAGGATGGCCGGCGAAGTGCTCCGCGCGGGCCGTGTGTCGGAGGGGGCCACGCCAGCCGTGGCCCGATCTGAGTCGTCGGCGCGTCGGCTGAGTCATGCCCGACCTTGTGCGGCTCATGTCGAGCGGATGTGAGCCTGCTGCCGGAGCAGAACGCGGATCTGTTCAAGTTTCTGCATTGCCGCTTCAATGGCCGGCAACAGGGCCATGGCCTCAGCTTCCTCGGCGAAGCCAGCGTCGTCCACGAACAAATCCGCAGTCTTAGTCACGTGGTCCAGGAACCGGCCGAGTTTTCCCGTCTCTTGCTTCGGTTTGCTCTGTTCCGGCGCAGGTTTTCGCAGCTTTCTGGGCCGCTTGTCGTACGCCTGCTTGACCGTCAATCCCGCCAGCTCGTCCTCCTTCTCGAACGTGCGGGCAATAGCCCTGGCACGGGACGCTTTGGTCTTTTCGATGTCAAGCTGCGTTAAGAGTTGCGCCCACTGCCCATGATTGAAGCTCCGCCTGAGCAGGTCGAGTGCCCGCCCCAACCGCCAGTATTTCACAGCCAGATCGCGCTCGTCGTCCAAGATCGCCTGATGCTGGGCCTGTGCGTACGTGCAAAGCTGCTCCGGCAACCACTCGTTGGTCGGGCAACCCGTCGTGAAATGTTGCGGCGTGCAACTTTCGTCGGGAGGAGATTCGTGATCCATCGCTACACCTTGGCGTTAGGTTCGTGGCGTACCCCATAAATTGGCATGGGGACCACGATAGCGATGGTCATTCGCGTGCCGTTCGCACGGTGCGAAAATCGTCAGTCAAGGGAAAATGTTGGAGCGAAACCCCGGCGGTGATGGCCTCACTAGGTGCCAACCGCAATGGCTCACGCCGACGTTCTGTCTTGAAGCTGCCTAACCTGTGACTTCTCGAAGGATTTCCACCGTCTCGACCTTGAACAAACGAATCCTGGACGGCGGCAAGTCCAGTTTCTGAATGCCCTGCCCCTCAGAATTGATGAGGATGCCCAGATCGTGCGGAAACGCGTCTAGGCCGCACAACCGGTGCTTCGTCTTCGAGGGGTAGTCGCTATTGCCCTTTTCTGCGAAATCCATGCGGTCAAGCCCTGTGCCTGACTTGGCTCGCTCGCAGAGCACCCAGAGGAATTCCCACAGCGCAGACTGCTTGTACCAGTTGACGGAGATCTTCTCGCCGTTCCAATAGGCATGGCGCCCCTGCTCAACGAGAACCAACGCCCCAGACTCAACGGCAGCCGCGATTGTCTCTTCGCTTGTGCTGTCCAGCTCTCCGATCTCCCGCATCAGCCAGTTTCTCGTAGCTTCGTCGGTCAGGCCCACCTCCCGGGCCGTTTCGATGATGGCTCGGGGCTGTGAGACTCCGCGGAGCCGCATCCACATGCCCACGGTCTTGCCTTGGCTGTAAGCCTCGGCAAAGTCTCCTCCCAGACGACGTCGGTCCTGTGGCGTCAGGCGTGCCCATAGCCGCTCAGCACTCATGAGGGCCTGAACCCGCAAGAGGAGCGTGCGCAATTCCTCCATGACTTTCGGTGGATACGGGTCAGGAGCTTTTTGGGTGTCGCTCATGGATGGCGGTTCCTGGGTGCTCATGGATATCGGGTCTAAGGTATCGACATCGAGCGTCCCCGCAAGGGGTCTCAAATCCTCGGCAGTGCTTCCGAGGCATCACGGTTCCGCCGGGCCACCCGGACACCAATCGGTAGACTGCCCGTCGACGCTGGTTCGAAGGCCACTCGGAGCGTTCCCAATCGAGCGAGGACTGACCAAATCAGACAATCGCTCCCAGACAGGCGGACCTTGAACGGAAGGCTTCGGAGTGTTCGGCCCGAGCCGACAGGGCACGCTGCGGAGCGTCGGATTCCAGGTTCGGTTCGATGCCCGCGGCGCCAACGCCGGTCCCTCTTAACTCAGTTCGATTAAGCGGTCTACCTGATCGAACCACACAGCAAATAGCTCGTCACGCAGAAGCGTCAGGCGAAAGACTCCGTTTTTGACTTTGATCAGATCGAACAACTCCGATGGCAGGAGGCGTTTCAAGTCGTACTTTGCGTCTTTGAGCGAGATGCCCAACTCGCTTGCGGCGTCGACTCCTTGGCCCCGTTTCGCATTCGAAGCCAAGGCCACCATCAGCGTCCAGGCACGGGCTGACGTCTCCCAATCGGCATCGACAAGTTCGCCGTGCCAATACAACTCCCGGCGTCCCCGGCCATCGACGATCACGAGCGGCACTTTGCGGCAGTTCTCCTGGATCACGTCCTCGGGGTCAGGCTCTGATCGATACAGACCGGCCACCTCTGCGAGGGCGGCGGCAACATGGTCGGTAATCGCTGTATCTGCGCACTGGTCGACCGAGTAGCGGATCGACGCCGCGTTTCCCGCCATCTCGCCGATAGCGCCCAACCAGGAGAAATCGGCTTGTTTTCGATACGCCGCGTACACCTGCACCAACGAAATACACGCTTGACGCGACGGCGACTGCGGATCGTGAAGACAGATCGCCTCGAGCCGCTCCAGCGGTTCCCGGATGCCATAAACGGCTTCGCGGGTTTCCTTCAGTCTTGCGGTATCCTTAGCCTGCCTCAGGGCCCCCTCAAAGCGCTGTTGGACCCGCAGCAGCACATCGCGCCAGTATGCAATTCGAATCATGAGCGATCGGACAATGAAGTCACCGGGCAGCTGCAGTTGAGGACGAAAAAATGTCCCGAAACTGGCAATCTGGACATGATTGCTGTTTGGGCCCAGCCAGGCCTCTCGATCCACAAGGTGGAGATCGGCGACCGGGTGGAAGTAGTCGTAAACGCAAACGAGGTCTCGCCAGGGTTTCGTGGCAATGAAGTGAGCCGGCGTTTGGAAGGCCGACGTGTCCTGGGGGAAGTTGCCTGGGTCTCCATTGGCCGACGCCTCTGCCGACGGGGCGCGATCTTTGCCTGCGGCCAGACCAGTGATGAACCGTTGCAGCACGGGAGTCTGGCTCAGGTCAACCAGTCGTTTCGCGCTGGCGACAAGCGCGTTTTCCACGTTCTCCACGAGGTCCCTGGCTTCGCTATTGGCCAGTTTGTCGAGTTGATCAAGGGGCCACCTCGCCAGTTTCCGAAAGTCCGGTCGTGCCAGAAGTTGGTCCACCACCGGACAAACTTTATCCTGAATCCAGAAGGACAACGCCTCTGCCCCCCGCAGTGAATCGTTGCATCCCGCTTGGCGGACTCGGTCGTAGTCGCGGACAGCCGCTTCTAATCGGTCCAACATGGCACACCGACGGTTTGGTTCCCCAGAAAAAGGCCCCTGATACACAGGCGCGGCCAAGAGTTAGTAGTTTTCGACAAAGCGAACCGAAAAACAAGGCAGGTTTGCCGATTGTCCCGCGAATTCGCACGGTGCG
>CAIYOB010001033.1 GCA_903927685.1 uncultured Planctomycetaceae bacterium
CAGGCCATTGCGGGTGCGGATCGGGTGGCCGGAACCCCGGCGCTTCTCGATCGCTTGGCGCCGGCCGGTGCGGAACGTATAGACGCGGGCGCCGATATCCCGGCAGTGCTTGATCGGATTGCCGGCGGCGGCGCGGACCGCCGCACGGTGGTGCTGGTGACGGGCGATCCCGGCATATGCAGCCTGGGGCAGGCGGTCATCCGCCGATTCGGCCGTGGGCACTGCCGCGTGATCCCGGGCATCAGTTCCGTTCAGGCCGCTTTCGCGGCGCTCGCGCTCGACTGGACGGGCGCGCGGATTGTCGGCGGCCACGCCCATTCTCCGGACATTACGCCTCGTGAAGCGGCCAGGGCGGAGCTGATCGCGGTGCTGACCGGCCACCCCGAGACGATCACGTGGATGACTACGCTGGCAGCGTTGCCGGGGCATGATTGGCGGATTCACTCCTGCCGTGATCTCACTCTCCCGACTGAATGCGTGGAGCAGATCACCGCCGCCGGTCTTCCTGCGGCCGCCACCTGTCCCCGCACCATCATCGTCTTCGAGCGCGACCGCGCCGCCACCCGCCCCTCAACCCTCCCCCTTCAACCCTCTCTCCGTCCCGCCCTCGGGACATTCTATGGCATCGGCACCGGCCCGGGCGATCCCGGCTGGCTGACGGTGCGTGGCGCGGAGATCATGGGGCGCTGTGCGCATGTGTTCGCGCCCAAGGCGCGCATCAAGGCCGAAAGCCTGGCGCACTCAATCGCGCAGGCATACGTCGGTCCGAAGACCACGGTGCATGAACTGCTGTTTCCAATGACCAAGGATGAAGACGATCTTGCCCTGCACTGGAAAGCTGCCGCCGCTGAAGTGGCTGCCGTGCTCGAACGAGGCGAGGACGCCTGTTTTCTCACGATCGGGGATCCGATGCTCTATTCGACCTACGTCTACCTGCTGCGCGCGCTCCGGGAACGATTGCCGGATCTGGCGGTGGAGACGGTCCCAGGCGTTACCTCCTTCTGCGCTGCCGCCGCGTTGACGAACTACACGCTGGGCGAACGCAAGGAACCGCTGACCATCATTCCCGCCGCCGACGATTTGACGGCTGTGCGCGAGGCGCTTGACCGCGGCGGGACAGTCGTCTTGATGAAAATCGGCAGCCATCTCCGGGAGATCATAGACCTACTCGAATCCCGCGGCCGGCTTTCCCGGTCCGTGCTCGTTTCGCGCGCCGGCCAGCCGAACCAGCGCATCATCACCGATCTGCGCAGTCTTTCACCCGATGATGACGAGGTCGGATACCTGTCGGTGATCCTGACGCACGGAGAGAAGAGGGACACCCGACCCTCGCCCCTCAGGAGTTCTATCATGAAAGTCATCTTTGTTGGCGCGGGGCCGGGCGATCCGGACCTGTTGACTGTCAAGGCGGCTGACCTGCTGAAGAATTGCCGATTCTGCATCTATGCCGGCTCCCTGGTCAGTCCCGCCGTGCTTGCACTCCTTCCGGCAGACGCGGAGAAGCACGACTCCGCCAGCCTGACACTCGAGCAGACCACGGCTCTCTGCAAGAACGCGATCGCGCGGGGCCTTGACGTGGTGCGTCTGCACACGGGCGATCCCTCCATTTACGGCGCGATCCGGGAGCAGATGAACGAACTCGACAGGCTCGGCATTGACTACGACGTCGTGCCGGGTGTCAGTTCGTTCCAGGCTGCCGCGGCTGCGCTGAAAACGGAACTGACCGCCCCGGAAGTGGCGCAGACGATTA
>CAIYOB010001034.1 GCA_903927685.1 uncultured Planctomycetaceae bacterium
CGCTTTCTTCGCAAGTGCTCAGGTCGATGCGGGCTTCCTGGAGCCAGTCGGCCAATTCGGCAAAGGTCAGCACGACGTCCACGGCGTCGGCGGCGTCGTCGCGCTCGGCTTCCGCCTTCTTGGCCACGCACGGCCCGATGAAGACGACGCGAAAGTCGCGGCCTTGCGTGCGGCGGATGTGCCGGCCGTGGGCCACCATCGGCGAGACGACCGGGACCAGGGTGCCCAGCAGCTGCGGGCGGTAGGTCTCGACATAGCGGACCACGGCCGGACACGCCGTGCACACATGGTCGCTCCCAGGCGCCGCCGCCACGCAGTGGGCTGTCGCCTGCGCCACCTGATACGCTCCGATCGCCGTTTCGGCCACATAGTCGAAGCCCAGGCGGCGGAGGGCCGAAGGCAGCCGCGACCGCTGCCAGCCCGGGTACGCCGCAGCGAACGAAGGGGCCAGGCTGCAGGCGACGCGTCCGGGCTCGGCGAACAACCGCTTGGCCCGGTCCAGGTCGTTGCGGAACGCTTTGGCCTGCTGTGGGCACTCCCGGACGCACGTGCCGCAGGCCACACAGCGTTCCGCGTCGATGGACGCCTGGCCGCTGTGCATCCGAATGGCTTTGACGGGGCAAAACCGCACGCAGCGATAGCAATCGCGGCAACGGGCCTTGTTGGTGAACACGACCTGAGCCGGCGGGGGATTGGCGTTCATGGTCACCTCACGCCACCGGCGCCGCTTCGAGCTGTTCCACGATCGCGTTCCAGGCCGCGTCGACGGTGCAGCGGTGCAGGCATGTCTCACCCAGCCGCACGGTGGGGCCGCGATCGCAAGCCTCAAAGCAGAACGTGGCGGCAACCTGGATGCGGTCTTCCCAGCCGTGTTCGTGAATCCGCTCGGTCAACGCGTTCAACAGCCCGTGCGAGCCGCGGAGAAAACAGCCCGTGCCCAGACAGACGGTCACCTTCAGCTTGGAATCGCTGCCTTGGCCCAAGACGTTCAGACCCGGGCTGGCAATCCGCCGACGGTTTTGATGCGTGGTGTGCAGCAGCTCGTGCGCCCGGTGCCCGCCGACCTGGCCCAAGCACGTCTGATAGCACTGGGCCACCAAGTGGTTCTCCTGGGCCTTGTGCAGCTGCAGCATCTTGTCCGCCTGGTACAGGCCCGCCGTGCGCCGCGCTCGCGTCTGCAATTCCCGGGGAATCGGCTGCCCGGCTCCCCCGATGCAGCCGCCCGGGCACGCCATGACTTCGATCAAGTCGTAATCGCACTGGCCGCGGGCGACTTTTTCGGCCAAGTCCTGGGCGTTCTTCAGCCCGTGGACGACGGCCAGTTTCAAGGTCGTGTCGCCTGCGGTAACCGTGGCCTCGCGGACACTGTCCTCGCCGCGGACCTCGTCAAAATCGATCCGGGCCAGCCGGACGCCAGTCACTTTCTCGACCGCGAACCGCAGCACCGCCTCGGTGACGCCGCCGCTGGCGCCGAAAATCACGCCGGCCCCGGTCTTGAAGCCCAGCGGCATGTCCAGCGATTGGGGCTCGAGCTGCTGGAACTGCAAGCCGGCTTCTTCGATCATCAGCGCTAATTCCTGGGTGGTCAGGACGTGATCGACGTCCGGCCGGCCGCCGGTGCGGAACTTGGGCAGCTTGGCCTCGTACTTCTTGGCGGTGCAGGGCATCACGGAAACGATCACCAGGTTGTCGGGATCGACCTGCAGCGCGTCCGGCAGCGTGTGCCGTGCCAGCGCGCCGAACATTTGTTGCGGAGACCGGCAGGTCGACAAGTTCGGGAGCACTTCGGGGCAGAATTGCTCGGCGAACTTGACCCAGCTGGGGCAGCACGAGGTGAACTGCGGCAGGCGTTCGCCCGCCGCCTTGCGCTGCAGGAACTCGGTCGCCTCCTCGATGACGGTCAGGTCGGCGGCAAAGCTGGTGTCGTACACCTGGTCAAAACCCAAGGCTTTCAAAGCTGCGACCAGCCGCCCCGTCTCGATGCTGCCCGGCTCCATGCCGAATGCCTCGCCAATCCCCACGCGGACCGCCGGGGCGATCTGGACGACGACGGTCTTCTGAGGATCGTTCAGGTCCCGCCAGACCGCGTCGGTTTCCGGATTCGGCGTCAACGCGCCGGTCGGGCACACCGTCGCACACAGCCCGCAATTGACGCATTCGCCGTCGGCCAGGTTCTTGCCGAACGCCGGCCCCACCGTGGTTTCCGCGCCGCGGTGGATAAAGTCGATCGCGCCGACGTTCTGAATCTCCGAGCACGCCCGCACGCAGTCGCCACACAGGATGCACTTGTTGGGATCGCGGAGCAGGGACACGGACGAGCGGTCGACCGGCCGCTGCTGCTGCGTCCGGTGGAACCGCACCTGGTCGACGCCCAGGCGGCGGCACAGGGTCTGCAGCCGGCACGAGCGGCTCTTGGCGCACGTGGTGCAGGACTGCTCGTGATTGGCCAGCAGCAATTCCAGCGAGATCTTCCGCAGTTCCCGGATTTCCTCGGTGTGCGTGCGGACCACCATGCCCGGTTCGGGGGCGATTGAACAGCTGGCCACGATGCCGCGGCCCTCGATGTCGACCAGGCACAGGCGGCAGGCGCCGTAGATGCTCAGCTCGGAATGGTAGCAGAAGGTCGGGATGTCGATGCCGGCTCCGCGGGCAACCTCCAGCAGGTTGCGTTCGCCGCGGATGGGGACGGTTCGTCGATTGATGGTCAGGGTTGGATGGTTGTCCACGGTGGTTTCCCTTTCAGATTCCGATGATCGCGTTGAATTTGCAGGCCTCGGCGCACGCCCCGCACTTGATGCACGTCTCGGTGTTGATCGTGTGCGGTTGCTTGCGTTCGCCTTCGATCGCATTCACGGGGCACTTGCGTTTGCAGGCCGTGCAGCCCTTGCAGCGTTCCGCGACGATTTCCGGGACCGCCAGCGCCTTGCAGCGGCCCGTCGGACAGCGGCGGTGCAGGACGTGCATTTCCATCTCTGGGCGAAAGTGCCGCAGCATGGCCAGCACGGGATTGGGGGCCGTCTTGCCCAAGCCGCACAGCGAACTCTTGCGCACGGCCCGGGCCACCTGGTCCAACAAGGTCAGCGTCGTTTCGTCCGCCCGCCCCTCGATGATGTCGTCCAGCAAGGCGAGCATCTGCTTGGTGCCTTCGCGGCAGGGAACGCACTTGCCGCACGATTCGTTCTGCGTGAACCGCATGAA
>CAIYOB010001035.1 GCA_903927685.1 uncultured Planctomycetaceae bacterium
CGACCTTCAGACGGTAGTTCCGGAAATCATTGACCTGATAGCCCGTCCACGGGACATCGGTCACCGTCCCGATCTCGTCCTGGAAATCGGTGTAGACTTTCTCCCGTCCGCCTTTCAGGTCCAGGAACTGCACCAGACTCCGCAAGCGGCGGCGGACGTCTTCCAGCATCGGCAGCGTCACGCCCTCCCAGAAGTCATCGGACTGCAATTCCAAAATCAGTTCCAGGTGCGAGCGGACGGCCGGGATCGCCCCCTTTTCGACCAGACCCTGGGCGATGTCCCGGACCTGCTGCGCGTAGCGCACCTGCCCGCCGGTGCCCTCCAGGATTGACAGCTGCAGGTTTAGCAGCAGCAAGTCGAACCGGCGGGCGAACTCGTCGTCCTCGTCCGGCGTGGGCAGCCCGGTCAGGTGTTCGCCAATCTCGACTAGCTCGCTTGGCCCCAGCTGGTTCCAGGCGTCGCGCTGGCTGTACTTCTCCAGTTGCCGGCGGTGTGGACGGACCACGAAGTTGTCCGGGTTCATGCGGGTCACGTCCTGGTGCATGGTGTCCAGCAGGTCACTCCGCAGCGTCTCCAACGCCGCGTCGCGCTCCGGCAAACGCCCGATCCGATCCACCAGATTCAGTCGCCGCCGGAAAATCCGCTGCTTGACGGGCTCCGGCGTTTTCGCCTCGTAGCCCTCCGGATTCTCGCCAAAGAACTCCAAGTTCTCGCAGCAATCGAAAACGTAGAAGCACTCTTTGTCCTGCCCCGGCCCGAACAGGTCGGGACACAGTCGAGTCCCGCGCCCGATCATCTGCCAGAACTTGGTCTTGGACCGCACCCGCTTGAAAAAGACCAGATTCACGCACTCGGGCACGTCGATGCCCGTGTCCAGCATGTCCACCGAGACGGCGATCTGCGGGGTTCTGTCCCCAACGTAAAAATCGTCGATCAGGCTCTGCGCGTACTTCACCTGATTGTCGATCAGTCGGCAGAACTGGCCCTTCAGATGCGGGTAGTTCACGTCAAACCGTTCCACGATGAATTCCGCATGATTGTGGTTCGCCGCGAAGATGATCGTCTTGCCCAGCTTGTCGCCGCCTTCGGTTTTCAGGCCCCGCTCCATCAGGACGGCCAAGATCTTGTCCACGGTATCCTTGTTGAACAGCCACTGGTTCAAGGCCGCCGAGTCGATCTCGGCCGGCATCGTCCCGGTTTCCTCGTCGTAGAATTCCTCTTCGTAACGAGCCTTTTCGTCGTCGCTCAGGTCCTTGTACTTGATCCCCTGGCGGGAAAACTTGGTCGGCACGGTAATCGGCCGGAACGGCACCAGAAAGCCGTCGCGGACCGCCTGATCCAATTCGTAGGCGAATGTCGGCACGCCCTGCTCGAGTCCGAACAAGCCATACGTGTCCCGGTCCACTTCGGAACGCGGCGTCGCGGTCAGGCCCAGCAGCAGCGAATCGTAATACTCGAAAATCGCCCGGTACTTCTGGTACACGCTGCGGTGCGCTTCGTCGATGATCACCAAGTCGAAATGCCCCACGCCGAACCGGCGGACACCGTCCCGCCGCTCGTCGTCGATGCAGTTCATCATCGTCGGGTAGGTCGAGAAGATGATCCGGCTGTCGTCTTTTTTCTTTTTCCTGCGTCAGATCCACCGGCGTCGTGTGCGGCAGGTGCCGCTTGAATTCGCGTTTGGCTTGCGTCAGCAGCGCATTGCGATCGGCCAGGAACAGCACGCGCCGGACCCAATTCTGCTGCATCAGCAGGTCCACCGTCGCGATGGCCAAACGGGTCTTGCCGGTCCCCGTGGCCATGACCAGTAGCGCCGCCCGCTGCCGATCCAGCCCGTAGGTCTCCATCACCCGGCGGATGGCTTCGTAATGGTACGGCCGGTCGATGATCTGCTGGTTGATCGGCGCGGTGGCGATCGGCTGTCGGCTGGAGCGGCGGTTGATCAGCAGCTGCAACTCGTCCTGCTTGTAGAACCCCTGGACCTGCCGTGGCGGGTAGTTCAGGTCGTCCCACATCCAGGTCTCGAAGCCGTTGCTGTAATAGATGATCGGGCGCTGCCCGGTCATCTGTTCCAGGCAGTCGGCATACAGCTTGGCCTGCTGCTTGCCGTTGGCGGGGCTGACTCCCGTCCGCTTGGTTTCCAGCAGCGCCAGCGGAAGTTTGTCCCGGCCCCACATCACGTTGTCCACGAAGCCTTCGCCGCTTTCATTCGGCATGCCGATGACCGGATACTCGCGCGCGTCTGCCCCGTGTGGGTCCCATTCGGCTTCACGCAGCATCACGTCGATGAACAGGCTGCGGGTCGCCGCCTCGCTGTAGTCGGCTTCTGGCACAGCCTGCTCATTCGCGGCCCGCAGTTCGGTAATCTGCCGCCGCAGCCGATCGATTTCCTCCTGCGTGCCCCGCAACACGGCTTCGCGTGCGGCCAGCGCCTCGTCCCGTGCGGCCAGTTGCTCCTGCAACTTCTGGAGTTGCTCGGCCGTCCGGTCGGCGGCCGGTGCCGCGGCGGGACGAGGGATCAGCCCATCGTCAAACGGGCCGATGGTGGGCGACGGGGTGCTGTACACGCGGACGGCCCAGCCCAGAAACGCATGCAGCATGCGGGTCACCTGCACGCCGTCATGCGGGTTGATCGCCGTATCGCTGTGGACAGCCAGGTTGCCAACCTTGTGGATCAGCCGGATCTGGTGGAACAGGCCCGGCGGCAGGATGTCGCGAAACGTCGGTTCGTGGATCAGCGCGGCGAGGTTGTCCTGATACGGCTTGCGCAGGTCGCCGTCGCGGTCGTACAGCCACTTGACCATCCGCTCCATGGCCCGCCGAGCGTAGAACGCGCAGGTGCGAGGCGCGGCAAAGACGTTCTGCTCCGCCTGCCGAGCGTCGTCGTTCAGTGTGGCCCAGTTGGGGAGCAGGAAGTCGAAGTTGGAGGGCATGGTGCGGTTCCCGGGTGCTACGTGTCGTCAGGAAACATGATATTCCCCGGGCGGACATCCCGATAGTAAATCCCCAGCCTTTCCAGCGAGTACAGGACCGAGCGGACCTGCGGCCACCGGTCCCCGAACCATTCCATTTGCTGCTCTTCCCAGTCCGCCATCACTTCCGGGCTGAAGTCGGGTGGGCCGTCGAGGTACGCTTTGGCAAAATCCAGCAGGAACGGGGGAGATACGACGTCCATTCCTCCACACGCGACCGTCCGTTCCGAAGCCAAGTGGACGGTCAAACGCGATTGCAATCCCGCCTGAAACCGCGTAAGCTGCGGCTTGGGCTACGAGTCTCGAAAGCAGGTTATCCATGATTCAGCTAGCGAAACAAGCTCACTCGGCCAAGGTGCGTTTGCGTTTGCTCGTCAACGGCGACGATCTGGAAGTCGCCCAGGTTGGCGACGGTTCCTGCATTCTCCGCGACCATCGACCGCACCCCGCATCGGACGCGCAGCTCGTCGTCACGGTCGATGACCATACCGAAACGTACAATGTCTTCCTCTGCCACGGCATTTCTGCCGATTCCCGCGAAGTCGCGTTCTTCTGATTCCCGCTGCGGCGGATCGCCTGGGGAACAACGCACGCGTCCTCGGGCCGGCGAACACGTTCTGCTCCGTCTGCCGAGCGTCGTCGTGTTGTGCGGTCCGGTTTGGTTTGCGGGAAGTCGACGGTGGAGGGCATGGGGATTTGAGATTTCCGATTTCCAATTTCAGATTCCAGATTTCAGACCCCGCCGCTCACAGTTCGCCGCGGAAGGCACGTTGGACGAGGGAGTGGAACAACGCCTTGCTGGCTTCGGCAGCGCGATGTAGGACTTGCTGTGTCTGTAAGAACCTCGCCCGAAGATTCTCATATTCGTCTTGCCTCTTGATGGGGGGCAACGGAATCGGATAGTCCAAGACCATCGACTGATTCACGAACGGCAGGTCAAGGTGCGTCACAGCATCGCGGATTGGGGAATGCTGAAGTGCCGTCGCCAAGTAGGCAGCGTTGATTCGGGCGCGGTCAATGACCTGAAGCACGATGGCATTGTCCGTCACCCAAGCGGGGCACTCTGTAACGTGGATGATGCCGCATTGCTGACCCACGCGGCCGACGACAATTACCGATTCATCGAAGAGCGGCTTCGTTGCCCAACCATTGATCCCGTTGCCACCAAAGATAGGAATGCCAGTTGGTCTCTCGGACAACACAGCTTACTCGACTTTCCGCTTTGGGCGGACACGTAGGGCCTCACAGGCCCAAAGGAATACGCCGACCTCTTCGCGGGTATGTCGCCGAACATGTCGAGGAAGGTGGAGCGGAGGAATTGTTCGGTGAGTTGCAGGGCTTGCTGGCGTTTCCGCCGCAGGGCGTCCGCCTTGTCCAGAATCCCCGCGATCCGCTTCTGCTCCGACAAGGGCGGGAGGGGGATCATGAATCGGTCAAAGAAGTCCGTCGGGACACGTTGTTGTCCGGCCGTCCCTGTGAAGCTCCTCTCTGCGGAGCGGCGGTAGTAGGGACTCCAGATCATATGGAACAAGTATCGCCCTGTGATCTCCGGCCCCGGCCGCAAGACGTGGAACTCCGTCGAACCGAAGCCAATTTCGTGTGGCATCGGATCAGTCACCGCCGCCTTGCCGTTCTGCATACACGGCGTGATCTTCGCGGACAACACGTCACCGCGGCCAAAGTACGTGTATCCTTTCACGACATCTTGTAACCGACGTTCCTGATACGTGGCGACGAAACCGCCCTCGGACACGTCTGCCATCGCAAGGAAAGATACACGCCTTGCGTCGTCCGCTCGGAAGCTGACTGGCAGGCGTGGGTTGATCTCCGCAATCTCGCTAATCGCGACTCGCTTCATCGCAGCCTCCCCCGCAGCTCCCCGCACGCGCGGTGATCCGGGCCTGAGTTGGAAATCTGAGATCTGGGATTCGAGATTCAAATCCGGCACGAATTGCAGACTTGGGATTGGAGATTTCCGAGTCGCGGGTCGGGGATTTCAAGTCGGCGAATTGGAAACCAGCGTCGCCGGTTGCGCCGTGAGGCGAAATCCCGGGATCTGAAATCCGAAATCTGTCATCTGCAGTCGCGGACTTCACGAGCTGTCTCCGGAAGGGGAATCCGCGCCGTGCGAGGCGTCGCCATCGGGCGCCGCGTTGGGCGACGCGCCAGCTTGCCAGGCCTGACGCTGCGCCTCGAGTCGCGTCAGAAGCTCTTGGTTGAACGCGTCCATGCGCTTCTGATGCTCCTCGCGGCGCTGACGATTCTCGTACGCTCGGCGAGATTGGTCGTTCAAGTGCCGCTGGCCGGGAATGTCGGAATTCTGCAGGCTGATGGCCCAGCCGCGGATCTGGC
>CAIYOB010001036.1 GCA_903927685.1 uncultured Planctomycetaceae bacterium
CGGCGCCGGCGGCGCTGAGGGGGCGGTGGGAATCGCCGGCCGGACCGGGGCCGCGGGGCCGGCGGAGGCTGGAACACTTGGTGCCGGCGGCGCGGCGACCGGAGCCGCCGGTGCTCCGGGAATCGGGGGCGCGCTGCGAATCAGCGGCGGGGTCGGGCCTGCACCCACAGGGCCGGGCGGTGGCGGCGGGCTGCCGCCGCCCGCTGGACGACCGCCGGCCGGAGCCGCGGGCGCGGCCCCCGCCGGTTTTTCTCGGAACAGCCCAATCCGCTGCTGCCCGCAGGTTGAACAACTCAGTGGCGGCGTCGGCCGCCGGACTTCAGCACCGCAATTTGCACAAACGAAAGTCTTCATAACTTATTCAGGTTTCGGTAGCTCTCAGGACACACCCAGGCCAATGCAGATTCTAACTCGATGACGCCCGGACATGCCAGCACAGCTGCAGGATTTCCTTGGGCCAACCAATTCGTTCGGCAACCGCTCTTGCAGAATATCCTGCCATCGCTGACAATCTTGGCAGGGAGGCTCGGGGACGATGAAATCTGTCCGGAACAATCTGACAGGCCGCGGTCTGCCTGCGGCGACCTGGGCGGTTTTGTCGCTGGTAGGTTCGCTCGTCCTCGCGGGCGAGGCACCGGAATCGCAACCGGTAGTCGGCGCAGCCGCTCCCGCAGCTCCCGCCGTCTACCCGCTGCGGATCGAGGGCCGAGGCATCGAGCGACTGGAGTTGGCCGACGAAGACCAGAAGCCGACCGAATTCACCAAGCCGGGAACTAGCGTGTTGCTGCCCGCCGGGCGGTATTTCGTCCGGGAAGTCGAATTGACGGGCGGATTTGAATGCTATGGCTGGCTCGACGACGGGGGCTGGATCACGCTCCCCGCCGATTCGCCGCCGGTCGTCAAGGCTGGGGCGCCGTTGACGCCGAAGGTTCATCTCAAGCGGGCGGGCCGCCTGTTGCAGCTGGATTACCAGCTGGTCGACGCCGCCGGCCGCGGCTACTCCCCGGACGAAGACTCGGTGCCCCCGCCGAAGTTCGTCATCCACAAAAACGGCCAGATCATCGGTTCCGGCTCGTTCGAGTATGGTTGAGGCAGCGTCTGTTCGTACTCGTGGCGAGTACCATTGACAGCCGGTGTCGGCTCCCTGAGCGTGGTGGCGTCGCAGGAGATTGGCGAATTGGGGGCCCACGACAGCAGTCCGGCGTCCATCGAGTGGCGCTGGTATTATCACGTGCCCAGCGTCGGAGTGTGGGCTGTCCTTGTCTCGCTCCTGGTCCTGGTCAAGGCAAATCGCTGTGCGCAGGCATGGTTGATCTGGCTGCCGGTGCTGGCGGTCGCCCTCGCTTGGTCGATGCTGAGCCGCATGCTGTTCTTGTCGCCCGACGCCGCGGAGCCGTTCGGCGATTTTTTGACCACCTTGGCGGCGTCGTGGGCGGCCGTCTGGCTGTTGGCGCCGTGGCTGGCCCCGCGGCACTTACTGGCGGGCGTGTTCCTGGCCGTGGTCGCGATGCTGATGGTCGGCGGCGTGTATTACTTCAGTGTCTACGATTTCCGCTCGCTGGATGAGCCTGTGGTCCTGAGCGTGCTGCACGTAGCCGGCGCCCTATCGCTGGTGGTTGCCACCGTGCTGGCTGCCTCCCGCTGTCGCCAGGCGTACCGGCCCCGGCGTTTTCTGGCGTGGCTGCTGCTGTGGATGATGGTCATCCCCATGGTCTGCACCCCGCTGGTCGTGCTCGTCATGGTTGGCGGGTTCGAGGGCTTGCTCGAGGTCATGAACATGGCGTTGGAAATGCTGGTGGCTTCGGTCATCGCCGGCGCTGTGTTGGGAGTGGCTCTCTATGTGCTGAATCTGCCGTTCTTGTTCCTGGCCATGCGAAATGAGTTCTTTCGAGCGCGTTTTCTAGACGTCTTGCGGTTGGTGCCGGCGATTCCGCACTCCCAGGGCGTCGCCGCGAGCACGGCAGACGTACCGGAGGTGGAAACGGCGCCCGTGACGTTGGTCGAGGAGTCCTAGGCGATCATGAAACGTCACGTCCGTATGCTGCTGGCTGTTGTGCGAGCGCTCGTTCCGCTGGTCCTGCTGGCAGGCGGAATCGTGTCGGTGGTGTACGGCGTCGCCCGGCATTCGGCTGTCGTGTCGGTGGAACAGGAAGTCGAAGTCGATTTGGCGGGGCCGCCGGGGCTGGCGCCGCCGGGACTGGACGGCCAACTGCCCGCCGGCCTGCTTCCACCCGATGGTGGCTTCGGCCCGCCGGACGGCGGTTTGGGCGATCCTGCGCTGGCCGTCCCGCCACCCTGGCTGGCGCCGCCGCCGGAACTGACCAAAGTCAAGCAGAAAGTCGTCATCAGCGAGCCGACTCCGGAGTTGACCCTGATTCGCGAGGTGACGTTTGGGGGAGTGACGAGACTGAGTTCCGGCGAGCTGTGGCGGACCTATACCGGGGCACCG
>CAIYOB010001037.1 GCA_903927685.1 uncultured Planctomycetaceae bacterium
GCCGTACCAGAAATCGAATTTGTCGGCGGGCAGCGACAAGTGCCGGATGTCGGCGTTCGGCCAGCCGATCGCGAACTTGCCCAGATAGCCCGTGCGATACCCGGCTTGCCGCAGCAGCATCGGGTACGTCTGGGCAAAGGCCTCGGCCGACAGCGGCTTGTGAAAATCCCCGATCCCGTGGCGGCGCAGGGTCTGGCCGGTCAGGATGCTGGCTCGATTGCAGGCGCAGATGGACGTGGTCACAAAGGCGTTGGTGAACAGGATGCCCTCGGCCGCCAGTGCGTCCATATGGGGCGTGCGGATGTGCGGATTGCCCAGGCAGCCCAGGCCGACCTGCGGCTGGTCGTCAGTCAGAAAGAACAGGATGTTCGGGCGCGATGGGGCCGGCGCCGCCTCGGCCCCGCGGGCCGTCGGCGCTAGTGCACCGCACACCGTCAGCATCACCAGCGTCAGACAAGCAAACGTCAAGCGGGTCATCGTTTTCTCCCTCCCGAGGCTACCACACTTTGAGACTCTGCGTCCCCGTCGCCAGGTTCTCGAACGGTCCTGCCGCAGGCTTCGCAACGTTCCGGGGTTTGCCGAAGTAGTCCGTGTCGATCTGGAGGGCCGAGCCGTCGGGGTTCTCGTAGCCGACCGCCGGGATCTTGGCCTGACCCAGCAACTCGGTAGTCACCAGCCGGGTCGGCGCGCTGGCAAACGCCTGGTCCCAAGTCAGCTGCAGGACGGCCGCCTCGCCGTCGACGGCGAGTTGGACGCCGGGATCCACGTCCGCGTGGACGACTGGGTCGGTTTCCCGGGCCGCAGGCCGCGCCCCGCGGCAGTAGACATTGCCGCCCGTCTGCAGCGGGAATTCGCGGTTGTCGTACACCCACAGCCCGAAGCCGGCATCGGGTTGCGGTTTCTTCGCCGCGGCGCCGGCCGCCGGCGCCCCGTCGCCGACGAACAGATTGTTGTAGAAGCGGTTGTCGCCCCCGCGGATGTTCACCAGCCCGGCGACCGTGGTCGAGTGTGCGGGATGGTAGGGCGTGTCGCGGTTCAGTTCCGGCCGGCTGATGATCCGCCCGGTCAGCAGGTTGTGCGCGTAGGCCCCGCCTTCGGACCAGTCCAGCAGGTTCACACCCGACAGGAATAAGTTGTTGTCCACCAGGAACGGCCCATGGTTCACCTCGACAAACAGGTCTTCCCCGGCATTGTCATGGAACAGATTGCGGGTGACGCGCGTGCCCTGGGCCATCCAATCCAGCCACAAGCCGCGGCACGTCCGGTAGATGTGATTGCGGCTGATCTCGGTATCGATCGCGGCGTGGAACTTGATCCCGGCCATCTCGGCGCCGGTAAACAGTCGCCGCACGTGGATATCATGGATCGTGTTCCCGGTGACCACACAGAAGATCGGCCCGAGACTGCCCACGATCCCCGCTTGTTCGCAATGCGAGACCGTGTTGTTGCGGACGACGTGGTGGCCGATGTTCTCCCTGGTCCAGGCGATCGCGTGGGCGTGCGCCCGTTCGATGGTCTTGACGTACCCTTCGGCGGAATTGGCCGAGGTGTTATCGAACTGGTCGCCGTGCTTGCCCAGGGCAATCCCGGAGCAGACAGAGTGGCTGACCACGTTATTTTCGATGATCCAGCCCTTGCTCCAGTGCGTGCCGATCAGGCCGATCTGCTCGGCGGTGGGGGGAGCCCAAGGCGTCGCGGCGTGCCGCAGGCAGAAGCCGCGGACGGTGATGTAGTTCCGTCCCGGCTGGTCGGGATAGAAGACCGTCTGCCGGACGTTGATCTCGACCAGTTGCGTGTTGGGATCCACGCCCGGGAACTGGGCCCACAGCGTCGTATTCTCGTTGTCGACCTGGCCGAACCACAGCGGCGTGTCGCCGACGGGTTGCATGACGTCGTCCTGCTTAGCTGCTTCCGTGAGCCAGTCGCCGTTCAGATAGACAGCGCCGGTATGGTGCTCGCGGCCCTTGGGATTGAACCAGTCGCCGTGGATCAGGTCGCGGTACGGATTGAAGCCGCCGAAAAACGAATTGGGCAGCACGGCCTTCCAGACATCGCCTTGGACCCGGCTCCAGTTCTTGACCACCTCGGAGCCCTTGATCTCGACCTGCTCGCCCGGCGCCGCCTGGTACACGATCCGCTTGGCATCCGACTCGCCGCCGCGCGGCGGGTTGATGCGTTCGCGATACACGCCCGCGTGGACGGTGACCACATCGCCCGGCTGCGCCAATTCGGCGGCTCGCTGGATCGTCTTCAGCGGAGCAGCCGGAGTGCCGGGTTGGGAATCCTGGCCATCGGGAGCAACGTGGAACTCGGCAGCCGGAACAGCCACAGCCACGGCCACGCAGCCGGCACAAGCAAGCAGGAAGGTCCTCATGCGGTTCTCCTTGTTCTCAGGGGTGGGGCAAGGGGTGTACCGGCAGGTCGGCCCACTCCTCGTCGTTCAGTCCGCCAGTGTACAATCCCGAGAAGCTGGAGTGAACCTGGCCAGTTGGGCCCGGTCGGCTGGACCCAGCCCCAAAACCTTGATCTGTCACCCATTCTTTCACCTAATCTCTCCCTCTTGCCCTGAAGCCGGGGAGATCTGGTGCCGCATGATGGCCCACAGTTCGGCCGCTGTACAGTCCGGGGACAGTTCAGTCCGGGGACCTACTGTTGCCTGCGCAGAAATCTTGGTAACCTTGGTGGCCACGCTTCCGCGGGACGCCCATCTTCGGAGGGTAAGACATGGTCAAGTTGGACGAGTTTGTCACGATCAACCAGGCGGCCCGGTTTCTTCGTGTTTCGCCCAACACGTTGAGAAACTGGCATCGCGACGCCAAGATCCCCGTTTACCGCAACCCCATCAGCGGCTATCGGCTGTTCAAGAAGGCCGATCTGGAGGAGTTGCTGCGTCGGATCGAGAAGTCTGGGAAGTACCCGACCGGCTGGAGCCGGCCGAAGAAGCCGAAGTGAACTGCCAATGGTCCCGCTCGGTTGGGGGAGGGCTTCAGCGAATCGAAAATCATCGTGACGACCAAACATCAAACCAGCACAATCATCCGCGATACGGGCCCGTACAGCGGACGGAATCTGGCCGGGCCGCCGCCCGGGTGGAAGACCGCGGCTGAGGCTGCCGTTGTCCACGAGGGCTTGCCAGGCTGGATCGACCAGGCGTTTCTCCACTTGGATTATCATTGCAACCGTGTTTTGCCCGCCGAGTGGTCATCGCCGGATGATCCCCCGCCGCCTTCCCTGGCGACCGTTATTTGCCAGAACACTACTTCTCTGACTGCCAGCGCTGTGGAATATGCAAATCAGTGTTGGTGGAATCGCCTCGACGAGGTGGTGCTCGCCCCGTTGCGGCGTGAGATCAACGAAAACAACGATGGCGTCCGCGTGAACATCGCGCCGTTGCAGAAGGCCGGCGTGCTGGCCGCCGATGTGTTGGCCAAGAAGGACCTCGACAAGGCCATCGCCGACCGGGCCGAGTGGCGTGCCGACGAACGCCGCTGGTGCCGCGAGGGTACACTTCCCCATCCCGGCTGGTGGCCCATCCAAGGAGAACGAGAATGAAGATTTTGAGACTGGAAATCCAAGGGTGTCGATCACTTAAGAGTCAGGTTTGGACGCCGGGCGACCTAAATGTGGTCATCGGCCCCAACGGAAGCGGCAAATCCAACCTGTTGAGCGTCCTTGAGATGCTCACCCAGGGTGCTAGAGGCTGCCTGGGCAAGTATGTCCAAAGGGAAGGAGGGATGGAACCGCTCCTGTGGGACGGAAGGGCTGAGCAAGTACGCGTTCGCGCGAAGATGTCTCCCCTCGCGCCGTACCGCGACGAAGCGCGGGATGCTCTCACGTACGATCTTAGTTTGGAACGTCTGGGAAAATCGAGCGCCTACCGAATCGGCACCGAGATTCTCGGCAACTTCTACAAGGTCGAACAAGGCTTGATGGACCAGCCGTTCAAGCTCCTCGAACGTGACCCGCGGCACGCGGTCATCTACTCGATCGAGGAGCAGCGATTTGTGACGCCTGAACCCTCCACGACCACGACGACGACGCCACCGACCGCCTCGCAACAAGAAGCACCTTCTTTCGTAGCTCCTGCCGATTCAGTCTCAGAGGAAGAGCCGTTGCTGGCAGCCGTGGGCGGTCCATTCGCCCCTAACCGCTTTGCGGCAGACTTCCGCGATGAACTCGCTTCCTGGGCCATCTATCAGGGTTTTCACACTCACCGGGAGGCGACAATTCGCCAAGCAACGGTGGCGCGAGCGGAAACCCGGATGCAGCCCGACGGCCAGAACCTCATTTCGGTCCTGCACACGCTGTACACGGGAGATCGCGGGTTCAAGGAAGAGTTGAATACGGCGATGCGAGCCGCGTACAGCGATGACTTCGAGGAACTCGTGTTTCCCCCGGCAGCGGACCAGCGAGTGCAACTACGCGTGCGTTGGAAGAGTCTGCAGCGCGAGCAGTCGGCGGCGGACCTGTCCGATGGAACGCTTCGCTTCCTGTTCCTCTTGGCCGTTTTCGCGAATCCGTCACCGCCCGCATTGATCGCCATCGACGAACCCGAGACCGGCTTGCATCCCTCGATGATGCCGATCGTTGCGGAATATGCACGGCACGCCGCTCAACGTACACAGGTCATCCTGACAACGCACTCTCCAGAACTCCTGGACGCCTTCCGTGACGAGCCACCGACAACGACCGTTGTGGAATGGAGGGATGGGCAGACGGTGCTTCGCGTGCTCGCCGGCGATCGCCTCGCCTACTGGCTGAAGAAGTACACCCTGGGTGAGCTATACCGGTCGAAGGAATTGGAGGCGATGTCATGAAGTTCATCCTACTGGTCGAGGGCGATGCGGAGAAACTCGCAATCGCCGACTTCTTGAAGCGTTGGCTTGACCCGCAACTGAAGCAACCGGCAGGGGTGAAGGTCGTGAACTTCCACGGCAACAGCCAGCTTGTTCGGAAGATTGTCACCAAGGCGCAAGACTACTTGGACGCCCCCGAGGCCGCCGAGATCATTGGCGTCGTCGGTCTGCTAGATCTTTACGGGCTCGACATCTATCCGCCGCAGCTTTCCACGGTGAAGGAACGGTACGACTGGGGTGTGCAGCACTTCCAAGAGCAGGTCAACCGCGAGAAGTTCCGCATGTTCTTCGCCGTTCACGAGTTTGAGGCCTGGATTCTCGGACAACCGGACGCCTTGCCTCGCGCGGTTCGGGACGCACTTCCGAAAGCCACCGCCGTCCCCGAAAGGGTTGACTTCGACGAACCACCCGCGAAGCTCTTGAACCGGCTATATCTTTCCTGCACGCGGAAGAACTACAAGAAGACGACCTACGGAAAACAACTGTTTGGAAAACTCACCCCGGATGTGGTTGTGGGAAAGTGTCCCTACCTGAAAGCGATGCTCGGCGAAATGCTCCTCATGGCGAGAGGGGCGGGTTTGTGACGATGCGGCGGGCTGGCGGGAAGGCACCATGAAACAACTCTTCACCGAAACCGAACTCCGCGAGTTGCTCCAGCAGGACGAGGGCCAGTTCCTGGAGTTCAAGTCGCTCTGGGACCTGTCCGGCGGCACGCGGAAGGTCCTCGAACGCCGCACCGTCCGCGACAAGATCGCCGAGTACGTGGCGGCGTTTGCCAATGCCGATGGCGGCACGCTCGTGCTCGGCGTGGACAACGACGGGACCCTGTCAGGTCATGGGTATCCCGATGAGGCAATCACCGAGTTCCTGGCCGTGCCCCAGCGCCGGCTCCGCCCGGCCGTGGCGATCCGGCACCAGCGCATCAGCCTGGCCGGGAACGAAATCATCGTGCTCCAGGTGGCCCTGGAGCCGGAAGCGGTGATGGTCGAGGGCGACGGATTCCCGTACCGCGTGGGCGATCAGGTTCGACAAGAACCCCAGGAGGTGATCAACCAGCGCAAGCAGGCCTACCGCACGGTGGGCTACGAGTGCCGGTTCAATTTCGACGCATCGCTCGACAACCTGGACTTGGCGTTGGCAGGTGACTTCCTGCGCCGGTCGGTCTACCGGGACCGTGCTCCCGAAGACACCCTGCAGGAACTTGGTTTGATCGTGCCTCGCGCCGGCGGTTTTGCGATCACCAACGCGGCCCTCCTCCTCTTTGGAAAGCGTCCTTTCGCCCGCTGGCACCCCCGGGCTGGGCTCCGCATGTTCCGCGTGGCTGGCACCGAACGTAGGCACGGTCGAGACCGCAACGTCACCCAGCTGCGCCCCCTGATTGAACCGCCGCTGGCTCTGGCGATCCCGGAGGCCCATCAACTGGCCGCCAGCCAAATCAAGAAATCCGAGAAGCTGCACGACCTCTTCTTTCGGGAAATGCCCGAATATCCCGAATTCGCCTGGCAGGAGGCAATCGTTAACGCGTTCGCCCATCGCGACTACAACGACCACGGCCGGGAGATCGAAGTCTGGTTCTTCGACGATCGCATGGAAGTGCTCAGCCCCGGCGACGTTGTCCCACCCGTCACGGTCGATCAATTGCGTGACCGCCAGCGCGTCCACGCCAGCCGCAATCCGCTCGTCGTCCGCGTCCTGGCGGAGGTCGGGATCATGCGAGACGAAGGCGAAGGCGTGCCGCGAATCTACCAGGAGATGGAATCGTCGTTGTTGAAGCAGCCAAGACTAACAATCGCGGCATCCCAATTCGAGTTGGTGCTCTACAATCAGCCTGCTTTCACCGGCCCCACTGCCGAGTGGCAGGGCGTGGTCTCGCAACTGGACGTGACGAAGGCCCAGAAGCGAGCCCTGTTGGCGTTTCCGGACGGCCTCACCAACGAGGATTATCGGACGGTCAACGGCTTGGATCGCGATCAGGCTTACCGCGAGATCCAGGAATTGGTGGCCCAGGGCGTGCTGTCCCCGGCCACAACCGTCGGACGCGGGGCAGTCTACCTGCCGGCTCCCGCCATGCAAAAAGCCACCGCGTGGCTGGAGCAGCGTCTGCCGAAACTCCAGACTTTCTTCCAAACCCACGACCGCCTCACGAATACCGACTACCGAGAACTGATGGGCGTAACACGTAACACGGCTCGCCACGAGTTGGGGCGTTTGATGGAGGCGGAGTTCCTGGTGCAGGTCGGTGAACGCAAATCAGCACATTACGTGATGGGGACGAAACTCGTCCCGAAGGACTGACCGGTTATGCGCGAAACGAGCGCATATCCACCGCTCATAAAATCCGAACACATATCCACGCAAAGGGTTATGAATGCTTGCGAGGTGCGCATAACATGGATTCCAACTTCCGCTCCTGGTTGATCGGGGAGGTCCGGGAGATCCTGGACCGCAAGACGACGGTACCGCCCTTGCTGCTCTGGTTGGACCCCGATCAGCAGTGGCTCGATCTGCTGCGGTCGGCCGCGGAGGCGGGCAATTGACTTGTGAGCTGACAGTGCGGCACACGAACTGGTCGTCCGGGACCGCTTCTACCGCACGCCTCGGGCGCCGCGCGTGGTTTGGTTGCCCGTGGCGCGCCAGGCGATCACCTGGTTCAAGCCTTTCGAGCTGGAGGCTGAGGCGGTGTGGGAACGGGGATTGCTGGAGGCATTGAGGGACTTTGGCGTCTACATCCCCCGCGAACACGAGGCCGAGATGGTCTATGAGTTGCCGGCCTACGCCAGGGAGTGGTTCGACCAGCCAAAGGATGCCTGGAAGGAGCTAACCCCGGGAACGGCGCGAGGGACCTTGGTCAATGACGCCCGGATGCTCCAGGTGCTGGCCGGCGAAGCCGGGGAGTCTAACCATCTCCGGCAGGAGGGGCGTTTCGACTTCTTTGCCAGCCGCGCTGTCAAGGACTTTGGGCTGCCGGAGCCCACCGGCCAAGCCGAGGAGCCGTGGCGCGTAGCCGCGACGGCGCGACCGCTGGCGACGGAGGCCGCCGATAGTTCACCGCAGGAGGCGCTGCACGAGGTCGACAAGATCGTCCCCGCAGGCCCATCTCGAAAACGGGCTCTGGAGCTCCTGACGAGCTGGCAAAATGACGTGCGGTACATTCCGACGTTCGAGCGGCTGGTGCCCGAGGCCGACAAGACGGTTGGACTGGCCTACTGGGCACGCAACCTCAGCGCCGCACCTCGCTCGCGGGCTTCGCGGGCGGTCGAGGATGCCCTCTTCGGATTGGCCGCGGACCGACTGGATCCTCCTGCAGGTGCCTTCGGAATCTCGTCGCCACCTGGCGAGCGATGGACTCGATCTGCAATGACAAGAAAACGTTCACCGGCCCGCTTGCGGGAGACCGGCGCGGCAGCGGCGGCCGGGGAGGGATCATTCCTCCCGCGCCCGCGTGCGGGAGGGTGAAACGCGTGCCGCCGCGCGCCTCAATTCGCTTCCGCCCAGCAGCCCGTCTCGCACTCGGCCGCTTCCCGCCGCGGGGCGATGCCCAGTCGCTTGCGCGTCCAGATCTCTTCGCGATCAACCTGTACGCTCTCCGGCGCTTCGATCGACAACCGCACACGGCCGCCCTGCACCGACTCGACGGTGACCCGGATCCGCTCGTCGATCACGATCGTCTCGCCACACTTCCGCGATAACACCAACATGCTCTACCTCCCTGACGCGGCACGGCCGCTTCTTGCCTGGGACGGATGTCCCATCCGTCGCCCAAAACCACTCTGCCTCAACGTGCTTTCAACATTCCATCCATAAACACCGGCGCCAGTACGCCGACGATTTCCTCGGCGGGCTGCGGCTCGTTGCCGGCCAACTCGCACTCCGCCAATTGGCGGATCGCGCCCAAGACCATCTCCGCCACCCGCTTGGCGTCCAGCGGCCGGAATTCGCCGGCTGCCACACCTTGTTCGATAATCCCCGCCAATACGCCAATGACCCGGGCCCGCAGGCTGTCCTGCTCGGTCTTCAGCAGGCCGCGAACCGAGGCGTCGTTCAACAGGAAGTCGAACAACTGCCGTTCCTGGTTGACGTGCTCGAAGTACATCCGAGCCATCGCCTCCAGCTTGCCGCGCGCCGACTGCTGACTGGCCGCGATCTCGTGCATCTGCACGCTGATCGGCTCATACGCCTTCTGATAGACGAACTGCAGCAGGCCCCGCTTGCTGCGGAAATAGTTGTAGACGCTGCCCTTGGCCACGCGGGCGGCGATGGCCAGCCGCTCCATCGTCAAGCCGGCGCTGCCGTGCTGGGCGATGACGGCCACCGCCGCCTCGAACAACCCGTCCCGCATCGCCGCATCCACGGCCGCTTTGCGTCGCTCCGTCAACCTGGGCACCGTGATCTCGCTTTCAACACCCGCCCTCCGACAGCCCGCGGTCGGACTCGGCGAATGGATGAAGTTGAATTACTCGAACATTTTGATGAATGTGCGGTCATTTTGCTGAATTACAATTTTTTGGTCAAGATCGGTTTGCCGGTCGAGGCCAGGCTCAGACGTACCTTGAGTTTCCTTCTTTCCTCGCTTACACTACGCCCGTGTCAACACAACCAGCTTTCCAGAAGTGTATTTCCCCTGCCTGCGGCGCCACTTACGACGTCGCCGAAGTCCGCGTTGCCTGTGGGCGCTGCGGCGACTTGTTGGACGTCGAGTATGACTGGGACCGCTTGCAGCCCCCGTCCAGCCTGCAGGATTTCGAGCAGTACTGGGGCCAGCGCCGCGTGCCGACGCGGTTCAGCGGCGTGTGGCGGTTTCACGAGTTGCTGCCGTATGCTAGCACCGCATCGCTGGTCACGGTCGGCGAAGGCCAGACGCTGCTGCAGCAGTCGGACGGCGTGGGCGCGTATGTCGGCCTGGTCCCGGGGCGGTTGCACCTGCAGTACGAGGGCATGAACCCGTCGGGCAGCTTCAAGGACAACGGCATGTCGGCCGCCTTTACGCACGCCCGGCTGACCGGCGCGACGCGGGCTGCCTGTGCCTCGACCGGCAATACCAGCGCTTCGCTGGCCATGTACAGCGCCGTGACGCGGCTGATGAAAGCGGTGATCTTCATCGGCTCGGGCAAGATCTCGTACGGCAAGCTGTCCCAGGCGCTCGAATACGGCGCCCTGACGGTCCAGATCCAAGGCGACTTTGATGACGCCATGGCTCGGGTCCAGGAAGTCTCGCGGGACCTGGGCATCTACCTGGTCAACAGCGTCAATCCGTTCCGGCTGGAAGGCCAGAAGACGATCATGTTCCGGGTGCTCGAAGCGCTCCGCTGGCAGGTCCCTGACTGGATCGTCGTGCCGGGCGGCAACCTGGGGAACTCGAGCGCGTTTGGCAAGGCGTTCGCCGAGCTGGCCAAGCTGGGATTGATTCAGCGTGTGCCACGTCTGGCCGTGATCAACGCCGCGGGAGCGGATACGCTGTACGAATTGTACGATCGCCGCGGACTGCGGTGGAATGGCGGCCAAGTCGACTCGCAGCTGGTCGACGACTATTACCGCGACTTGGACGCCCGGCACAAGAAAGCGGACACGATCGCCAGTGCGATCGAGATCAACCGGCCGGTCAACCTGCGCAAGTGCATCCGGGCTCTGGAGGTCTGCGACGGCGTTGTCCGCAAGGTCACCGACCAGGACATTTTGGACGCCAAGGCCCAGGTCGGCGCAGGCGGCTTCGGCTGCGAACCGGCGAGTGCCGCGAGCGTGGCCGGCGCCCGCCAGCTGGTCCGCGAAGGCGTCATCGGTGCGGACGAGCGCGTGGTCTGCATCTTGACCGGCCACCAGTTGAAAGACCCCACAGCCACGGTGGCGTACCACACGTCGGACCCGGAGCATTTCCAAAAGGTATTGGGCAGCCGCGGCGTCGAGCGGGCGGCGTTTGCCAATCATGCCATCGCCGTGCCCAACGACTTGGGCCAGATCATTCAAGCCATCCAGCAGCACAGTTGACGATGACCATGACCAAGACACGCATCGCCATCCACGGAGCCGCCGGCCGCATGGGCCGCCGGCTGGTTGCCTTGGGCAGTGCCGATCACGAGTTGCAGATTGTCGCCGCGCTCGACTGCGCCGGGCATCCGGCGCTGGGCCAGGACGCCGGCACGCTGGCCGGCGTGCCCGCGCTAGGCGTTCCGCTGACGGCGACCCTGGATACCGACGCCGACGTGCTGATCGATTTCTCGCTGCCCGCCGGGGCGGCGTCGGCGATCGAGGTCTGCCGGCGGCGCCAGCTGCCGCTGGTCATGGCCACGACGGGCTTGGAGGACGAGCAGAAGCAGGAATTGCGGGCCGCGTCCGCGCAAATCCCGATCGTCTGGGCGCCCAGCATGAGCCTGGCCGTGAACCTGACGATGAAGTTGGCTACGCTCGCCGCCAACGCGCTGAAGAGCGCCTCGAGCAGCGTGGATGTCGAGATCATCGAGCGGCATCATCGCTTCAAGAAGGACTCGCCCAGCGGCACGGCCTTGCGGTTCGGGGAACTGATCGCCGCCGAGTTGGGCCTGACCAGCCAAGTCCACGGCCGGGAAGGCGTGCTGGGCGAGCGGCCGCGAAACGAAATCGGCTATCACGCCGTCCGCGCCGGCGACAATCCGGGCGAGCACACCATCCTGTTCGGCCTGTTGGGCGAGAGCGTCGAGCTGACCGTCCGCGCCACCAACCGCGACTGCTATGTCCAAGGCGCCTTTGCCGCCGCCAAGTTCCTCGCCGGCCGCGCGCCGGGCCTGTACACCATGAACGACGTGCTGGGGCTCTAATCGACTGCTGGACCCAACTTGGGAGGATTGGCAGATGCGTTTCTGGAAAGTTGCGCTGATGGTCTGGTCTGTGGCCAGCGGTGTGCCTGGCGGCGAAGACACTTCCGCGTCGCGTGGGATGTCGAATCTGTCTCAGCAGGAAATGGACGAAGGCTTTGTCAGCATCTTCGATGGCCATTCCCTGGACGGCTGGCGTGGTTCCACAACGGGGTACGTCGCCGACAACGGGCTGCTGGTCTGCCAGAAGCAGGGAGGCGGGAATCTGCTCACGGTCAAGGAGTTTGGCGATTTCGTTTTCCGGTTCGAGTTCAAGTTGGAACCGGGCGGCAACAACGGCGTCTCGGTCCGGGGCCACGAGATCCAGATCCTGGACGACTACGCGGCCAAGCACCGGGACATCAAGCCGTGCCAGTACCACGGCTCGATCTACTGTACCGTGCCGGCGCAGCGCGGCCACACCAAGCCGGCTGGTGAATGGAACAGCGAAGAGATCCGGTGCCAGGGCAGCCACTGGACCGTCACCGTGAACGACGTGGTGATCGTCGACGTGGACTTGGCCACGGTGCCGGGCGGCGACGCTCTGGCCCGGCGGACCCACGGCCCGCTGGGCTTCCTGGGCCACGGGAGCCTGGTCGAGTTCCGCAACCTCCGCATCAAACCGCTCTGAAATCGCAACAGGGCACGGCCCTCGCTGAAGGCCCGCTCCCGGGATCACTCCGAAGGCCACGTCTCCATGCCGTTAGTCTCCCTGCACGAACTCACCATCGGTTACCGCGGTCCGCTGTTGCTGGACAGGATCAGCTGCCAGATCGACGCGGGCCAGCGGATCGGGCTGCTGGGGCGCAACGGGGCCGGCAAGTCGACCCTGCTGCGGATCTTGACGGGCGACGTCGAGCCGGACGGCGGCGCTGTCGTGTTCGCGCCGGGGACGCGGGTCAGCCTGCTCCCGCAGGAAGTGCCACTGGGGCTGACGGGCCGCTCGCGGCACGTCGTCGAAAGCGGGCTGCCGGCCGGCGAGCCGGACCCGGAAACACACTGGCAGGACGCCCTGCGGGTCGATCAGATCCTGGCCCGCATGCAGCTGGACGGCAACGTGCCGTTCGAGTCGCTGTCGTCAGGCCTGAAGCGCCGCGTCCTGTTGGCCCGAGCCCTGGTCGCGCAGCCGGATCTGCTGCTGCTGGACGAGCCGACCAACCACCTGGACATCGAGGCCATCGAGTGGCTGGAACAGTTTCTGGGCGACTGGGTCGCGACCCTGATCTTCGTGACGCACGACCGGGCGTTCCTCCGCAAGCTGGCCAGCCGGATCCTGGAACTGGACCGCGGCCAGCTGTTCGACTGGTCCTGCGACTACGACACGTTCCTGCACCGCAAGGAACTGGCGCTGGCCGCCGAGGACAAGCAGAACGCGTTGTTCGACAAGCGGCTGGCGCAAGAGGAAGTCTGGATCCGCAAGGGTATCGAAGCTCGCCGGACGCGGAACGAAGGCCGCGTCCGGGCGCTGGAACGGATGCGGCGCGAGCGGCAGCAGCGGCAGACCAGCCCCGGCCAGGTGCGGATGCAACTGCACCAGCAGCAGCGGAGCGGCACGCTGGTGGCACAAGCGGAGAAGATCCGCTTTGCTTACGGCGAGCGCGAGATCATCCGCGATTTCTCGACCACGATCATGCGGGGCGACAAGATCGGAATCATCGGCCCCAACGGCGCCGGCAAGACGACGTTGCTCCGTGTGCTGTTGGGCCAATTGGCGCCGACGCAGGGCACGATCCGCCTGGGCACGAACCTGCAGATCGCCTACTTTGACCAGTTGCGGATGCAACTGGACGAAGACAAGACGGTCCAGGAGAACGTCGGCGACGGCTACGACACGGTCCTGGTCGGCGGGCAGCCCCAGCACGTCCTGGGATACCTGCAGGACTTCCTCTTTACGCCCGAGCGGGCGCGGACGCCGGTCCGGTTCCTGTCCGGCGGCGAACGCAACCGGGTGCTGCTGGCCCGGCTGTTGGCCAAGCCCGCAAACGTCGTCGTGCTGGACGAGCCGACCAACGATTTGGACACGGAAACGCTGGAACTGTTGGAGGACATGCTGGTCGGCTACCCGGGCACCGTGCTGCTGGTCAGCCACGACCGGGCGTTCCTGAACAACGTGGTCACCAGCACGGTCGTGTTCGAGGCGGACGGCGTGCGCGAGTACGTCGGCGGCTACGACGATTGGTTGCGGCAGCGGCCGCCGGCCGCGCCGCGCACGGCTGGCGAAACCGCCGCCGGCACCTCCCGACGTTCCGACACGCCGGCGAAAACCGGCGCCGCCACCGGCCCGCCGCCGCCGGCGGGCAAGGTCCGTCTCAGCTACAAAGAGCAGCAGGAACTCGCCGCGCTGCCGGCCAAGCTGGAACAGCTGGAAGCCGAAATCGCCGCGCTCCATCAAGCCATGGCGACTCCCGAGTTCTACAAGCGGCCCGGCCCCGCCGTCGCCCGCGACGCCGCCCTGCTCCAGACCCTGGAGGAGCAACTCGCCGCGGCCTTCCAGCGGTGGGAAGAGCTGGACGCGCGGGGATGACCCGTCGGCGGTCGTTCGAAGAAGCCAGGGAAGGATGGCCGGGGTCGAGCGCAGCGAGCCCCCAGAGTCCTCGCGGACTGTGGGCTCGCTGCACTCGACCACAGCCACGGAGGCTCTGAGCGCGACGCCCGTCAGGATCGCGGTGACACGGAGCGCAACGGCCGTGCTTTCGTCAGCGGTCGTAGCGCGTTAGAATACAGGAGGCAGAGAAACCAGGAGCAACCGCAATGCCTGAGCATGAATCGACACCCGCCGAGGGACTGGGACGCCGCGATTTTCTGGTGCAATCGGCCGCCGGAGCCGCGCTGATTCTGGCGACTCAACCGGCGGTCGGCGCCGAGGCTGAGGAAACGAGGGCACCGCTGGCCGCCAAGGACTTTCGAGACAAGTTGCTGGAGTGCCTGGGCGGGCCCTGGCCGGAACCGTGCGACTTGAAGCCCGTGCTGCGGGAGACGATCC
>CAIYOB010001038.1 GCA_903927685.1 uncultured Planctomycetaceae bacterium
ACCTCCTGTTCCACATCGTGTACAGCACCAAATACCGGAAGCCGTTGATCAAGCCCGCGTGGCAGGACGACCTGTACGCCTACATGGGCGGGATCATTCGGGATTCCCACGGGATTCTCTTGGCGGCCGACGGCATGGCGAATCACGTCCATTTGCTGGCGAAACTGCCGCCGACGATCGCGGTCTCGGACATGCTGCGTCTGATCAAGACGAATTCCTCCCGCTGGCTTCGGGACCGCGACGACGTGTCGTACTTTGAATGGCAGGAGGGCTACGCGGCGTTTTCGGTCAGCGAATCCCAGGCGGCAAGGGTTCGGCAGTACATCGCGACCCAGGAGCAGCATCATGGCGTGTGGAAGTTCGAGGACGAGTATTTGGGATTGCTCCGCAAGCACAACGTGCCGTTCGACGAGCGTTATGTGTTCGACGAGGTTACCCGATTGTTCAGTCGCGGCGCGCAATTCTTGGCTCCGCCGCGCGTCTTCGTGCCGGGAGCAACCAACTTTGGCTAACGATAAGGAGCGTATGCGATGAACGGGCTGCGATTTTGGCTGTTTTTCGTCCCGGCGTGCTGGGCCTCGCTGGCCCCTGCGGCGGACGAACCGCGTCAGATGGAAAAATTCCGGCCGCAGTGGCAACTCGGCCAGCAGTGGACGGTCCAAACGCAATCCCGCCAGCAGCAGACGGCCCTGCCCCGGCAGCAATCCGTCACGGCCCGCTGGCAGTTTGACATCGAGGCGGTGGAACCGGTGCAAGGCAAGCCGTGCTGGCGGATCGCCGTCCGGCCGCAACAGGCCGAGCAAGTTTTGCCGGAGCCGAAGACGACGATCTGGGTGGACCAGGCCGCGGCGGCCATCCGGCAGATCGAAACCCAGCTTCGCACGCCGCGGGGCTACAAGACGGTGACGGAAAGCTACCCGATGGGCGCTCAAGCCGCGCCGGTCGTGGGGCCGCTGTCCGTGCTGCCGATCGCCTTGCCGCAGTTTCCAGAAAGCGGCCTCAAGGCGGTCGGGGCGTTCGAATACGAAACGGTCTCCGGCCCCGGCGGGATCAAGGCGGTCGGCGAAGTGGGCTTTACCACCGAGGTCCGGCAGGAACTCGCCCAACCGACCGCCGACGGGCTGAAAGGCATCCTGGACGATCCGCAAATCAAGAGCCTGGGGGACGATCCGCTGGTCGAGGTCAAACTGACCACGCCGGACCAGACCGTCCGCCAGATCTGGCGGCAGGATTCGCCGTGGCCGATCTACGCTGACAACGGGGTGACGCAGATGCGGCTGGTGGACGAACGCAGGATGGCTCTCCCGAGCCGTCCAGGAGCGGGTGATGGTGCGGCGATCGGGGATGGCTCGGGAGAGCCATCCTACGATGGGACCAAATCGCTGGTCGCATCCGACGGCCTGGAAAAGGCCGCGGCCGAAGTCACGCCTTGGTCCGGCTACTGGTGGCCGATCCGCGACGGCCAGCTGCTGGTCCCGTTGGGCAAGTACGACCGGTTGACTGGCCACCAAGCCGCGGCCTGGGAACGCGCGAACAATCCGCCCGGTCCCGACGTCCCGGACTGGTTCGGGTACTGCCACGCCTGGTCCGCCGCCTCGATGCTGGAATCCGAACCCCGAGGCAACCGGACCGCCGCGGCCGGTTCGGCACGCGTCAGCCTGGACATCGGCGACCAGAAGGGCCTGCTGACCGCCTGTCACACCGAGGACTTGGCCAATAGCTGGGGCGCCCGCTTTGGCGACGGCGAGGGCAGCGAAGATCCGCAAGACCTGCGGCCCGACCTGCTGTGGAGGCTGCTGAAACTGCACCTGGGCCAGCAGGGCGTGCCATTGGTGCTGGACGTCGAGGCCAAGGAAGAAGTCTGGAACTATCCGGTGTACGAATACCAGATCAGCTACCGGCCGGACGACGGGGTCGGGAGACCTGCGCCCAGCGCGTACCGCGGCTCCTTGACCCTGCTGATGGCGGACGACGGGGTGCCGCCCGCCTACCGGGGCACCAAGGTCCGCAAGGAGACTTGCGAATTCCGTTTCCAGATGCGGAATGGCAACGTCGTCATGGGCAGCGGGCAATGGATCGGGCCGAGCCAAAAAGACCATCCCGACTTTGCCTGGTATCCGTACCAGGCGGTGGCCGCCAATCCGGAGGTTCAATACCCCAAGGTGCAGCAGCTGGTCGCCGAGAGACAGGCGACGCCGCCGGCCGGGCCGCCGGTTTCCCCGCCGCCGAAACCGTCAACCTCGCCGACTCCGCCGAGCGTGCCGCCCGAGGCCCAACCGGACCATCCGCCAAAACCGACTCGGCCGGGAGCGAAGAAACCGAAACCAAGCCCCAAGCCGGCCGTCGCTCCTGCGGGCCAGGCGACCCAACCCGTGGTCCTTTCGCCGCTGGAGTTGGCCGCGCTGGTGGTCAACCAGACCTCGTCGTTCGCGTTTGACGCGACGCTCGACCGTTTTGACGGGGCCAGCTACAAGCCGGGCGAAACGTTCTTCGTCCGCGTGACCAGCGACAAGCCCGGCTACCTGTATCTGCTGCAAGTGGACTCCCGCGGCAATCCGGCGCTGTTGTTCCCGACCGCAGGCGAAGATAACCGTATTCCCGGTGGCAAGCTGGTCGAGATCCGGCCGACCAACGCCGCGGGCGGGTTTCCCGTTGCTGGCCCGGCAGGGATGTTACGGATCAAGGCCGTGGTGACTTCTCGCCCGCTGGCGTTCTCCGGTTCGCTGGAACTGCTGCAGTCCGCCGAGCCGGGACAACAAACGCAGAGCCAGGCTGCCCCGTTTCGCTGGCATCCAACTCAACGTCAACAGATCAAGGAACTGCTCACGGACCAGCAGGAACTGACAGCCGAACAGATCGGTTGTCGCGAACCCCAGGAACTGTTGGGTCCGTTCGCCCAGGATATGACCACAGTGTACATAGACGCGCCGAGCCGGAACCAGGCAACCGAACCCTAATTCTCGCTAATTCGCACTAATGGGGATCGCGGGATAACTTTTTCAGACGCAAGGAGATTGACAAATGAAGACGCTGAATCGTTGGCTGGCAGTGAGTGTGTTGTTCGTCCTGCCACAGGCCGCCCGGGCCGACATCATCGAACCTCTGCCGGGCAAGACGCTGCCGGCCGACTCATTTCTGAAGTCCGCGCGGGGCGTGAACGTCGAGCCGGCCGTCCAGAACCAGCAACCGGCCTTCCTGGTCCGCGTGAACCTCGATCGGCCGGACGGGATCTACGAAGAAGGCCAGTTGATGGAGGTATCCGTCGAGTCGGAAAAGAGCGGCTATCTGTATCTGCTGTACAAGCAGGCGGACGGCTCGGAGAAATGCCTGTTTCCCAACCAATACGACTCGGACAACTCGATCACCGCCG
>CAIYOB010001039.1 GCA_903927685.1 uncultured Planctomycetaceae bacterium
CGGGCTGCCGCCACCATCTTGGGATCGATGTCAATCGTGGTCAGGTGCCCTCCGTTCCGCTCGAAACCCAAGCCCATTAATATCGCCCCGTACCCCGTGGCCGTGCCGACTTCCACGCCGCGCTGGGCCCGGCAGCTTTCGACCATGATCCGCAGGAAGGCCGCGTCCCCCGGCGCCGTGTTCAACCCGATCCGCTTAAAGTCCTTGACGAACTGTTCGCGGAACTGCTGCAGTTCCGCGGACGGCGTGGCCGGGGAAGCTTCCGCCGCGCCGGCGGACGGAACTGACGAAACCCACAGGATCGCGACCCAAGCGGCGGACAGAAACAGGTGCCGGTGACTCATCGTGTTGTCTCCTTCGTAGAGGGGTTGGATAGGGGCCGCTGGGGGTTCGCTGCATTCGCCCCCGGGCACCCCGACAGTTCGCAGTGAACACAGCCTAACGGCCCGCCGCCCGCCAGGGGTGAGCGTACGGGCCGATCTCGTCCAGCGGCAGCGGGGCCGCCAGAATGGCAGCCAGCCGCGGATTCTGCGCGATCGCCGCGGCGTCCGCCATGACGCGCGGGTCAAACGGCCCGTCCAGCGCCGCGTTCAACGCCGCTTGTTGGATGCCGCCGTCCCGCAGGAAGATGCTGCCGCAACGGACATAGATATTTCGCGTCACCCAATTGACGTCCGGTGTCTCCTTCAGCCGCGCCAAGTCGGGATAGCGGGCTGCGTAGGGAGCCCGGCCGGCGTCCTCGAGGAATCGGGCGCTGCTCTCCCGCCAGCGTTTCTCGCCCCAACGGGAGAAGCTGAGCCCGGCGAAGCAATCGACGAACAGGTTGTTGTCGACGACGTTCTCCTTGCCGCCGTGGATCTGGACTCCGCCGAACTGAACCGCGCCGCAGCGCTCGAAGACGTTGCCGTGGACCGTTACGCCTGAGATCATGTCGTCCAGCCGCACGCCCGCAGCCCCGCAATGCGTGCCTCCGGTGATGTCGCTCCAGCGATTCCAGCGGATCACCACGCCCCGGTACAGCGGGTTCCCGAACATGTCCAAGCCGCCCTGGTCGTCGGACTCCTCGACCACGTGTCGGATCTCGTTCAGCTCGATCAGCTGGTCGTTGCCCTCGATCCGCATCGCCGACGACGGAATCCGTTCGAAGCGGTTGTGCGCGATCCGGTTGCCGCAGCCGTCCAGGTGCACCGCCGGGGCGTAGGTCCGCTTCAGCCGGGCGATGTCCGCGACGGTACAGTTCTCGACGACGTGACCGCCGGGCTCGAGCGTGGTCCGGTCGCCGCCCGCCACGCGCGCACCGCCGCAACCCAGCGTGTGCAGGTCACAGCCGAAGACCGTCTGCCGCCGCCCGCCTTGTACCACGACGGCGTCGCCGCCCAGCCGCCGCAGCGTACAGCCGGCGATCACACAGTCGCCTCCGCCACGGACGTGAATGCCGTCGCCGCGGCCGTCTTCGATCGTCAGCCCGGCCAGGATGACATGCTCGACGTTCTCCCACTGGACAAAGGGCCGGGCGAACACGCTGACCGTCGCCGCCGCCCGGGTCCAGGCATCACCCTCCGGCGGCAGCCAGTACAGCTTGCCGCTACGGCGGTCCAGGTACCATTCCCCGGGGCGATCCAGTTCGCGGAGCACGTTCACCGCCCGATAACGCTGGCCACGACGATATCCGTACTGCGAGTAGGGCTTGGCCAGCGTGAACGTCTTGGCGTCGGCGGCGATGCCGACGACTTTCTGGTACTCCTCGTACCAGTCCCAGAACCAGTAGCCGTACAGCCGGACGTCGGGTTCGTCGGTCCACGTGCTCGGCCGCTCCTCGTCGTACTTGAACTTGCCGTCCCGGCACCCCTGGATCGAGCCCCAGACGGCGAACGTCTCCGTGCCCAGGATCTCGCCCGTGGCCACAAAGCCCTCGTCGGGCCAGCGGGCCAGTGTCTGCGGAACGCCGTCGATGAACAGTTCCGGCGCCCGGCGCAGGTCGGTCGCATCGCCGAAATCGCGGACGCCCAACTGGGCGAGATCAGCTTCGCGCACGCGGTCGCGAACCGCGGCGGCAAGTCGCTCCCGGATCGCGGCGTCCGAGACCGGCTGCCACGCGGCGATGCGCACCCCGCCGGCCAGGATCGGTGACTCGCCGGGCGACGCCTGGTACACGATCGGCGCCGCAGCGGAACCGGAGTCCTCCGCCGTCAAGGCGAACGTGTCGGCCATGGGATACGACCCGCCGTGAACGGCAACCCGCACCCCGCCCGCCGGCAGCGTGCCGCCGCGATCCGCCCGCAGTCTGCGTATCGCGTCGCGAGCGCCGCCCAGCGTCGCCAGCGGGGCCGCTTCGGTCCCGGCCGCCTTGTCAGCGCCTTGCGGCGCGACGTGCAGTACGACGGCGGGCTCGGGAAGCGACGGCAGTTCCACGCGGCATGTCGGGCCGTTGGCGGCCGCGGCGACCCGGCGCCGAGCCTCGTCCCGATAGCCGACCGGCGCCGCAGCGTCGGCGGCCAGCTGCCCCCAAATGGCCGCCGCTTTGTCCGGCGCGTCCGCCGTCCGGGCTGCGCCGATCAGCGCCAGAGCACGAACCTGGGGCGGGGCCGCGGCATCCCGGCTCACGGCCAGGAACGCCTCGTGCCGCTTCCCGGCATCAGCGGCCGCGGCCTGCTCCAAGGCCGGCCACACCGTCGGCGGAATCGCCGGTCCCTCGCCAGCGAACGAGGCGGCGCCGCTTGCCAACACCAGGAGCGTCAGAAGCGCGAGACAGCGGAGGGACATGGGCGTGGCCTTTCCAAGTCGGAGGGTACTCTTCGGCGGGTACGGCCGAGGGCGACCGCAGCGGCTCTCTGAACCGCGACTTGAACATACCCCGCCGCAGAAGCCCTCGCAAGACCGCGTCCGAAACCACGCTTGAAACCACGGCGGTGACACATCGGCCCCGCCGAC
>CAIYOB010001040.1 GCA_903927685.1 uncultured Planctomycetaceae bacterium
CTCAACCGGCGGTCGGCGCCGAGGCTGAGGAAACGAGGGCACCGCTGGCCGCCAAGGACTTTCGAGACAAGTTGCTGGAGTGCCTGGGCGGGCCCTGGCCGGAACCGTGCGACTTGAAGCCCGTGCTGCGGGAGACGATCCACAAGGACGGGTATCGGATCGAGTCCGTATCGTATGAAGTCGAGCCCGGGGATGGCGTACCGGCGCTGCTGTTGGTACCGGACGGCGTCGATGCGGAGCATCCCGCGCCCGCCGTGGCGGTCTGGCACCAGCATAACGGCGAGTGGCACTTGGGCAAGAGCGAACCAGCCGGCTTGGCCGGCAATCCGATGCACCACACGGGTCTGGCGCTGGTCCGCGAGGGCTATGTGGTCTTGTGCCCGGACGCGTTGTGTTTCGAAGAGCGGCAGAGTCCCCACTTGCCGGGCGGCAACTTCGAGCGGTTCGAGTTCCTGCGCTACGTCGTGGCGGGCCGGTGCATGGCGTGGAAGAACATCCTGGACATGCGCCGGGCCGTCGACTATCTGTGCCAGCGGCCCGAGGTCGATCGCGAGCGGCTTGGCTGCTACGGCCATTCCATGGGCTCGACGCACACCTGGCTGGTTGGGCCCTGGGAGCCGCGGCTGAAGTGCCTGGTCGGCAACTGTTGCCTGCCCACCTACGCCGCGATCCACCGGACGCACCTGCTGCACTGCTTTCCGAACTTCATCCCCGGCCTGTTCGCGTTCGGGGACACGCCGGACATCGCGGCCCTAATCGCTCCGCGGGCGCTGCATTTGAACTTCGGGGAACTCGACGGCGGCAGCCCGATCCAGGAAGTCCGCACGGGGCTCGCCCGAATCGCCCAGGCGTACCAGGAGGCCGGCGCGGCGGACCACTGCAGTCATTTTATCGAGGCGGGAACCGAGCACGTCCTGTCGCCGGAGATGTGGCGGCGGACGCGCGACTGGTTCGCCAGGCATTTGCAAGCCGGCGGAACGACTGCCGGTTGAGTTTCGCGGACAAGAACTCTATCAGAAGGAGCACAATCATGCCGCTCCGACTGTTCCAACGGCATGTCAGGGACGCGATGCAAACGCACGTCGTGACCGTCAACTCGCAGGACACGGTGCATGACGCGCTGGAACGGATGCTGGAGAACAAAGTCTCCGCGCTGCCGGTCGTGGACCATCGCGGGCACTGTGTGGGGATCCTGTCCAGCCGCGATTTCGTGGACATGACGCGCGAATTGGACCAGGATTTCCACGACGTCGGGCACGACAGCGAAGTCTGGTGGACGGGCTTTATCCGGAACCTGAGCGAGAACTTCGGCGACCAGAGCGTCATGGACTTGATGACCGAAGAGGTGGTTTCCGTCGGTGCCGACGAGTTGCTGGTGGCCGCCGCCCGGACCATGCTGAACCAGCACGTCCATCGCTTGCCGGTGATCGACAGCCAGCGGCGTCTGGTGGGCATCATCTCGACGACCGACGTGCTGCGGGCCCTGGTGGAAGCGGCCGGGAAGGTCGAGACCGCGCGGGCGGGCGCGTGACCCGTCCAGGTGCCAACGTCAGGGCGCCTGAGCACTACGGCCGGACGCGTGGGAAGACGATGTTCAGCTGCCGGTCCCGCTGGACGTCCTCTTCCTGCCAGCGGATCGCGTGGCCTTCGAACAGGTTGGGCGCCAGTTGAAAGAAACGGCCGATCTGCGCCAGCGTGGCCTTGGGTTGCTCGCGGTCGTCCTGGCCGGCGTGAGCCGAGATGACCAGCAGGAAGTAGTGGCCCCGGTTGGGGACGCGCAGCTGGAAGCGGCCCGCGGCGTCCGTGCGGGCATAGTCGCCCCCCAGTCCGTATACCGTCTGCAGACCGGTATGATCCGGGTCGGGTGGCGGATCCTGGGGACGGAGTCCGCGCATGGCCGCCTGCTGCTCGGGATGCAGGTCGCGGGGCACGATGACGACGGCAGCGCCGCCGTCCGGGGTAGTCTCGCCTGGGGCGTCCTCGATGGCGACCAGGCCGGTCAGCAGGCAAGGCTGCGGAGTTTCGTCGGCTGTGGGCGTCGCCGGCGCGCATCCGCGGCCGAGCAGGATCCCGACCAACAGACCCAGCAGCGCGACCAACCCCAACAGCGCGCCTTGCATGACCAGGATGCTGCGCGGGACGGCGACCTTGTGAGGGTCCAGCGACGCGCGGAATCCGGCCTGGGAAGCGGTCTCGTCGTCGTCGCTGGCGTAGACCAGTTCCGTCTCCGAATCGTAGACCAGGAACTGGGCCAAGGAATCATCCCCGGCGGTGGCCGGCGCTGCTCCGCGAGTCGCCCGGGCGGCATCCGACAGCCCCCCTCCCTGGTCGCGATCGGACACGGGAATCTGCAACACCCGCTGGCATTTCGGACATGTCGCCTGCGCACCGGCTTTGCGCGAGCTGACGCTCAAGCGTGCGCCGCAATGCTCACAAGCAAACTTGATAGGCATGTTCGTCGGGAAGCCGTGCCCCCGTCACTCGCCGCGGGAACCTGGGTGATCGTCGTCCTGCAGTGCCTGCAGCCCTAGTACGCCCAGTAACAGTAACATGTCAATGACGGTCAGCACCAGCACCCCTACCGCAACCCAACGCAGCACGCGGGCCCCGACTTCGTCCTGCATCGCCTGGGTCAGCGCCGAAACGCCCAACACAACCGCGAACGTGCACACCAGCAGCGGCAGGGCAAAAACCAGTATTCTCAGAATCGGACGAGGAACCACGGCGATCTCCGGTGACATGGGCAAACTAGATAGATTTTGCCGGCTGTAGCGGCCCATGTCAATCCAGGCAGGCAGTCCGGGCAAGCAGTCCGGGCAACAAGCAGTTCTAACTCACCCACCGGCAGCGTCCGTTCCCAAGGCTTGGCTGTTCGGCGGTGGGCGAGTGAGCCGTGCCACACCGAGGCCGCCGGGCATCAGAACCCGAGGTTTTCGAGCGCCCGGTCGAACAGGTCCGGCACGATCCGGGCCCGGGATGGCAACTCGTGAACTTCGTCGTCCCCGTCGTCCAGCAGCGCCAGTAGGGCCCGCTCGTAGTCTTGCTGACTCGGACGTCCGGGCAAACACCGCTCTGGGCCGAGTAAGTCCCCGCCTGGATCCATCGCCGCAAGCGACATCCCGAGCGACTCCAGCGAGATTTCGCCGGCCATCACTGCGCCCGCTTGCCGGCCGGAGTCCAGGTCGTCCAGGCCCAGCAGGTGCCCGAACTCGTGCGCCAACACTCGCCCCAAATCGACCCCGCCGGCGTGCGTTTCCCAGCCCCAGCCGCCCGCGTCCGCGTCCAGCCAGACCGTATTCGTCGTCGGCGAGGCCAAGCCCAAATGCCGCTCCGGCAGATCCGCGACCAGAATTGTCGCCGCAGTCAGCTTCGCCGCCGCCGCCACGTCCCCCGCCGCCCAGTACGCGATCGCTTGTCCCACGGTCTCGGCCGGCACCGCCCCGATTGCCGCACCTGTGCCCTGCGGACTCGCCGCCCCAAACGACGCCAGCAGCGGCGACAGCCGTTCGATCCGCACCGCATCCGCCACCACGTATTCGTTGGCGCCCACGTCCGTCAGCGAGACCACCAGCGTCCCATCCGACACCGCCACGCCCGCCGCCAAGTCCGCGAAGTACTTGCCCGACTCCAGCAGCCACGTGAACGAGGAGTGGTTCGGCGCCAACTCCTGGTTCACCAGCACCGTCCCCCCGCCGTCGCTGATCGTGTACGCCGAGTTGGTCGCCCGGTTCGAATTCCGGACCCAGGTGGTCGACACCCGGTACGTGCCGTCCGGCAGATCCGTAAACGTCCACGTCGCCGATCGCCCCGTGTTCTTGGCACTGTACCGCAGGTCCCGCTGATAGCCGTCCGCCCACGTCAACCAGATGCTGGGCCCGGACTGGACAAAGCCGCTGTCCCCGTCGTCAATGATCTTGACGCTGCTGACCGTCCCCTGCAGCGTCAGATCAAACGGATTCTCGTCCGCGTCGCTGTTGACCAGCGCCAGCATCCCGCTCTTGCTGCCGCTCGCGGACGTATCCAGGGCGATTGTGACCGTCGTCTCGTCCGCCCCGCCGATGGCCCCGTCGTTCGCGGACAAGGTCGTACGGGCCGGTCCCGAGACCAGTGTGAACGGGCCCGTCAGTGTCGGCAGCGACAGATCGATCGTCCCCGCTCCCACGTTCTTGACCCGCAACATCAGCTGGGACGTGGCCCCCGCGAACACGCTGCCAAAGTTCACCACGCCGCTGCCGTC
>CAIYOB010001041.1 GCA_903927685.1 uncultured Planctomycetaceae bacterium
AAAGTCATCGGCACGCGGAACGACGACTTCGTCAGCGGCAAGACCGACTTGCGCGGCATCCTGGTGGCCGACGGCATCCAAGGCCGTAGCATGGTCATTGCCCAGGCCGCGGACGGCGGTTATGCCTTCTTCCGCGGCCAGCAGGAACTCGGCCCGCCGCCCCAACTGCCCGCCGCCTCAGCAACCACTGGGGAGGCCCAACCGGCGGCGCCGGCTGAAGGCGCGGCGATGGCGGCTCCGGAAGCCAGCGGCAAGGCCCAGCTGCTAGAAGGTTTACAGGAGCGAAATAACGTCATCCAGGCCGAGAAGGTTCAACAGCTGCAGGGCGTGTACGACAACTCGGTCCAGGAAGGCATCGGCGGCGGGTTCGGCGGCGGGTTCTTCTAGGCCAGCCTACTTCGCCAATGCCGTCTCGATCGCTTGAATCAACAGCGGGTCCGTCGGCTTGGTGCGCGGCTCGAACCGAGCCACCACCTTGCCGTCGCGGCCGACGACGAATTTTTCGAAGTTCCAGCCGATCTTGCCGGGGCCCTTCGGCTGGGTTTCCAAAGCGGTCAGGTGCTTGTACAAGTCGCAGGCTCCATCACCGTTGACCTCGATCTTGCCCATCAGGTCAAATTTAACGCCGTAGTTCGCGGTGCAGAACTCGCGTATCTCGTCCGCCGATCCCGGTTCCTGGGAGCCGAACTGGTTGCAGGGGAAGCCGACGACGCACAGGCCCTTGGCGCCGAATCTCTCGTGCAACGCTTGCAGGTCCTTGTATTGCGGCGTTAAGCCGCAATTGCTGGCCACGTTCACGATCAGCAAGACCTTGCCCTTGTACTGCTGAGCCAAGTCGACCTCTTTGCCGCCGAGGTTCTTCATCTTGTAATCGATATCGGACGCCGACGCCGTGCCCGCCAGGACCGCCATTGCCACCACCCCCAGAAATAGACTCGCCATTCTCATGACCTGATTCTCCTCTTAATTGCTTTGCCATCAAGTTTCCACGGATTCACTGTCATCGATGGCTTTATAGCGCCGGGCTGCCCTCTCGGTAAGCGTGCGAGTGGAAAATGAATAGTGGCTTGACTAAGGTTCAAACTCCCCATACCAGACGGGCAATGCCTCACGAAACGCAGCTTCGTTCTGCTTGGGATCGCCCCGGTCATAGATCAGGAAGTTGGTCGGCTCCGCCGTCAGTTCCCAGCTGAACTCGCCATTGTCTTTCACCTGCACGCGGCAGGGTCGCAACTCGTTGGGCAGCACCGTGTCGTCCGGACGCACTTGAGCAGCCGGGACGATCCGGTGCGCACCATCCGCGCGGCGGACCAGTCTCCGGTCGGCCACGGCGAGCCAGACGCCGGTCTCCCAGACATTATGGGACTGGGCCAGTTGCTCCGGCGTCCAGGTCGCCGGGGCCTCGGATTCCACCGCGCGCAGAAAGTCGGAACGCGGCGACCGCCCGAAAGCGTAGGCCAGGTAGGCCCGGAGGGCCGGGTGCATCTGTTCGACGAAGCGCAGGTCCGGCAGCTTCCAGAAGCAGTTATGCGGCCCGTAAGCGAACGGCCCGTCTTTGTTGGCGCAGGGGTAAATGGCGATCGGCAGCGTCGAGCGTAGCAGGCAGACGATCGCCTGCGGGTCCAACTGCACGTTCCATTCCAGACAGCCCGGCTCCGACGCGCCGGCACACAGATGGAGACGGCGGAGTTTCTTTGCCAGCAACTCGGGGGCGCGATTGAACGCCACCGCCACGGGGCGGGCCGAGCCAAAGGACACGATCTCCACGGGATCCCGGCTCTCGCGCAACGTCCGCAAGATCAACTCTACGCCCTGCTGCTGGAAAGCCGGGACGTCAAGCATCGTATCCTCCGGCGACTTCATCATCGCGAACGGCCCGGCAGCGCAGGGCACCTGGCGATTGAAAATGAAGTTGAGCTGCATCACCGGGATGAACCCCGGATCGCGCGGGCCAGAGGCGTCAGGGTGCATCCCGGGCACATCGGCCACGGGCTTGCGGAAGCCGCTGCTGGTATCCAGGACCACCGCCCGCAGATCGACCTCCGGCAGCGCATAGGCTGCGACGAGATCAAAGTTGTCGCCCGGGTCCTGCGGCGGATGGTACAGATCGGTCACATCGATCAGCGGCACCTTGCCCGCAGGCTGAGCGGCCGGCGCGTGCGGCGGGGCGAGCCACACCGCGGTTGGTAACGCGAGCAACAGGGGGACGACGAGTGGTCTGACGCGGTTCATGGTTCGTTCCCTCGGCGATGGGCAAGTCGGATCACCAGCGGCCAATCGCGCACCAGCACACCTCGGACCAGCGTCGTCTCGCCGCTGGGGGTGAGCGAGAGTTCCTGGCTGACCCCGTTCAGCGGGTCGTACGCGATCGCTTTCTGACAAGGCGTGTGGAGCCGCACGTCCACGGCCACGCCGTCGCACAGGTCCCGGGCCCGACCGCCAAGCCACAGGGTCAGTGCGGGACCGTCGGGCGCCTGCAGGGCAAACGCTTCGAGATCGGGAGGCGCGCCGTCGAGTGAGTAAGCCAACTCGCCCGGCTCCAGGCCATCCAGCATCGTCGCCAGGTTGCGGGTCACATAATAGGCGGCCTGCGGTTGGAGCGGCGGGATCGGGTCGGCGTCGAAGGACCGCCGCAGTAAGCTCAAGTCGAGCATCGCGAAGTAGGGAAAGTACATTTCGCAGAAGAACGACTCCAGGCCCAGCCCGGTGTGACGCGCGAAGACTTGGGCCACGTACTTGGCCTTTTCCAGTTCGGTCGCCGTGAACCCGCCGCACCATGCCCGGCTGGCCTCCGCTTCCGTGAGCGGCGGATAGAGTGCGCTGTAGTTCCACTCGGTGACCATGCAATGCCCACGGAAACCCACGTCGCGCAGCCACTGCTGCAGCGCCCGCACGTCGGCGGTGTATCCCCGCAGGCGGTCGGGATCGGTCTGGTAGAACGGATGCCAGGCGATCTCGTCCACCTCGCGGGCCAGTTCGCGCGTCGCCGCCAGGTACATCGTCTGCTTGTCCTGCGCGGCCCGTTGGTCGGGCGTCCAGGTGCTGATGCCGTGGGGAAAGCCGGCCCAGGAGCCCAGCATGATCTTGGCCTCGGGCGCGTGCTTGCGGATCACCGGGATCGCGGCCCGGGCCACGGCCAGATAGTGCTCGACATTCGGCACGCCACCCCAGTAGCACGAGATATTCCACTCGTTCCAGATCTCAAAGTGCTTCACCCGGCCGCGAAAACGCTGGACCATGAATTCGACGTAGCGTGTCCAGGCGGCCAACGCCTCGGGCGTGGTGGGCGGAGCGGGCAGATCGTAGTTCCATTCCCACAACTGCGGCAGCGCTCGTCCTGCGGGACCGGAATACAGGCGGTTGCCGAAATTAAGCGACATCACGATCTCGACACCGTGGGACACCAGTTCGGTCACGGCTGCGTCGGTGACGGGATCGATCTTCAGCACGCCTTTCTCTTTCTCGACCCAATGCCAGTTGATCGGATCGTCGTGATACCCGATCCGGGCCCACTTGAAGCCCGCATCGTAGTGCAGGGGCCAATACCAGCGGTGCGAGGCCAGTTCGCTGCCGGGGCTGTGATGCGTGGAATTCACGGTCACGCCCGCGCCGCGGGTGGCCAGCGCCACGTTCCGGCCGGTTGGATCCAGAACCTCGACCTCGGCTAGCGAGAACGCGTACAGGATGTTCTCGACCAGCGGCAGGTTGCCGGCGGTGATCCAGATCTGCTTGGCCGGTCGGGCGTCGAAGCGGAATTCGTAATCCAGTTCTCCGCCGTCCTTCTGTCCGCTGCCAGCGAGCGGGGGCCGGGCACCGGGTTCCCTCGTCGGACCCGCGAAGACCGTCGTCCAGTCCCGGTTGTCGCGGCTCACCTGGATCGTGAGTGTGGCTGGCACGCCGCGACCGACTTCGACCGCATCCCGCGCCGGCACCCACCCCAGCGTGTTGCGCGGCTGCTCGGACGGCGGTCGCTTCCGCAGCACCACGCGGTCGATCTGCCGCTCGATGGGCAAGTCAATCCGAATCCACACCGGTTGCGCATCGGGCCGCGACTGGCCGCGGCTCAGCCAGCAGGTCTGCAAGTTGCCGTCGATCAAGTGGATCGCCTCGCACGGCAAGTAGTCATTTTCCGGCGATCGAGGCATCCGCGTCGTCGTCACACCCAGGTAATTCCGTCGTATCTGGCTGCTGTCCAGGGGCTGGACCTTCACTCGCGGCGCGGCATTTCCCACTTGCAGCGGCCCGTCGTCCAGCAGGTCCGGAGCCTCGCCCAGCACCCAGCAGTACCCGAATCGCTTGATCGGCACGCCGTTGCAGTGGGCCTGCACCTGCGGTTGCTCGCTGGCAAGCATCGGCTGCCCCTCGTTGTCGGCGGGCAAGGCGGTGACCGGCCCTAACAGCAGGGCGGCAGCGAGCGTGAATGTGCGTGGCATGAAATTGTTCCTTGCTCCTTAGCCCCCATTGCCCGTTCCGTTCAACGCACCCAGATCCCCTTGCCGGTCCCGCCGCGCGGCGTGGTTCGAGGGTAATCCGGGTTGAGTTTCTGCTGAACGACGTGCACGACTCGTTCCAGCGGCAGATCGCTCGCAGCACCGCCCAAGCGGACGCCGGACACCGTCAGGTTTCGCACGGTACAGTCGAGGTCGGGCGAAAAGATTTCCGTCCAGTTGGCTGGCTCGGCCGAACCCGCGTGTTGGTAGGTCTGCGATTTGGGACCGATGGCCAGCAGATGCCAGTCGGGGTCGAGCGGGAAGTTCAGCGTGACGTCTCGCAGTGTCAAGCCGTCCGTGTTGGCGTGCAGTTCGATCGTCCCGGGACGGTTGAAAACAAGCTCTTCGAACCGAATGTCTTTCAACGAGCCGACGCCGACACTGGAGTCGTTGTCGCGGCCGAGTTCGAGGTTGGGCTGGTCGTAGAGTTTGAATTCGCGAATGTCCGTGATGCGTCGCAGGGTGATGTCGTACAGCGGACAGTCCAACGTCGTGCCGTCGCTGAATCGCTTGACCCCGGGCAGCAGACGGATCGCGTTGGTGGCCGCGACCGGGGCGGGTGCGCCGGTGATCTCCTCGACCAGGATGTGCTGAATCGGGCCGTAGCTCGGCGCATAGTTCTTCCACTCCCAGGCGTTCAGCGCAACGGGATCATCGCCGGAATCGCCCTGCACGCGGCGGATCACGCCGTGGCTGGCCGGCCCGTTCACGTGGACGCCGTCCCGGCGATGGCCCTCCAACGTGAGCCCTTCGACCGAGAACTGGGTCGCGTTGCCGAAATGCACGGCAAAGGCTTGGCTCTGCCGCACGGTGACGTTCCGCACGGTGACACGACGGACGTTCTGCAAGAGGATGACGCCGTGGGTGCCGGGAACGGGGTCTTGTTTCGCGGAAGCGCCGCGCCAGTTGCCATTCACCTGGCCAGGCGCCGTCGCCAGCGTCGTCCAAATGCCGCCTTCGATGTGGAGGTCGGTATCGGGGTTCGTCTCGACCGGCACGGGGCGCTCGGCAAAACCCACGACATTCGCATTCCGCACCAGGCACGTGTTGCAGCCGGGCTTGAGGCGGATCTCCGCCCGCGGGTCGGCGGTGAGCCGCCGTCCCGACTTCAAGACCAGCGGGCCGTCCAGGTAATACGGCTTGTCGCGGGCCGGAATGTGCAGGGTGGCCTGGGCCTCGAGGCAGGCCTGCATGGCGTCCGTCCAGACTTCGGCGGTTACGGCGCGGGCTTCGCCTTTCCCGGCGGCATCCGGCCACTGCTCGGTCCAAGTCTCCGTGCGAACCAGATGGCAGAAGTCACTCAGCGGCCTGTCCGCGGGCGAGGCTGCCGTGAGCGGCGCGAGCAGCAGGGCGGCAGCGAGCACGAAATTGCGTTTCATCTCGCCTGGCCTCCGGTGCCCAGAAACTCGTCCTTGGTGAGACTGCCATCCTGGTTGGCATCCAGTTTCTCGAAGCGGGCCGCGCCGGCGACCTGGTCGTTGCCGGCGAGCGTGTCCAGAAACTCTTCCCGGCTCAGCAGGCCGTCCTGATTCTGGTCGCGTTTGCCGAACCGCGCCGCGCGGTCCTCCGCCGAGGTTTGCGGCGCCGGCTCGCCTCCTGCGCCGGCATTCTTCTTCTTTTGCTTCTGCTCGCGCCGGGCCTTGACCTGCTGTTGGGACTTCGGCGTCGTGCCGTCCCGCGGTTTGGGCTCGGGCATGCTGGCCAGGATTTCCGCAAAGCGGGCGCGCGCAGCCTTGGCATCGGCGTCGGTCGAATTGGTGACGTCCTGATAGCCCGTGCCGTCACGGCGGCCGCCGCAGTCATAGAACCTTTCGCCTTTGCCGCCTTTGGCAATCTCCAGCAGCCAGCGTTCGTCGCGGAGGATGCGGCCATCGTCCAGGTGGCTGTAGATCCAGTCGCGGTGTTTTTCCTTTTCGCCGCGCAACACGGGCCCCAGGCTGTGGCCGTCGAAGGGGACGTCCGCGGGCAATTCTGCGCCGGAGAACTCGGCGAGCGTCGGCAGGATGTCGGTCAGGTCGGCCACCGCCCGGGACACGACGCTGCGTTGCACGCCGGGACCGCGGACGATGCACGGGACGCGAGCGCCGAGTTCGGTCACCGTGCCTTTGCCATCGCCGCCGGTCCCGTTGTCGCCGATGAAGATGACCAGCGTGTTGTCGGCCAGTCCTTCGGACTGGAGTGCGGCCAGGAGTTGGCCCAGGAGGTGATCCAGGTACTCCAGATTCGACTTGAACGTGGCCGGCCAGCGGGAACCGGGCTTGGTCGGATCGGGAGTCTCTAAGTGCGGGCCGTGCGTGAGCACCGAGGTGTAGTAGACGAAGAACGGTTCGGTTTTGTGGCGCCGGGCAAAGTCGATGACGAAGCCGTTGAACAGGTCGGGGCCGTAGTCTTGCGGCGTCGTCGGCTGGTACTGGCCGTTCTCCACGATGCTCGGCTGCCAGTAGCGGCAGGCCTGGCCGCCGTCCTCGTGGACCGGATGCTTGACTCCCGGCGGCAGATTGTTGTCGTAGGCCCACATGCGGTATTCGTCGAAGCCAGCGTCGTGGATCAGCGTGGGCAGTTCGCCGGCCAGTTGCCACTTGCCCACCAGCGCGGTGGCGTAGCCTTGCGACTTGAGCAGATCCGCATGGGTGAAATGGTTGCCGATGTGCGCCTGCGGCGATTGGGAAGCCGGCTTGAAGGCCGGGTCCTGCATGCCCAAGAATCCGTTGTGAAACCCGTATTGCCCGGTCATCAGCGCGACCCGCGTGGGCGTGCACAGCGGGTTGGCAAAGAACGTCTCAAACCGCATCCCCTCGGCCGCCAGGCGGTCCAGGTTCGGCGTCCGGTGTGTTTGGCTGCCGTAGCAGGACAGTTCCTTCGCGCCCAGATCGTCGGCCAGGATCAGGATGATGTTGGGCTTGGTCGCGGCCGTCGCCGAATCGGCAGCGTGCAGCGCTGGGGGCCACGCGAGCCACAGAGCCGAGAGGATCAGTGCCGGGTACTTCATCGCATTTTCTCCTGGGCCAACGACAACGATCGGGACGGCCGGTCCTCGGTTTGCCGTCCCCGGTTTTCCGGCATTCTACGGCCGGATCGGCGGCAGTGCCAGTTCCCGGCTCCGGCGCGCGAAGCCTGCACGAGGATCGGCCTGGGCAGTTGAAAACTCGGCCTTGGCCAAGGGTTATGCTCTTCCAAGTTCTGTTTTTCCCACGGATGACAAAGCCGTCCCACGGATAGGGAAAACACGAAGTATGTATCCGTGGGCCGGCTTTGCCATCCGTGGGACACCCGAACATAAACTGGAGTTCAACCAGCCAAAGCACTGACTCATCAAGATCATTTTTCTCAAGTGGCCAGGATTGGCCCCCTGCGGCGCATTCCGACTGGAACGTCGCCAGCCGCGACTGACCCGCGACGAAGACATCCCCACAACCGATCTACCGAAACCATGTCTTCTTGAGGGAGATCGTACGAATCGAAAAAATCAGGTCGGGACATCCTGCGGCTACTGGCATTGGCACGCTGGTCAGGATATTCTGGTCTGAACATTGCGATTCATTCCTTTTGAGTTTTGGGGGGAAGCGGTGGCCATCAAGTTGATCGTTGTGGACAATCAGGAACTCATTCGTCAGGGATTGGCGAGTATGCTGGTGG
>CAIYOB010001042.1 GCA_903927685.1 uncultured Planctomycetaceae bacterium
CAACACGGTGCGGGCCTATGCCGATCGCTCGACGCTGCAGCAGTTGACGGATCTGGGACTGACCGTCGCCGACACATCGACGATCCAGGCGGACGGAGGCGCCGTCTCCGTCGCCCTCTCGCGGGCTCAACAGGGATTCGGCGGAGCCGTCGCGTTTGGCGTATCGGCGGCCGTCAATAACATGCGTCCGACGGTCCAGGCTTACCTTACCGGCTCGACCGTCACCAACGCAGCCAGCGTCACGCTGGACGCGACGTCGGGCGCCAGCGTGACCGCGGTCACGTGGGCCGGTGATCTGGCGGGCGCGGCCAGCGGCTCGAACGGTCTCCAGCTGACCGGCGCCGGCGCGGGGTCGGGCAATACCATCACCGCGAACGTCGCAGCCACCATCCAGGGCGGCAGCGACGTCTCGACGGCCAGCGGCGGCGACATCCAGTTAACCGTCGTGGACACGCCCTACATCGAAGCCAACGCGGGCGGCGTGGCCGTCAGCGTCTCGCTGAACCACGGCACGAACGTGCCCGTGGCCCTGGGCGCGGCCGCCTCGTACAACGAAATCACCGGCGGCACGAATCGGGCCGGGATCGACGCTTCGCGGGTCAACTCCGGCGGTCAGCTCGTCCTGAGCGCCCAGTCCCAGCCGGAGATCGAAGCCCAGGCGATCTCGCTCAGCATCGGCGCCGCAATGACCGGCGGCCAAGGGGCCGGGATCACGTTCGACGGCGCCGGAGCCGGGGCTGGCAACGAGATTGGCAACACGACCGAGGCCTCGATCACCGCCAGCAGCACGGTGACAACCGCCGGCACGGGCGCGATCCGCTTGACCGCGACCGACACGTCGCTGATCACGGCCGTTGCCCCCGCCGTCAGCCTGTCCTTCGTCACGGCTCAGACCACCGCGTTCTCGCTGCTGGTCGGAATCTCCATCACCAGTAACGAAATCTCCAACACGCTGACCGCGAACGTCGACGCCTCCAGCGTCACTTCGGGCGGGGGACTAAACGTCCAGGCGGAAGCCCAGTCCACGAGCAACTCCGTGCCGGTGGCCGCCGTGCCGACCCTGACGATCAGCCAGGCCAACAGCATCTCGCTGTCGGGCGTCGGAGCCCACGCGTTCAACACGATCACCAATGACGTGGAAGCTTCGCTGACCGGCGGCAGCCAGGTCGAAACCGCCGGCGACGTCAACGTCACCGCCAGCGACGATTCGACGATCACCGCCAACGTGGTGGCGGCATCGATCACCGTCAACGTCGGGGAAAACGCGAGCGGCAACGTCGCGATCGACGCCGCCCTGGCCACCAACAAGATCGGCCTGGATAGCGACCGCAACACGGTGCGCGCCTTCATCCAGAACTCCACCGTGACGGCGGCCGGAGCGATCGATGTCTCGGCCACCTCGACACCCAGGATCAGCGGCCTGACCGTCGGCATCGGCCTGTCCATTTCCGCCACCAGCGGCGTCAGCTTTGCCGTGAACGGGTTCGGCGCCCAGACAACCAACAGCGTTCGCCAGACCATCGAAGCGGCCATGCTCGGCACCAGCGACGTCAGCTCGATTGGCGGCGGGGCGATTACCGTCGCGGCGTCCGAATCGGACGACCCGCAGATCAGCGCCCAGGCGACGGGAGGCAGCCTGAGCGGCTCGTTCAGCGGCAGCAGCTTCGGCGGCGCGGTGACCATCGGCGTGGTGCTGACCGACAATGACGTGGGCAACCAGGTCGCGGCGCACATCGACCAGGCAGCCGTCACGACCAGCGGAGACATCGAGCTGGATGCCAGTTCGACGACCGACATCGCGTCGCTGACGGTCTTCGTCAGCCTCTCGATTGCGATCGGCAGCACGGCCAGCTTCGCGGCTGCCGGCGACGGCGCGAACTCGACGAACACGCTGCACAGCACCATCGAGGCCTACGTCCTGGACAGCGATACGGTCACGACGACCGGCGGCGGCTCGGTCCTGGTAAGCGCGACGGACCAGGCGACGGTCAATGCCCAGGCGGGGGGCGGCAATTTCTCGCTGGGGATCGCCTCCAGTTTTGGCGGCTCCATCTCCGTGGCCACGGTGCTGGCCACGAACGACATCCAGAACACGGTCCAGGCGTACGTGCAGGATTCGACACTCGACGCCGCCGGCGACGTGCGGATCGTCGCCACGTCGCAGCCGGAAATCACGGCCCTGACGGTCGCCGTCGCGCTGGCCGGTTCGGGCACCGCCGAGGGATTGGCCGCCGCGGGAGCCGCCGCGGCGTCAGAATCCACCAACACGATTGCCAACACCGTCCGGGCTTTCATCACCGCGAGCCAGGTCACGGCTGGGGGCGAGATCCACGTCAGTTCGAGCAGCACCAAGCCCTCGGCCGCCGCCAATATCCACGCCACCGCGCCGGCCGTCTCGGTCGGCATCTCCGCCACCGACCCGTTTGCCGGCGTCGCCTTCGCCTTGACGGGCGCCGGAGGAAAGGTGACGAACCATACGACCAGCCAGATCCAGGCCTTTATCGACGGCGACAGCGTGGTGGCGGCCCAGGGCGCCGTCGAGGTGGCCGCCCATGATACGGCGCAGGTCGAGGGGACGGTCGTCGCCGTGACGGTCGCGCTGTCGGAAATCGCCGGCTCGGTCGCGGTGGCCCTGGTGACCAACACGTTGGCCAACGACGTCCAGGGCTACATCGGCCAAGCCACCGTATCGTCCGCCGGCGGCGCGATCTGGGTGACGGCGGACTCGTCGCCGACCGCCTCGGCGACCACGACTCCGGTCGCGGTTGCGGTCGAGGCCTCGGGCGCCGGCGCCAATGCGACCTCGGACATCAACGGCAGCGTCGCGGCCTACGTGGCGGGCCCGGCGGCGGTGACCGCCAGCAGCGGACTGGTCACCGTCCAGGCAACGTCCACGGCCCACACCGAGGCGGAGGCGAACGGCGGAGGCGGTTCGTTGCTGCTGACGATCAGCGCGCTGCTGGCCAATGCGTCGCTCGGCCAGACGACGACCGCCTCCGTCAGCGGCGGAGCGGCGGTCAACGCCGCCGGCCTGAGTGTCGTGGCGGACGCAAGCCAAGCCGATGCGCTCGCCAACGTGCTTGTCGTGAACGTGGCCGGCATCAGCGGAGCGGGCGGCCGGGCAGCTGCCGAAGTGACGGGCGACGTGTCGGCGTTCGTCGGAAGCCGATCGGGAACGACGCCCCCCGCCATTCCCACCAACATCCAGCTCGGCAACGGCACGCTCACGATCCAGGCGACCGCCGCGGCGACGACGGCGCATGCGGACGCCCGGGGCGGCGCCGGCGGCGTGCTGGAAGTGAGCGTCCTGGTGCCCGACGCCAAGGTCACGTCCGATACCACCGCTTACGTCGGCGAAGGTACGACGATCGGCGCGGGGGCGTTGACGGTGGAGGCGGATGCCAGCCTGACCGCCAACGGCACGTCCTTCGTGGTCGGCATCGCCGGCTTGACGGGCGATGGCGCCAACAACAGCGCCCAGATCACCAGCGACAGCCACACCGCCGCCTTCGTCGGTCCGGCCAGTGGGACGACTGCCAGCGGCGCAGCGACGACCATCCAGCTGACCTCCGGCGACCTCCGTGTCCGTTCGACGCTGGCGGGACTGGCCACGACCAATACCAGCGTCGACTCGGGAGCCGTGATTGCGGCCGCCGACGGCACGGTGGTCGATTCCCAGATGTCGGGCCAGATCGACGCCTACCTCGGTGAGAACGTGTCGGTGACGACGGGCGGCGACGTCACCGTCCAGAGCGTCTCCGCGTCTCGGGCCGACGCAACTTCGTTCGGCGTCAACGTCGGCGGTGTTGCAGCGGCGCTCGGGACCCAGAACACCGTCCTGTTGAATCCCACGCTGAACGCCTTTACCAGCGCGGGAGTCAACATTACCGCGGCGGATGTCAACGTGCTCGCCTCGCACAACGTCGACAGCAACGGGGCCCCTCTGACCAACCAGCAAGTTCAGGCCGAGGGAACGGCCGGCAGCGGCTCGTTGGGGCTGGCCGGCGCGGGGGCGAATGTGACCGGCACCGTGGCGCCCACGATCGATACGCGGCTGGGTGCAGGCACGACGGTCAATGCCACGGGGACGGTCACGGTCGCGACCAATTCGTACCAATACGCCAACGTCAACGCGAATTCCGATATCGGCGCGGGGCTGATCGCGGTCGGAGTGACCTTGGCCACCGGCAAGTCGCAGGGCAGCCTCCAGACGCACGTCGATGGCCAGGTGATCTCCGCCCAGGCGGTCGTGGTCCAAACGTCCGCGACGGCCAAAGTGGATGCGTTGGGGGAAGCCAACGGCGGCGGACTCGGTGCGGCGGGCATGGGCACGAACGTCCAGGCGGCCGTCGGTGACGGAAACGTCAGCTCGCCTCTGCTGGCGACGTACGTCAGTCCCAGCGGGAGCATCTCGGCCAACCAGAACATTGCGGTCCAGTCGCTCTTGACCACCAACGCAGCGGCCACATCCAGCGGGTATGCCTTCGCGGGGATCGCCTCGGTCGGTTCCCTGCCGGCCACGGCGACCGTCCAGCCCGTGGTCCGCACGCGGATCGACACGGGCGCCCAAGTGCTCAGCTCCAGCGGCAACGTGCGGGTGCTTTCCGGCCACAACTACGATCCTCAGACGGGAGAGTTCTTGAGCAGTCAAGAAGCCGTGGTGACCACGAACAACACCACGGCGGCGATTGGCGTTTCGGTCCCCGACACCACGATCACTGCCAAGGCCCAGGCGGATATCGGCACGATTCTGGCAGCCGGCGCGACGATCCGTGCGCTCGGGGGCCAAATTGCGGCCGAGTCCCGGTCCAGCAATCTGGCCGATGCGCATTTGACCACCGCCGGCGGGGCACTCGTCTTCGTCGGCGTGGGCGATGCCAAAGGCCAAGCCCGTGGCACCACCAGCGTGCAAGTGCTGGCCGACATCGAAGCCGTCGACGGCAGTCCCGGCGCGAGCAACGTGTCCGTGGTCACGCAGGCCGCGGACGTCTCCAGCGGCCGGATCACCCAGCACGGGGGCGGTGGGATTTCCGTGAACGACTCGCATGCCGAGGCCGACACCACCCCGACGGTATCGACCACCATCGCTGCGACCCTGCGCGCCGCGAACAATCTCAGCATCGACACGGACAGCTTTACCGACGCCGACGCCAATATCAGCAATTCGTCCGGCGGAGCGATCGACGTGACTAACTATCACGCCGATGTGACCGTGACGCCATCGGTCTCCACGACGGTGGCCGATGACGCCGTACTTGCGGCCGGCAACCTGCTCAGCGTCACCACCAACCACGGCAAGCCCATCAGCGGACAGTCCAACGGTACCTTTGACGCCGAAACGCAAGTCGACCCGGCCACGGACACCATCAGCTTTACGGACAACCACGGTTTGCACACGGGGGCGACGGTCACCTACGACGCCCTGGGAAATCCGCCACTGGGCGGCGTGGGCGATGGCCGAACCTATGACGTGGTCGTCACGGGCGACAAGACCCTGCAGTTGGGAGATGCCTTCCTCGCCCAGGCGGCGACAGCCGGTAATCCGGCGGGGATCAGCCTGGTGAACGATACGATTACGTTCTCCCAGCCGCATAACCTGCAGGGCGACGGCCAGCCGGGAACCAGCGACCGGGTTGTCTATAGCGTGCCCAACGGCAGCAGTGTCGTCGGCGGGCTGACTGCCGGCGCGACGTACCTGGTCAACGTGGTCAATGCGACCACGATCCGACTGGTCGATCCGGGCCACTTGCCAGCGGCCCCGCTCGCCTTTGCGGGCACCGCGGTCGGACTGGACCAGCAGACGATCACCATCCCCAACCACGGATTCGTGTTGGGCCAACCGGTGGGCTACTTGGCGCCCGCGCCGGCCGTGGTCAGCAGCTTCGTCGTCAACGTGGACGTGGCGACGGACTCGGAGGGGAATCCCACGAGCGTGACCCCTAATCCGGCGGCCCACAACGTCTATTTCGGCCCGACCATCATGGCCCAGCAGGGCTTCCTGGACGGCGACATCGTGATCTACACGGCCGGGATCAACCCGCTGACCCTGGCGCCCGCGCCGATCGGCGGGCTGGTCAGCGGCGGCCGCTATGCCGTGATCCTGAATTCCGGCAAGCCGAACGAGATTCAATTGGCCGAGGTGGCCACCCCCGATACGCCGATCGCGCTGGATACGACCGGCGTCCCGACGAGCGTGCCCCAGACGTTCCTCAAGGTGGTCGACCAGCCGATCGGCGGCTTGGTCCACGAGCAGAACTACTACGTGACGAGCGTCACCGCGGATACTTTCCGACTCGCCCCCACCCAGAGCGACGCGGAACACGGAACGAACATCCTGACGCTCGACCCGACGGATCCCGTCACGCATGCCGTGCTGACCGGCACGCGGAACACGCTGGGCACGCGCGGTGTCCATCTGACCAGTGTGGGCGCCGGCCAGCAGTACCTGATCGTCGACATCACCGCGGCCAGCAGCGGCCAGCAGAAACTGCTGGGGGTCGGCATCGGGCAGGGGCTGGCCAACGCTCCCTCGGGCGACGGCATCGCGACGGCGTCGGTCAGTGGCGGCGGCGGCGGCGTGGTGTCCGTCGAAGCGGCCGAGACGACGGCGTCCTCGACGCCCACGGCGACGCTGACGATCGGGCAGGCGGCCGGATTGGCTGCCAGCTGGATCAAGCTCTCCGCCTCCTCGGCGGGCAATGTGGGAGGCTCGGCGGACAACAACAACGGCGGCTTCGTGGCGGTTTCCAATGGCCGCTCGAGCGTGGCGACGAACAATACCGCCAGCGTCGTCGTCAGCGACGGAGCGACGCTCGACGCGTCCGACAAGGTGGACATCACGTCGACGACCAGCGAGTCGGCGAATACGGTCACCGACATCAGTTCGTCGGGATTCGCGGGGATCCCCACGGCGAATGCCAAGGCCCACGTGGATTACCGCGCGACGGTCGACATCCACGCGGCGACGATCACGGCGGAAAATGCGCTGACGATCAGCTCGCTGAGCAATCTGGCGGGCAACGTCACGGCCACTGCCAACGGCAGCGGCGTGGGCAGCGGCTCCAGCGCCAACGACGACAGCGGCGAGGGCTTCTATATCGGCAGCACTGTCGCGCTGACGCAGACGAGCATTCTCGGCGGGGCCCAACTGTCCGCCGAGTCGATCTCTGTGCAAGCCAACGTGACCGCCGTGGACGCCACGGTCGACGCCACGGCCAAGGGCGGCGGCCTGGGCGGCAACTCCAACGCCACCGCACGGCTGGAAATGACCGATACGACGGATGTCGTCCTCCATCCCGCCGCCCGGCTGATCGGCGACCAGGTGAGTGTCTCGTCGGCGCACGACGGCGTCAACGTCACGTCGCACTCGAACTCGCGCTGCGACTGCTTCGGCGGCGCCGACAACTCGACGGCCAAGACCGACTACAACAGCCAATCGCTGATCAACGGCCAGGCGGCCGCAACCCTGACGACCTCGAACTTGACCGTTTCGGCCGACCAGTTTGTTCCAACCTACAAACGCAATGAAGAGCACGGGGGCGGCTTCCTGGTTTTCGGCAGCCACAACAAAGAAGGTTCGTTCAACGCCCAGCGGCAGATCACCTGGGACGCGACGGTCGAACTGACGGCCAGCAGCGACCCGCAACTGAGCGTCGACAGCAACGCGGTCATCGTAGCCGAGGACGGGGTGACCGTGACCACCGATACCGGCCAACCGCTGCATCTCGGCGATACCGTGCCGGCCGGGCGGACGATCGTCGTCGCAGGGATTGGGAACGGCGGGGTGGGGAACTTCGTATTCGAGGCCAACGCGCTGGGCAGTCAGGATGGCAACACTCCGCCCCAGGGCACGATCACGGGCAGTCAGGGCGTCTTCGAGTTCCATCGCACCCTCGGCAGTGTGGAACTGTCCAATGCCTCGAGCCGCGATCTGCAGATCGATGGCATCACCGTCTTTCCCACGCCCGCCCCGAGCCAGACCGACATCACAGTGAACGTCCAGACGGACAACGGTTTCTCGTTCGCTGTATCGAACGAGATCAAGCTGACGAGCGTCACGATCGAGAACACCCACCCGACCGCGGCGCCGCTGCTGATCCTCAACGCCGTCATCGACAATCCCGTCGGGTCGACGACGATCCGCAACGCCAGCGGCGACATTGTGGCGACTGGCGCGCTGGCGATCGTCCGTACCAACTCGCTGAGCCTGACGGCGCCGTTGGGCAGCATCGGCGAAACCGCCGGGGCCGTCGGCGAGCCGCGGGTGAACGTCCAGTTGGTGCAAAGCGCCGCCCGCCCGACGGCGCTCGTAACCCGAGCCGGCGGGGACAGCGTGCTGAGTATTCAGGGGCTGTTGCGGGATGACTCCGTCGCGGATTTCCGGCCCCAGTTGGATTTGATCGCGGCGGGCAACGACGTCGACTTGTGGCTGCTGCCCGGGCTGTTGCAGACGACGGCCGACAGCGGACCCGTCCGCACGAACGTGGGCGAGACCAGCCGCGTGGTCAACTATCCGCCGATTTCCGTGCCGCCGGCGTCCGCTCCCTGGCCCCCGCGCGTCACGGCCGTCAGCAATCACTGGCCGCCGAGCGGTCCTGGACCAACGCCCGTGATCGATCTGGGACTGCAGGGTACCGGGACGGGCACGATCGCCACGACCTACGAGTTCCTGGGCACGTTCGGAGGCGGCGAAGTCCAGCGAATCCAGGCCGGCCACGACCTTACCTTCCAGGGGTGCGGCGCTGCCGGCTGCGGGGCGGCGACCAGCGAGGTCAACGTGTTCGGCAATGTGGTCCTGACCAGCCTGACGGACGGGGTCGTCAGCGGCGATACCAACGGCTCCATCGAGTTGAACGAAGCGGTGGCCGAGACGCTCAATCGGGACCTGCGCGTGGGGGTGATTGCGTCGAGCGATCGCTGGGTGACGTTGACCACGCTGGGCGCGATTCTGGATGGCCTGGCCGGAGAAGTCGCCAACCTGATCGCGCCGCAGGCCACCCTGACCGCAGCCACGGGGATCGGCACGCCGGCCGCGGACGGAGACCTCAACACGGCGATCGGGACGCTGACAGCCACGAACCAGACCAGCGGAGGAATCTATGTGCGGGAGACCAGCGGACTGATCATCGGGGACACGGGAGTCCGGACGCTGGGAGGCAACGGGGACATCCAGATCGACGTCCAAGCCGGGGCGCTGGACGTCAACAGCGTGGTTGCGGCGGACGGGTCGGGGGACGTGTCGCTGAACACGGCGGGCCTGGCGACGGTGGCTGCGCTGGTCAGTTCGACGACGGGCGACCTGCAGCTGACAGGCGGGACGGGCGTGACGCACACGGCCGATGGGGATCTGGCGACAACCCTGACGGGGACCATCCGTGTGACCGCGACGGAGAACGATGTGACCATGGCCGACGGGACGGTGTACGGAACGGGTAGCGGCACCGTGACGGTGCTGGCGGCCGGGAATGTGCGGTTGGGCGAGATCACCACGACCAGCAGTGGCTTGAACGTAACAGCGACGGCGGGCGCGATCACGGACAGCACGGGCGCGGAGACGGCAAACCTGACCAGCAGCGGGACGGCGACGCTGACGGCGGCGGCCGGGATCGGAACTTTCACCGCCGACATCGACACGGCGATCGGGACGCTGGTGGCGACGAACCACACCAGCGGGGACATCTACGTGCAGGAGACGGACAACCTCACGCTGTCGCGCGCGATTCAGGGGACGGCCGGCGACATCCAGATCGTCGCCGGGGGAACGCTCACCGTCGGGGACGGCAACTCGCCCACCCCAGCCGTGTCCACGGCAGGCGCGGGCACCATCGTGTTGGACGCCAACGGGGCGACCTCGGATCTTGTGCTCACGCGCGGCATCCAGTCCGCAGCGGGTGACATTACGCTGACGGCCGACCGGCATGTGACCGCAACCGCCGCCGGGGACATCACCAGCACCAGCGGCAACCTGTCCGTGACCGCCGATGCGAACGCGGACGACAGCGGCGATCTGACGATGACCGACGGGACGGTATGGAACGTCGGCGACGGCATGCTCGACTTGAATGCGTACGGCGACATTGCCCTCGGCTGCGTGCAGACCGACAACATCACGGCCACGGCGGTCACCATCGACAGTGCCGTCGGCGGCGTGCTGGATGCCGGGGATACCGACCTGGAGATCATCGCCGACAGCGGAACGGTGGTCATCACGGCCGCGACCGGGATCGGCGGCGCGGCGGGCAGCGGGGCTGACAGAGCGCTCGAGACGGCCATCGGCACCCTGGAGGCAACGGTCACGGGAGCGGGCTCCATCGGGATCGAGGAACTGAACGCGATCATCCTGTCGGTGGTGTACACCACCGACGGTCCCATTCGGATCGACGCGGGCAGTCAGATCACCGCCCTCGACGTCCAGTCCGCGGGCGGAGCCGAAGCCAATGACATCATTTTGGCAACGGCGGACTCCGGCATCCTGGTCGCATTGGTCAGTGCCGCGGGCAGCGGTGACGTGTATCTGAACGCCGCGACGGCGATTGAGGAGAGTGGGGCGGATACGGCCGCCGACATCCTTGGCGAGGCTCTGGAACTGGTCGCGACGACGGGCATCGGGAACCTGGCCCAATTGGAAATCCGCGTAGTGAATCTGGCGGCCCTGACCACCCGCGGCGACATCCATTTGCAGGACACGGCCGACGGATTGACGATCACGGATGTCGACGTCGACGGCCAGGGGCCGGCAACCAGCGGCGCACGGATCACGGGCGGATCCCTGGGGGACGACCTGACGATCCGGGCCAGCAGCCCACTGACGGTCAACAGCCCCGTGCTTGACCACGGCGGCGGGAACATCACGCTGACGGCGGACGATGATGCCTTAACCCCGGAGCCGGACGACTTGACGATCAACGCCCCGGTGACGGCCAGCGGGGGCAACGGGACGATCTCGCTGAGCGGCGAGAACATCGTCGTCAACGACAGCGGTTTCACGCCCGACATCTCGGCGGCGGGCAGCGGGGCGATTACCGGCACGGCCAGCCTGGCGGTGACGTTGCACGCGGGCGTCCGCGTCCAGAGCGTCAGTGGGGCGGTTGCCTTCGTGGCGGACGACCTGGCGGGGAACAACGGGGCTGCGTTGTTCATGGCCAGCACGGCCACGATCGCCAGCACCAGTGGAACCGTCACCTTGGATGCGGACGGGAACATCACCCTGGGCACGGTCACCACCGGCAACAACACGCTGGCCGCGATCGACATCCAGACGACCAGTGGCGCGATCGTGGATGGAGGAGCGTCCGGCTACTATCTGGTGGCGGCCGCCGTCGACGCCCGGATTACGCTGCAGGCGGTGACCGGGATCGGCTCGGGTTCGCCCGGCGCCCCGGGCGACATCAACACCAACACGTCGAACCTGGTGGCGTTGAACAGCGGAGCGACGGGACGCATCAACGTGGAAGAGGCCAACGCCTTGAACGTAGTCCAAGTGGCCCAGACCCATGGGGTTAACGCGGACACGATCTACCTGCGGACGGCGAACGGCTCGATGACGCTGGTCGGTTCGGGCGCGGGCGTGGCGGCGGTCAGCCATGCCGGTTCGGGGGCGGGAGCGACAATCACCCTGCTGGCGGATGGGCCCAACACCAGCCCGCGAAACCTGATCCTGAACGCTCCGGTGACCAGCCAAGGCGGGAGCATCACCCTGCGCGCCGATACGCACATCACGGGCAGCGCCGACGGCGACATTGCCTCCCGCGGCGGCGCGATTTCGATTCACGCCGATTACGACGGAGGATTCGGCGGCGGCACGATCCAAACCAACGGCGATGTGGCCGCCGGGGCGGGCAATATCACCTTCAGCCTGACCGACTGTGACGGCTACCTGAACGGGAACATCGTCTCCGGGGCCAACGTGGTGAAGAACGGCAGCGGCGCATTGCGGCTGAACGGAGCGGCCAACGCTTACACCGGCACGACGACGATCAACGGCGGGTACTTGTTGGTCAACGGCGTATTGACTCAGGCGTCGGTTTCGATCTACGCCAGCAACGGGGGCGTCTTTGGCGGCACGGGGACGGTGAACGCGACCAACGGCCTGACGGTCTACCCCGGCGCGATCCTGGATCCGGGCGATGTGAGCACGACCGGCTGCGCGCCGCTGGCGGGCCAGTTGACGCTGAACGGGAACTTGGACGTCCGTCCGGCCGCGGCGCCGTTGCCGGCCGGCACGTACCGCGTCCAGTTGTCGGGGCTCACGGCCGGGGTGGTGGGCGGCTACGACCAGTTGGTCTTGAACGGGACGGCCAACCTGCACGGCGCGATTGCCGATGGGGCGGGCGGCGGCGAGTTGTTGGTCCAGCCCCTGTTTGTGGTCCCGGTGGGGGCGGAGTTCATCATCATCAGCAACGACCTCACGGAATTGATCGACACGCGGTTCAACGGCCTGCCGGAGGGCGCCTTCCTGTCCCCGGGCGGCGTGCTGATGAACATCTCGTACCTGGCGGGAGTGAACGACAACGACGTCGTCCTGAACGTGCCGGGCCGGTATGATTTCAACGGCTACAACGGCTACACGGCGGACGACTACACGGGCGTGTCCCCGTTCCAGCAGAAGACGAGCAGCAACTCGGCGGGCTGGCAGACGTTGCCGCCGCGCTATTTCGAGCGAAACTATCCGGTGAATCCGCCGTACACGGCATCCGAGGACAGGCTGAAATACGATGGACATTCGACGGATCGGGTCGGCAGCCCGTTGACATTCGAGACAACGGTGGTCGCCGGAAAAGCCTACAGCGTCTGCATCCTGACGGGTGACACGAACTGGAATCACGACCGGCAGCAGTTTCAAGTGTTCGATCCCTACGGCGCAGGCGATCCGGGCCTCGATCCCAATCCCCTCGATCCCCGGTACACGCAGCGAGTCGACACGTGGGGCGCCGGGGCTCTGGATGGCAGCGGGACCAAGGTGACTTGGGGCGGGGGCACGGCGAACACCAGCGCGGGCTATTACCGCTGGGTGTGCTTCACGACCGACACGATCGTGGATTCCGATCCCATCGCCGACGACGGCCAGGGCACCGTACTGATGCGGATGCGCGACCTGGGCGGCGTCGACACCACGGCGGTGATCCTGGCGATGGACATCCGGCCGGTGGAGACGGTGGGCCAGATCACGCTGAGCCGGACGAGCCCCAGCGGCACGCCGCCCTTGAGTTCCTTGCCGGCCGACGGCGCGACGGTCGACACGTACCAGGGCACGGGCGCCCCGCCGGGCGCGACGATCACGATCACCGTGTCGGCCGGTTCCCCGGTGCAGTATGCGACGGTGACTCCGGACGGGGATGTGACCGCCTTTGGCGCGCAAGTCACGGCGGATGCGACGGGGTCGTTCACGTTCTCCGTCAAACGGCCGGCCACGCTGACGGATACGTCCCTGGCGACCGAAAACTGGATGCTCACGGTCCAAGCGTCCTCGGGGCTGTCGCGGGGCAGCGTGGCACAGCCGTACGAGGCGCCGCAGCAGGCGGCTGCCTTGCGGTTCGACTTTGGGATCTACGGCAGCCCTGTGCAGACCTACGGCACACCGACGAAGAGTTTTCTGGAGGTCATCCCGCAGATGCTGTACAGCGCGACCCGGGGCTACGGCTGGAACGTCCGTGTCGCGGGGGCGAACCGCAAGGACCCGAGTATGAGCGCCCTGCGGACGGATTTGAATTACGCGCGGGACGCCACGTTCAGGGTGGATCTGCCGGACGGGGCGTACAACGTCCGCATCTACCACAGCAATCCGAAGTACTACGGGACCGTGTCGTACACCGCTGACAACTTCAACGTCTATGCCGAGGGGGCGCTGCAGTACAACGTGCCGAACATTCCGGCCGGGACGACGGACATCCGGACGTTCAACGTGACCGTGAGTGGCGGGGCGCTGGA
>CAIYOB010001043.1 GCA_903927685.1 uncultured Planctomycetaceae bacterium
AGTTCGTTGAACGCCGAGCCGGCAGGCGACGGCGGATCAGCGGGATGCGGCCACTCAAGCCGTCGCCTGCCGGCTTGGCGTTAAACGAGGACTCTATTTCGTGGACGATGCTACGGCCCGGCGGCAACAAGATGTGGCGTGTGGCGGGCTCTCGGACGGCCTGGTGCCGCAGTGCGCGGGGGGGCAGCGAGCTCTCAATCCGAAGAGACTGAAGCCGGACTCCGCCCGGCCTTGAACAACTTGTACGTCGATCAAGCCTTGGGGCCTAAGCCGGCGATGCACTGGTCTTCCCGGACCACGCGGCGCGGACCGCCGTCCAGGCCGGTGGACCAGTCGTGCGGCGGAGCGATCTCGTTCAGCTTGTCTGTGACGCCCAGATTGCGGGCGCGGTCGGAGATCAACTGCCAGCCGCACGCAAGGTCCGGGTTCACCTCGCAGACGCCGTCCTGCGAGCCGCCGCAGGGGCCGTTCAGCAAGCGTTTGGCACAGCGGGTGAGCGGGCAGATGCCGACGAATTCGCCCAGCCGGCAGTTGCCGCAGCCGGCGCACTTCTCGGTCCACACGCCCTGCGATTCCAGGATCCCCATGAACTGGGTGTTCAGTCCCGGGTAGACCGGCGTCTGGGGAAACCGCTCGGCCAACGCCTGGACGCCGGCGCCGCAGCCGAGCGAACAGACCGCGTCGTACTCGGAGACGCGCTGGGCGAGGATGTCGATAAAGGCGTCCTCGCACTGCCGCTCGATCGTGCACTCGTCGACCACGGTGTCGGCGTGGCCGGCCAGCCGCAGGGACATGCGCAGGGCCGAGCCCAAAATGCCCACCTCGCGTTCGCCGCCCGCCAAGCAGACGGTCACGCACGTGCCGCAGCCCACCAGCAGCACGCGGCGGTGCGATTGGATCAGGTCGCGGATTTCCGGTATCTTCTTGCGATCGGCAACGATCATCGTCGGTCTCCCGCCAACAGCGATTCCGCCTGCTGGCTCATGTCCTGAATCCCTTGTTCCAGATGGCTCGCGTCGGGCCGCAGCGGGCTTCTCCCCAACAGCTTGATCCGCGCCACCATCGTCGTCACGATTTCTGCAAAACGCGGCCCTTCGGCGGACGAGAGGTTGAACATCTCCAGCCGCTCCGGTTCCAGGCCGATCTCCGCCAGGAACTGCCGGGCGCGCTCGACTCGGCGCCGGGCCCGCAGATTGCCTTCCAGAAAATGGCAGCCGCCCTCCAGGCAGCCGGCCACAATCACCCCGTCGACGCCGCGCTCGAACGCCGCCAGCAGGTAGTTCACTTCCAGCTTGCCGGTACACGGCAGCCGCAACACGCGGACATTGCCGGGATACTGCAGACGCATCGATCCGGCCAGGTCCGCCGCGGCGTACGCGCAGTAGTGGCAGCAGAAGGCGAGGATCAGCGGTTCGTCGTCCATCATCAGCTCCTATGCCAACGCGGCGGGGCCACGCCGACTTGTTCCGGGTACTGCAGTTCCAGCGGTGTCAAGGTGACCTCGGGGGCCAGCAGGCCGTTGACCGCGGCCAGGATCTGGGCGTCCACGTAGTGCCGCAGCGAAATCGCTTTGGCGGGACACTCCGACGTGCAGCTGCCGCAGCCCATGCAGGTGGCGTTCTGGACCTCGGCCTTGTTGAACTCGTTGATGCGCGGGGCCAAGTACGGGCAGACGTGCACGCAGGTCGCGCAAGACACGCACTTGTCGGGATCAATCCAGGCGGTCTGGCCGCTGACGGGCATCTTCTTCCGCGACAGGATCGCCGCCGCTCGGCCGGCCACGGCGTACGCCTGGGCGATCACCTCGCTGATGAACTTCGGCGCGTGAGCCGTCCCGCACAGGAACAGGCCTTCGCTGGCGAAATCCACGGGCCGCAGCTTCATGTGGGCTTCCAGGAAGAAGCCGTCGGCGTTCAGCGGGACACGCAGCAAGTCCGACAACTCCTGCCGGTCCGCCCGCGGGACCATCGGCGCTGCCAGCACGACCAGGTCGGGATCCAATTGCAGGTCCCGTCCCAGGGCCGGCTCCCGGACGCGCAACCGCAGCCGGCCGTTCTGTTCCAGTTGCGGCGGCTGGTCCGGCTCGTAGCGCACGAACAGGACGCCTTTCTCACGAGCCTCGCGATAGGCCGCTTCGCGGTAGCCGTAGGTCCGCATGTCCCGATAGAGGACGATGATCCGAGCCCGTGGATAGCGTTCCCGCAACAACAGGGCATTCTTGACGGCCGTCGTACAGCATACGCGGCTGCAGTAGGGTCGGTCCGGGGTCCTCTGCTCGACACATTGGATCATCGCCACCGTGGCGTTTTCGGGCAGCGCGAGGTCGCCTCGTCCCAGGCGGTCGGACAATTCGAGCTGGGTCAGGACCTGGCTGCTGTGGCCGTAGCCGTAACTCTGCGGTTTCAGCTCCGTGGCTCCAGTCGCCACCACGACCACGCCGTGCTTGACGTTCAGCGGGCCGTCTTTCGTAGCCAGCGCCGAGTGGAAACTGCCGACGTGGCCTTCGATCTTCTCGACGCGGGCGTGGCGGTGCACGTAGATCCGCGGATGGTGACTGACGCGGGCGATCGTCTGGGCCAGGAACGCCTGGACATCGCCGCCATCCAGCGTGCCGTGGATCTGATGCAACGTGCCGCCCAGTTCCCCGGTCTTCTCGACCAGGTGGACGGGGAAGCCTTGATCGGCCAGGGCCAGGGCGGCCGTCATGCCGCCGATTCCGCCGCCGACGACCAGGGCCGGGTTGTTCACCGGCACTGTCTGTTCTTTCAGCGGCATCAAGTGGGCGGCGCGGCCCACGGCCATGCGGACCAGGTCGACCGCCTTTTCGGTCGCCAGCCCCGGCTGTCCGGCGTGGACCCAGGAGCACTGGTCGCGAATGTTGGCCATTTCCAGGAGGTAGGGATTCAGCCCGACATCCCGCAACGTGTCGCGAAAGATCGGTTCGTGGGTCCGCGGTGTGCACGAGGCGACGACGACGCGGTTCAGGCCGTAGGCGGCGATCCGCTCCTTGATGTGCTTCTGCGTGTCGTCGGCACAGGTGTAGGTGTTATTCTCGGCCAAGACCACGAACGGCACGTCGCGCGTCCGCTTGACCACGCGTTCGACGTCCACCACCGACGCGATGTTGCTGCCGCAGTGGCAGATGAAGACGCCCACGCGCGGTGGCTCGTCGGTGATATCGCGTTCCGGCGGATAGGCCTTGGTCCGCACGCGGCTGCCGCGGGCCGGGGCCAGCAGTGTCATCGCCCGCGCCCCGGCCGCACTGGCCTGCATCACGGTGTCCGGGATGTCCTTCGGCTCCTGGAACGCGCCGCCCACGAACACGCCGGGCCGGGACGTGTCCAGCGGGCACAATTCGCTGGTCTGGGCAAAGCCCCAGCGGTTGAGCACCACGCCCAGCC
>CAIYOB010001044.1 GCA_903927685.1 uncultured Planctomycetaceae bacterium
CCGCCGGGCAACCGCGGCGGATTGAACTCCAGGCCGGTGAATACTACCTGGATCGGGCCGTGGACCTGGGACCGGATGACGCGGGCTTGACCATCGAGGCTGCGCAGGGAGCGGAGGTCGTGCTTTGCGGTGGGCGGCAAATCGGCGGTTGGCACCGCGAGGGCGAGAACCTGTGGGCCGCCGACCTGCCCGATGTCAAGGAACGCAAGTGGGACTTCCGAATGCTGGCGGTCGCGGATCGTCTGTGCCCCCGCGCACGCCTGCCGCGCGAGGGCAGTTTCACGCACCTGACCGAATTCAAGGTGCCCTGGATGAGCACGACCGGCGGCGGTTGGAAGCGGAAGCCGACGCCGGAAGAACTGACCACGATGAAATACCGCCCGGAGGACCTGGGGCCGTGGCTTGACGTGCGCAACGCCGAGGTCACGGTGTACCACATGTGGGACGAATCGGTCGTCGGCATTCTCCGCAACGACACGGAGAACCACGAGCTCACGTTCTCCACTCCCGGTGGGCATCCGCCGGGGGCGTTCGGCGTGCTGACGTACGTCGTCTGGAATGTCCGCGAGGGGCTGACGCAGGCGGGACAGTGGTACCTGGACCGAACGGCCGGCAAGGTCGTGTACTGGCCGCTGCCTGGCGAGGACCTGACGACGGCCAAGGTTCTGGCGCCGACCGTCGAGTCCCTCGTGCGCATCCGCGGTGCGGACGGAAGACCGGTCCGTGACATCACCCTGCGTTCCCTGACGCTGACGATCACGAACACGCCGCTGGTTGCCGGAGGATTTGGGGCCGGCAACTTCCCGGGCGCGATTGAGTTGCACCGCGCCGAGGACTGCCGGCTGGCGGGGCTGACGATCAAGAACGTCGCCGGCCAGGGGCTCCGGGCAAGCAGCCTCAGGTCGTGCACCATCGAGGATTGTCAGGTCCACGACACGGGCGCCTGCGGCTTGAAATTCGACGGGCAGTGCCTCGTCCGCAACAACCAGGTGCATCACGTCGGCCGGATCTACCCCAGCGCCATTGCCGTCTGGGGCGGCGGCAAGAACGGGCAGGTATGCCAGATCGAGCACAACACCGTCCACGACACGCCGTACACGGCCATCGCTTGCGGCGGCGACGACCACCGGATCGAAGCGAACCGGATTTGCCGGGCGATGCAGGTGCTCCACGACGGCGCGGGCATCTACATCACCTTCTGCAAACGCATCGTGCTGCGCGGGAACTACATCCATGACATCGTCGATACGGGCGGCTACGGAGCCTCGGCGTACTACCTCGACGAACAGGCCGAGGACTGCCTCGTGGAAGGCAATCTGAGCGTGCGGGTAGCGCGGCCGTCACATAACCACATGGCCAAGCGGAACACATTGCGAAACAACGTCTTCGTGTGCGCCGGCGATGCCACACTGACGTTTCCGCGGTCCTCGGACTACCGGCTGGAGAGGAACGCCGTAGTCGCCGACGGCAGTCTGCGCATCACGCAGCCCGAGGGAATCACGGAGGCGGTAGGCAACGTGGCGTTCAGCAAGTCCGGAAAGGTCGAGGGAGTGACGCTGGATTCTTACCGGCCGGCCGGCACCCAGCCCATCGCATCCGGCGACCGCTGGCTCCTGGCCGATCCCCAGCTGACCGAATACGAATCCGGCCAAGTCCGCTTCGCCCCGGACAGCCCAGCCAAGGAACTGGGCATCAAGGAGATCGACGTCAGTGGCGCCGGCTGCACGCAGCCGTAAGCGTCGTTCACGAAATGGAGTCCTGGGGGCCGTCGTGAGGTCAGCCACATCCCCGGTTCTCAACTCAGTCGGGGCTGGCTTGGGGAAGCACCTGGATTGTCCGTTCTGCCCGGCCGCCACGCCCCGCTGAGTCCCAGACGATCAGCGTCACGCGGTACTCGCCCGGCTTCTCAAAGGTGTGCTGCGGAACGGGCGTCACCTCCGGGATGCCATCGCCGAAGTCCCACAGCCGCTCACGGATCTCGCTCGCCGTAGCTTGCGAAGCACACTCGAACGACACCGGTTGCCCGACCTGGATGGTTGTCGGAAAGCGAAACTCGGCGGCCGGGGCTGCGGTTGGGAAGGGCTTGGCTGTTGGCAGTTGGTTGCTCCGGTTGCCGTCCACCGCACAGTCCCTGAACTCGAGAGCCGCGTACTGGGATGGCTGGGTGACGGCAGTCAAGGCGTTGTCAGTGATCGCGCAGCGGAGGAAAGTCAAGCGGTCCACGCCCGGCCCGCCCAACTGGACGCCGTAGCCGCCGTTCTGCGCAAAGGTACAGTCCTCGAACACTAGGTCCTGGCAGTTGCCGTTCGTGCGGAATCCGTGGCCGCTGTCGTTGGGATACCGCGCCCGGGAGTCGCCACGGACGCCGCCGGCGAACGTGCAACGATAGAAGTAGTGCCGGGCGATTCCGCCTGTTTCGCCCTGCAACTGCGCGCCGAACTGAAGGCAGTCGCGGACCGTGTTGTAGCCCCAGAAGACGTTGTTCTTGACCGGTTTGTTGGAGACCGAAAGTCCGATGTGCGCGCCCCGGTTCACGATGTTGTCCGTCACCACCACATCGCGGGCGATGATTTCGATGCCATACCCCTTCAACGTGCCATCGTCCGTGCCGATCACGTTTCGCCGCACGGCCGACTGCGTCCCCTGGTCCACGCTGAGCCAGTGGTCCACCACGTTGTCCTCGATCAGCGACCGCGGGCAGCCCCCCCAGATTTCGATCCCCAGGCCCTCGCCGCCGGAGCCGCTCACTCGATTGTTGCGGATTACCAGCTCGGCCGAGTGGTCACCGAAGATCCCGCCCCGGCCGGTCGTGTCGATCGTGTTGCCCAGGACCTGGTTCCGCACGCAGCCCCAGGCCAGCCGGATACCGCCCCCGTACTCGGCCCCCACGCCGATGTTCTCGATCCGGCAGTCGGTAATCCGGCTGTCGGTGACGCCGCCCTCCATGCTTGGGTTGTGGCCGGAGAACAGGATCGCGTGCGGGCCCCAAGTCTTGACGTTCGCCAGGTTGCGAATGGTGAGATGGTGGAGCCACAGCCGGCGGGAGTTGCCGCCACTGATTCCCTGGTGCAACCCGGGCCTGTTCTCGCCGTCCAAAGTCAGGTGAGCCAATTCCACGTCCTCGCAGTCCGCCAGACGGATCAGGACCGAGGGCTGGGCGCCCCGGTAGACGAGCGTGGTCTGCGCCTGTCCCGCCCCGATCAGCCGGACCTTGGACTTGGGCCGGATCGCCTCAGGCAACTCGTAGGTCCCGGCCGCCAGTTGAACGGTATCCCCGGGCGCGGCCCGGTCGATGGCCGCTGCCACGGCCTGAGAATCGAAGCCCTGCGGCGAGATCGTCGCGGCCAGCCGGTCCGGGGCGGGGCCCGGTTGCGCGCCTGCGATTCCGTGCGATGCCCAAGAGGCCAATCCAACGAGGACGATGGCGATCGTGCGAATCGATGGCGCTGCTTGCATGGGTTCATCCCCGATACTGGAGGGGGGTGAGGGCGTCAAGGGGTACGGCTGCCGGCCTTGTCGTACTGGCCAGCGGTGTCCTTTATACTGGCTGGGCGGTCGCCGTCCAAGGAGAATCGTCCAAGGAGAATCGGATAAGGTGAAGGATCGCTTGTGTCGGCATGGCACGAGATGCTCGCCCTGTCCACGGAGGAAGTTGAAGATGCTGACAGCCTTGCCGCCAGCGTAACCCGAGGCGTCAGCGAGGAATCTGGCTGGAAATCGATTCGTCCTCGCTCACGCGTCGGGTTACGAACGACGGCTCTGCCGCTTAACTCGCACAACAAGGACTGAGCATGGCGATCATCAAGTGGAAAGGCCGGCTTTACTCATTCACGGTCGCCTGGCCGCTGATTCTGGTAATCCTCGTGCTGATCGCCGTACTCAGTATCCCACTTGTCAAGGCGCTTCGAGAGTTCGTCGGACGCTGAACGTATCCGGGTGAACTGACGAAGCTGGGGAATTCCCGCGGCCGGATTCTTGCGTCCTTCGGCGGCCCAGGATGGTCCCTGGGCCTGGGGAAACCGTCCCGTTCCCTCCCTGGCTCGGAAAAAGGCCAGCGTCCGCTCGACGAGCGAACGCCTTGGTGGTGTTCGCCGAAATAGATCAACAGCCCGCGAGGCCGGTGGGGACCATGAAAACGGGCAACCCCGAAGGCGGCGGCGGGCAAGCCGCCGCTGCTACAGCACCCACGGTTCGCGTTTGGGCCGGTCGATCCAGCGGTTGGCGGCTTCGTCGCCGATGATCTGTTCCTTGACCGGGTCGAACTTGAACGCCCGGCCGGTCCAGAAGGCGATGTTGGCCAGGTGGCACGTGGCCACCGTGCGGTGGGCGATTTCGATGTCGCGGAACGGCTGTTGGCGCGTCTTGACGCACTCCAGGAAGTCGCCAAAGATCCCGCGGCCCTTGTAGTTGGGAATGTAGATGTCGGGCGGGGCCACCCGCGGCTTGTCGCGGGCCGGGACTTCGCCATGCGTGCCCTTGAAGGCCAGCGGGCCGCCGTTCCAAGCGCCGCCCAAGTACAGCCGCACGCCGTTGGCGTACTTGAACGTCAGCTGCGGGTACTCCTTGCCGTCCGGCGGGATCACCTCGACCGGCAACGGCTGGTCGTGCAATTGGGCGGCGAACAGTGCGCCGCCGATGTGATGGGCGCCCCAGTCGGTCATTCCGCCGCCGGAGAAGTCGCGGCAGCCACGCCAGTTGAACGGATGATAGGCTTTGTTGAAAGGCCGCCACGGGGCCGGGCCCAGCCAGCGGTCCCAGTCCAGCCCCTCGGGCACCGGTTCGCCCGGCAACACCATGTCGTTGGACGGCCCGCCGATGTTGACCCACACCTCCTGCAGCTGGCCGCACGTGCCGGACCACAGCATGCGGTGGTACCAGTTATAGTCTTCCCAGACGCGCTGGCTGCCGCCGGAGAAGACGCGGCCGTAGCGGCGGGCCGTCTCGATCATGATCCGTCCTTCGCGGATGGTCAGCGTTTCCGGCTTCTCGCAGTACACGTCCTTGCCGCTGCGCATCGCCTCGCAGGTGACCAGCGCATGCCAGTGGTCGGGCGTACCGCAGAACACGGCGTCGATGTCCGGCCGGGCACACAGCTCGCGGTAGTCGTTGTACGCGGCACAGCCCTGGTACGCGCCGCTGGCCTTGTCCTGGGCATACCGGTCGGTGACGATCTGCTGCGCCCGCTCGCGATGCCGGGTATCGACATCGCAGACGGCCAAGACCTGGACTTCGGGATAGCCCATGAAACCGCCCATGTCGCCGGTGCCCTGCCCGCCCACGCCGACAAAGCCCATCGTGATCCGCTCGCTGGGAGCGGGACGTCCCTCGCCGCCCAGCGCCGACGCGCGGATGATGTACGGGGCCGCCACGGCCGCGCCGACGGTGCTCAGAAACCCTCGCCGTGAGAGGGCTGACTTAGTTGTTGCCGTCATGAGTATTCTCCGTGGAAGGTGGCACAGCGGCCGGTTCTCGGGGAAACCGGCTCGGCGGGAAACATGCTGTCCGGCTCAGCCTAGA
>CAIYOB010001045.1 GCA_903927685.1 uncultured Planctomycetaceae bacterium
CCACAGACTGACCGCTTTCAGGATCGGCTTGTCGCTCCGAGCCGCTGCCACCAGGGCTTTGGTTGCCGCCTCGTCCTTGTGGTTGATCGATCCCAGGGCGAACGCGGCCGAAAAACGCACGGCCTCGAATTCATCGCTCGCCAGCAATTTGGCGATTTCCGGGACCGCCGGGGCGGCGGCCGATCCGATCGTGCCCAGTGTGATTAACGCCTGCATGCGGACGTCTGGATCCTGGTGCTTCAGGACTTCCGTCAGTTCCGGCACGGCCGGGGCGGCTTTTTCGCCCATCTCGGTCAAGACCAAGCAGGCCCAATGGCATAGCTTTTCGTCCTTCAAGACCTCCCGCATCGGCTCGATGGCGACTTCGCCCGCCTCCGCAATCGACTGCAGCGTTGCGAGCACGGTCGCCCGGTCGCCGGTTTCGAGCATCTTGACGAACAGCGGACGGGTCTTTTCCGTGGGGGCACCGATCAAGCGGATGCCCCGGAGCGAGGCGCGGCGGATCAGCGGGTCCTTGTCGAACGCGCGTTCGATCAGCTTCTCGACGGCTGGCTCAGCCGCTTTGCCGATCGAGCCCAGGGCGTAGGCCGCATAGGCTTGCACCTTGGCCGAGCTGTCGTCCAGGGCCTTCGTCAAGGCCGGCACGGCATCGGCCGCTCCCGGACCAAAATCGCCCAGCGTGCGGGCCGCATGCCAGCGGACGTTCTCGTCGTCGCGGCCCAGGGCCTGGACCAGCGCCGGCACGGCCCCCACGGGCTCGGGCTCGACTTTGTCCAGGGCGTCGATCGCCGCCATGGCCTTGGCGGGATCCGCGTCCGTCACCCCTGCCACCAACGATTCCAAGGTCGGCTCTTCCCCGGCGACCAGCCACGTGCAACACAGCCAAGATGCTGCCCAGACAAACGAAGTCAGACCACGCATGATTTACCTCACCAAGCCAAGAGTGCGCCTACGAGTCGCCAACACCTACAAGTCCGCCAACAAGTTGCGGGAACTCCAAACGGAGGATCAGCTGGAGGCCGTAAACAGTTCGTAATGCAGGCTCTCCAGGAATTTCTTCGCCTGGACGTAATCCTGGGGCACGTAGTTGTTAATGTTCTGCTTCATGCCGGCCTGAATCGAGCCGATGGCCTGCTGAACCTGGCCGCGTTGCGTCCCGGTCAAGGCCCCCATGCTGGCCCGCTGCGTGTACAGTTGCTCCAGAGCATCTCGGGACGACTTGTACGGATCCTCACGGAGGATGGCGGGCCACGTGATGACGCCGGTCAGGGGATCCAATTCGCTGGGACTCAAGCGGTCCGGCGCCCGAGCGCGGGCGTACCGTTCCAAGTCCGCTTGGCTCGCCTTCGGCGGCGCCTCGGCCGCGCGGGCGTCGCGGTTGGTCTGCCGCATCTGGAAATACGCCTCGGTGCCGTACATCCGGTTGTCGATGTTCTTGCGCCGGGCGTCCTCGACGAAGCCCATCGCCTGGGCGTTCATCAGGTTCCGCGCCCCGGCCGCCTGCATCATGTCCGCCATGCCCATCATCGCGCCTTGTTCGGCGGTCGAGGCAAATCCTCCACCGCCCCAGCCCCCACCCCAGCCGCCGACATTGGTC
>CAIYOB010001046.1 GCA_903927685.1 uncultured Planctomycetaceae bacterium
CGAGCGTGCTTCGTCACGGCCGACATGGTCAAGCCGGGGGCCGTCGTCGTGGATGTGGGGATCAATCGCACCGAGTCCGGTCTGGTGGGTGACGTCGATTTCGAGTCCGTCAAGCAAGTCGCGGGCTATCTCACGCCTGTTCCCGGTGGAGTGGGGCCGCTGACGGTGACCATGCTGCTGGTCAACACGCTGGAAGCGGCGAAACAACTGGGGGCTCGGTAAAGTCGCCCCCAGCCCCCCACCGGCGTTGGGCCTTGACGATTCACTCCGGCGTCCGCTCCCGGCCGTCGGAACTTCAGGCCGGCGGCCGGCCTTCACGCGTGCGAATCGGCCATCGATCGCCGCATCTTGTCACGCGCGCGGCTCAGCGTCGGGCCGATGCTGTTTTCCGGGACACCGATCGCCGAGCTGATCTCCCGGTAGCTCTTGCCTTCCAGGTGGTACAGGCGGACGACGGCCGCCTCGGAGCCGGTCAGGCCGCCCATCAGCCGCTCGACTTGCTCCCGATTGCTAATCCGCTGTTCGGGTGAATCCAGACCCGCGTCCGCGATGCTGGCGACGGCCACATGCGCGGCGGCATCGCCCAGGCGCGTCGCCGAGAATCGTCCCAGCAGTTCCCGGACGACAACTCGGCGGGCCACGACAGCCAGATAGGTCGCCAGACTGCTTTGCAGACGAAACCGCCGGAGCAGGGCGAAATCATCGCGGACCACGGTGACGAAGAACTCGGCAATCAGGTCTTCCTCGTCCTCGGCGCTGACCTGCAGCGAACGCGACTTGACCGTCTGCCGCACCACATGCTGGACCAATCCCAGGAACCGCTCGACGAACGATTCCCAGGCTTGAGGTTCACGGCTCAGGCACTGCTGCAGCAACTTTCGGTCTGTCTCAAGGAGCGCCACGTGACGTTACCTTCCCATCAGAACGTTGTGCTCAGGGTCGCCCGTTAACAAGCCGCCAGAGTCCTCAACCAAAGTCCCGATCTACCATGATTTTAAGTTTGCAGCGCATTCCAGGCAAGCCTAACATCTTTGTCGCTGCCGCGGGCTGGCGAGTTCCCCTAAAGCGACTTGACAGCTTGCCGCCCCAGCAATACGATGCGCCTGTCCGGGCGCGTTCGCCTCGTGCAAGTTGTTCCGCAGCAAAGGCTTGTCGCCTGACGCTTCCGGCGAAGTGCTCTTTTTCGCAATCACGACAAGGAGATCATTGGTCATGGCCCACGTTGTTGCCCAACCTTGCTTTGGCTGCAAGTACACGGATTGCGTGGTGGTTTGCCCGGTCGAGTGCTTCTACGAGGGCGAGCAGATTCTGTACATCAACCCCGAGGAGTGCATCGACTGTGAGGCGTGCGTGCCGGAATGCCCCGTGGAAGCCATTTTCCACGAAGACAACCTGCCGGCCGAGTGGGCCGAATTCAAGGCGTTGAACGCCGAGATGGCGCCCCAGTGCCCGCGGATCACTGAGAAGAAAGAGCCCCTGGCCGGCCATTAGAAATGGGGCTTTGACAGCCCGCACTGCCTCGGCTAGTCTGTGGGCATTGACAATGGGGCGTTGGTGGTCGGCCGCTCTGCTGAAGGGCCGACGAACAGGGAATCCGGTGAGAATCCGGAACGGCCCCGCCGCTGTAACCGAGGATCGAAGGACAACCCATTCTTTCCAGCCATTGTCGCCGTCGGGGCGACGAGAAGGCCGGGTTGTCCTGACTCGGAAGTCAGAAGACCTACCAACGCGAAACACATGGCGGACTGCGCGGGACAGTCTCCATCCAGCGCCAGGTTTGCCGCATCGCGCGAGTGCATCCCTCCGCATCTGTGCGGGGATGCCAAGACGCGGTCCGGGCGCGCGTTCCCAAGGAGCCAGGAACATGGTCCGTCGTGGATTCACGCTGATTGAGCTGTTGGTATCGATTGCCATTATCGGGATCCTGGTCGCCCTGCTGCTGCCGGCGATCCAGGCCGCGCGCGAAGCGGCC
>CAIYOB010001047.1 GCA_903927685.1 uncultured Planctomycetaceae bacterium
GTCCGCCTTGCCGGCCACTTCGTCGTGCATGCTCTTGCCAGCGTCCTCTTCCAGGTGCGCCCGGATGATCCCCACGCGTTTGGGCTCAAAGGCCCCTTTCGAGTCGCGGATCTCCAGCCAGCCTTCGCGGGACAGGGGCAAGTCGTACTGGCTGATCTGGTAGTTCTTCGGCAAGTCCGGATAGTAATACTGCTTGCGGTCCCACTTGGTGAATTCGGGGATCTCGCAATTCAGGGCGATGGCCGTGCGGAGGGACAGCTGAAACGCTTCCCGGTTCATCACCGGCAGCGAGCCGGGCATGCCGGTGCACACCGGACAGGTCTGGGTGTTGGGCGGCGCCCCGAACCGCGTGCTGCACCGGCAGAACAGCTTGGACCGGGTGAGCAGCTGTACGTGGACTTCCAGGCCGATCACAATGTCGTAGGGTACTGAACTCATGGGACGGTGCTCGTCTGCAAAGGCCTGCGCGTATGCCAATCGGTGGCCTGCTGGAACATCTGGGCCGCCCGCAACAGCCGCTCTTCTTGCAGCGGCGGAGCCTGCAACTGCAAGCCGATGGGCAACCCGCCCGCAGTCAGTCCGCAGGGGATGGAAATGCCGGCCAATCCGGCCAGGTTGCAGCTGACCGTGTACAGGTCGCCCAGGTACATGGCCAGCGGATCGTCGAGCTTGTCGCCCAGCGGATAGGCCGCCGTCGGAGCCACCGGGCCGGCGATCACGTCGACCTCGCGAAACGCCTGATCAAAATCATTGCGGATCAGCCGCCGCACGCGGAGCGCCTTGAGGTAATACGCGTCGTAATAGCCGGCACTCAAGGCGTACGTGCCCAGCATGATGCGGCGTTTGACTTCGGCCCCGAAGCCCTCGGCGCGGCTGCGGCGATACATGCGGACCAGCAGCGAATCCTGGCTGTCGATCGCCCGTTGGTCGCCGGCGGCGGCCAGTTGGCGGCGTTCCGCATTCCATTCCGCCAGCATCGACGCCTCGTCCGTGCGGTAGCCGTAATGGACGCCGTCGTAGCGGGCCAGGTTGCTGGACGCCTCGCTGGGCGCGATGATGTAGTAGGTCGCGATCGCATACTTGCTGTGCGGCAGCGAGACCTCGCGAATGCGGGCCCCCAGCGACTGATACACGCGGACGGCTTCGCGGACCGCCGCTTCGACTTCGCCGTCCAACCCGGCCCCGAAATGCTCGCGAACGATCCCCACGGTCAGCCCGTCCAGGGGCTGGCTCACGGTCTGCAGATAGTCGGGGACCGGCACGTCGGTCGAGGTCGAATCCAGCGGGTCGTAGCCGGCCAGGACCTGCAATAACAGCGCCACGTCGGCCACCGTGCGGCCGAGCGGTCCGATCTGATCCAAGCTGCTGGCGAACGCGACCAGCCCATAGCGGCTGACGCGGCCGTACGTCGGTTTCAGCCCCGTGACGCCGCAGAACGAGGCCGGCTGACGGATCGAGCCTCCCGTATCGCTGCCGACCGCCAGCGGCACCATCCCAGCCGCCAGACAGGCCGCCGACCCGCCGCTGGACCCGCCCGGCACGCGCCGGAGGTCCCACGGGTTGCGCGTCGGGCCAAAGCACGAGGTCTCGGTCGTGCCGCCCATCGCGAACTCGTCCAGGTTCGTCTTGCCGATCAGGATGGCATCGGCCTGCTTGAGCCGCCCAATCACGGTCGCGTCGTACGGCGGCGAAAAGTGTTCCAGCATCCGCGACGCGCACGTCGTCGGCTCGCCCGCCGTGCACAGATTGTCCTTGACCGCGATCGGCAACCCCGCCAGCGGACCCAGCGGCCCGCCAGCCCGGCGGCGCTGATCGATTTCGGCCGCGCGGGCCAAAGCCGCTTCGCGGTTCACACGCACGAAGGCATGCACCGCCGGCTCGTGCGCGTCGATCTGAGCCAGGCACGCGCGGGTCAAGTCGACGGAGGTGATCTCGCCAGCGGCCAGTTTCCCGAGCAATTCGGTCGCGGAACAATCGCAGGGTGACATAGCTTAAGTCGGCTCACTCGTAGGGCTCGAAGACAGCCTGTAGCGGCCCCGCGGCAAGAAGTCGCCGTCGGCAGCGCACTCCACGCGCGGCAGCCCACGGGGCTCACTCCCCCAGGACCGCCGGGACGCGATAGCATTCGTCGTCGCGTTTGGGAGCGTTGGCCAAAACGGCCTCGCGGTCCAAACTCGGCCGCTCGACGTCGGCGGCAAAGACATTGGCCGTCTCCACCGCGTGCGCCAGCGGGGCCACGTCGGACGTGTCCAATTCGGACAATTGGTCCACGTAGCCGACGATCTGCGCCAGCTGGGACGTCAACTGATCAAGTTCGTCGGGTCCCAGCCGGAGCCGCCCCAGCAACGAGACCTTTTCGACGTCTTGTCGCGATAGACTCACGTGGACACTCCCGAACGATAGCGGCCGCAGGCCGACGCGCGATACGCCCGCCGGCCGGACGCCGGATGCTACTTGGTCGGGAGCTTGAAGGGCTTCTGCCGCACGACCTTGCGAACCGCACCATTCCGCAGGCAACGAGTGCAGACCCGCACGGACTTGTGCGTTCCGGACATCGTCGAAATCTTGACCCGCTGCAGATTCGGCTTGAACGTGCGCCGCGTAATACCCGTCTTCTTGGTACCGACGCCACCCAAGTACTTGGCCTTACCGCGGATTTCTACCGCATTCCCCATCTGTGTGCCTTTGCCGCACACCTCGCAAACGCGCGCCATCGAGATCTTCCTTCCTGCAAGTACCGCCTACGCCCAAATTGACTTAACTCGTTCGACAAAGCGACATTGGTCAAAACATCGTAGTATACAGCCGCACGGCCCGACTGCAACCGCGGATTTGCCGATCGCGGCCAGACCGGCTCCCCTAGGGCTGGAAACGGGCCGGGAAGGGACGCCATCAATGCTAGGTACCGAGTGCCGGGGTCGCAGGTACCGGGTGCTTGGGGTCGAGTGCAGCGAGCCCCCAGATACCGTCGCTGCGAGCCCCCAACGGCAGTCGGGCTCAAGCAGCTAACCTTAATCGCAAAAGGCACTTACAGCGAGTCCTGCAAACACGCCGTCCTTCCGTTCTTGACGTTGCTTATTCGCCAAGCGGCCTCGGCTCCGGCAGCTGCGCGCCGACCTCGTTCCGCCACGCGTCCAGCAACCGCCGCAACTCGGCGGCCTTCTCCGGCTGTTCCGCGGCCAAGTCGCGGGCTTCCGAAGGGTCCTCCCGCAGATGGTACAACTCGCGGCGCTGGTCCTCGTAGTATTCGAGCAGTTTCCAGTCGCCTTGCCGCACGGCGCTGACGGGCGTCGTCGTCCGATAATAATGGGGATAATGGAAGAACAGAGCCTCCCGGTCCAGCCGCGTCTGAGGATCGCGCAGCAGGGGCACCAGGCTCAAGCCATCGCAGCCCGCATCGCCGTCGGATGCCGGCGGAACCCGGGCCGCCTCGGTCAGCGTCCGGAACCAATCAGTACACAAGACCGGTTCATCGCATGTCGCGCCCGAGGGTGTCACGCCCGGCCAGCGGACAATCAGCGGGACGCGGATGCCGCCTTCGTACAGCGAGCCCTTGCCGGACCGCAACGGCGTGTTGTCGGTCACCCGCTGGCCCCCGAACTCGTTCACGTACCCACCGTTGTCCGAGGTGAACACGACCAGCGTCCGGTCCGCCAGTTGCCGCTCGTCCAGATACCGCAGTACCCGCCCGACGTTGTCATCCAGGGTCCGCACCATCGCCGCATACTGGGCGTTCTGGTGCCTTGCTCCCGGGGCGAGTTGGCGGCGGAAATGCTCCACCAGTTCGGGTTTGCCCTCGATCGGCGTGTGCGGATTGTGAAAGCACAGGTTCAAGTAGAACGGCCGCGGCCCCACGGAATCCAGCAGTTTCAGCGCCTCGTCGGTCAACCGATCCGTCAAGTAATCGCCGGGCTTGCCGATGCCCAAGCCGGGCACGTAGCGGTATTCGCGAAATGCATCACCGCCGCTGAACGGATGAAAGAACGTGTTGGGGGCTCCCCAGTGCGTGCCGCCGATGTTGACGTCGAATCCCTGCGTCTCCGGGTAATGCGCGGCGTCTCCCAAGTGCCACTTCCCGACGTGCAGCGTCACATACCCGGCGGCTCGCAATGCGTCGGCGATCGTGGTCTCCTCCAAAGGCAGGTCGCTGACCGTAGGCGGGGGCAGCAACTTCGTCTTGGCCTTGGCGGCACGGGCGAGACGCTCGACCGAACCCTCGCGCCAGATGGTCATGTGCAGCCGGGCCGCATGCTTGCCGGTCATGATCGCGGAACGCGTCGGCGAGCACACGGACATCGCGTACGCCTGGGTGAACCGCACGCCGTGGCCCGCCAACCGATCCAGGTTGGGTGTCTCGTGCAGATCCGCCCCGTAGCACACCAGATCGGACCAGCCCAAGTCGTCTGCCAGGATGAAGACCACGTTGGGCGGCTGACCGGCCGCCGGCTCGGCGCCGTGTGCCAGCCCGGGCTGGCACACGAAGCAGACGAGACAACTCAGCAGGCCCCAGTCGATCAAGGCTCGCCGGTCCCGACAGGCTCGCTTCCCTCGTGTCATGGCATTGGCCCTCGATTGAAGACAGCGGATTCTCTGCCGTGCCAGGGTAGCACGCCGCCGGTCGAGCCGCAAACTCCTGCCACAGGCTTTTTGCCCCTCTGTGTACGGCGGCCGCTGGTGGATCTACAATGGACGCTCACGTTGCGGGGCTCAGTGCTCCCGAACGTTGCAAGATTAAAGAGAAGAATTAAGGAGCGACGAGGATGAAGCGAAGCAAGAGCATGCTCACAGCGTTGGCGATCCTGGCGGCGGCGGCGGTCGTTCAGGCGGCAGAGCCTGGGGCGGCCGACGATGGTTTCGTGAACTTGTTCAACGGCAAGACGCTCGAGGGCTGGGTCACCACGGGCAACTGGATTGTCGAGGACGGCGGCGTGGTCGCGTTGCATCCGCGCCCAGGCGAGAGCGGCTGGCAGCGTTACGACGCTTATCTGACCACGACGCGCAAGTACAAGGACTTCATCCTGGACCTGGAATTCAAGATCGGCAAGGACGGCAACTCGGGCGTGTTCCTCCGCGTGGGCGATCGGATGAGCCAGGTCAACACCGGCTTTGAGGTCCAGATCCTGGACACGCACGGCCTGGCGAACCCCGGCAACCACGACTGCGGCGGCGTGATCGGGGCGGCGGCGCCAACCAAGAACATGGCCAAGCCGGCCGGCGAGTGGAATCGCTATGTGATCACCTGCCAGGGCAGCCGGCTGAAGGTCGTGTTGAACGGCGAGCAGATCCACGACTTGGAACTGGACAAGTCGGCGATCAAAGACCGGCCGCTCGAAGGCTACCTCGGCTTCCAGGATGAAGCCAAGCCCGTCTGGTACCGCAACGTGCGGATCAAGGAGCTGAAGTGATTGACAAAATTCCGCCTATGACACATGCTAGACCTGATCATAGGAGGAATTTATGGCGGTCCGATTCGTGGGACGCACCGCGGAACTGGACGCCTTCGGGCGTTTTCTGGCGAAACCCAATCCCGCCGTCGCCGTGGTCTATGGCCGGCGGCGGATCGGCAAGAGCCTCCTGATCCAGCAGGCGCTGGCGGATCGCCCCGCCTTGATCTTCGAAGGCTTGGAGGACCGCCCGAAGAAAGAGCAGATCTCGGCCTTCCTGTTCCAACTGGCTCGCCGGACGCAGGAAGCGGACGTCGGCGTGCCTCCACGGAACTGGCGCGACGCCTTGGTTCGGCTGGTGCCCGTATTGGAGCGGCAGCCGGCCTGCCTTGTCTTGGACGAGTTTCAGTGGCTGGCCAACTATCGCCGCGAATTGGTCTCGGACTTGAAGCTGGTTTGGGAGCAATTCCTCGCCAAGATCCCCGGCGTCAAGCTGATCCTGTGCGGCTCGATCGCTTCGTTCATGACGACGAAAGTCGTGCGGTCCAGTGCGTTGTACGGCCGCACCGACTTGGAACTGCCCGTCAAGGAGTTTCAGCTCGCCGAGGTGCAACAACTGCTGGCCGGCCGGGGCTGGGATGAAGTCGTCGACGCCTGCCTACTTTTCGGCGGAGTCCCCAAGTACCTCGATCTTGTTGTCGATTATCCGTCGGTACGAACGGCGGTCGAGCAACTGGCGTTTCGCGAGGGCGGCTACTTTCTGGAGGAGTACGACCGCATCTTCACCAGTCACTTCGGGCGGAACCCGGACTATCGCCAGATCGTCGAGACGCTGGCGGCCAATCCTCAGGGACTCTCGCGGTTGGCCCTGGCGCGGCAGGCGGGGATCACCACAGGCGGCCTGCTGTCCGAACATCTGGCCGACCTGGAAGCTGCCGGGTTCGTCTCGTCGGTCGTTCCCTTCGATAAGGGCGCGAATTCGCGGCTCATCAAGTACTATCTGAGCGACGCGTACCTGCGGTTCTATTTCGCGTTCATCCGGCCGAACCTGCGGAAGATCCGTCACGGAACGTCGTCCGAACTGTTCGCGCGGGTCGCACAGACTGGCCGCTTTTACGCCTGGCGTGGCAAAGCGTTCGAGCACCTGTGCATCCGCCACGCCCCGCGACTGGCCGAGGTCCTCGGCTTCGCCGGAATTGACTACGCCTGCGGGCCGTACTTTCGCACCCCCTTGGACGGCGACGGGGGGATCCAGATCGACCTCCTGTTCCAGCGGGCGGACAACGTCTTGACCCTGTGTGAGATGAAGTGCTCCGTGGGCCCTGTCGGCGCGGGAGTGATGAAGGAAGTGGAGAAGAAGGCGGCTTTCCTCCAGCAGGCGTTTCCCTCCAAGACCGTCCAACGCGTCCTGGTGGTGCACGGCGAACCGACCCGCGACTTGGAGCAGGCGGGCTACTTCTACCGGATCATCCGCTCGCGAGAGCTGCTAGCCGCAGGACGTGGTCCGGGGTAACCTGAGTTAGTTCCAGCCTGCATGTCCCACCAATTTGCCTGACCTTACCTGAAGGAGGAAACGATGTCTCACCAGTACCATGTCCCACGACGTGAATTTCTGAAAGCGACCGGCGCCGGGCTGGCCGCCTTGTCCGGCGGCGTCTGGAGCCAGTTGGCCGCTGCCGAGTCCACGTCCATCAACAGCAAATTGAACGTCGCCTGCATCGGCACCGCCAATCGAGCCGCCGCGGATGTCGAAGGCGTGCAAGGCGAGAAGATCGTCGCCTTGTGCGATGTCGACAAGAACTACCTGGATCGGGCCGCGGCCCGGTTTCCGGACGCCCGCACCTATGCCGACTATCGCGAGCTGATCGACAAGGAAGCCGACAAGATCGACGCGGTCGTGGTCGGCACGGCCGACCACAATCATGCCCCGGCGACGATTCGCGCGATTCGGGCCGGCAAGCACGTCTACTGCGAAAAACCGCTGACGCACACGGTTCAGGAGTCCCGCCTCGTGGCGGAAGCGGCGAAGAAGTACAACGTGGCGACCCAGTTGGGCACGCAGATCCACGCCGAGGACAATTACCGCCGCGTCGTCGAGATCATCCAATCCGGGGCGATCGGCGACGTGACCGAAGTCCACGTCTGGGTCGGCAAGGGCTGGGGCGGCGGCGAACGTCCCAAGGGCAGCCAGGAACCGCCGGCGAATTTGAACTGGGATCTGTGGCTGGGGCCGGCCCCCGTCCGGCCGTTCTGGCCCGGCCGCTATCATCCGGCCCAGTGGCGCCGCTGGTGGGACTTTGGCCAAGGCACGCTGGGCGACATGGCCTGCCACTACATGGACCTGCCGTTCTGGGCGCTCCGGCTGCGGCATCCGACCAGCTGCGAAGCGGAAGGCCCGCCCGTCCACCCGGAAACGTGCCCGCTGGGATTGATCGTCCGCTACGAGTTCCCCGCACGCGACGGCTTGCCGCCCGTGCGTCTGACCTGGTACGACGGCAACCTGATTCCGCGCGAGGTCGCGGGCGAACGCGTGCCGGGCAGCGGCGTGATGTTCATCGGCAGTGCCGGCAAGATGTACGCGGATTACACCAAGTACCGCCTGTTCCCGACGGACAAGTTCGCGGACTACCAGCCGCCGGCACAGACCATCCCCAAGTCGATCGGGCATCACGCCGAGTGGATCAAGGCCTGCAAGGACGGTTCGCCGACCACGTGCAACTTTGACTACTCCGGCGCGCTGACCGAAGCCGTTCTGCTGGGCAACGTGGCCTACCGCACCGGCCAGAAGCTGCAGTGGGACGCCCAGCAGTTGCAGGCCACCAACTGTCCGGCCGCCGACAAGTACATCCGCAAAGAGTACCGCCCCGGCTGGGAAGTCGCGTAGCCGACGGGCGAGACGCAGTTTCGGGGTGCCCCAGGGCCATGCCGGCGTGCCTGGGGTCGAGTGCAGCGAGCCCCCAGTGGCCAGAGCCTGGGGGCTCGCCACTCGTACCTCGCGGCGCGACCCCAGCCACCCCGGGGCTGGGAGATCGCGCGCTGCCGCTGAATCGTCTGCACCAATCCTGCTCATGCCTGCCATGCAGGCAAAGCCGGCCCCGAGGTTCGTGGGCATCCTGGCCGCTTCCCACGAGTGGCAAATCCAGTACCATAATGACCAGGAGGTATCGCAACATGACGCGAACACAGCGCATGACCGGAGCAGCTTGGGGGCTGTTGATCGCCTTGGCTCTGAGCGGATGTCAGGGCGAGCCGGACGCTCCAAAGCCGTCCCCGCCTTCGTACAATCCGCAGGCCGAGGCCGTCGCGGCTCAGGCGCAGGACATTGCCGCGGGGATCGAGCAGTACAAGACAGACGTCGGCCAATACCCGGCGAAGCTCGCTGACTTGGCCCAATCCAGCGCCCGGGGCTGGAAAGGCCCGTACGTCCGCTCCGGCCCGCCCGCCGCGCCGACGGGGCAGGTCCACGAGGCGGCCAGCCTGTTGACCGAATTGTGGGGCCAGCCCTTCGAATACACCAACGAGGCAGAGTCCCCGAAGGTGATTTCGCGGGGCCCGGACAAGCAGCTGGGCACCGCGGATGACATTGTTGTGTCCGTGGCGCCGGCGGAGCCAGCCGCCCCATCTGCCGCTGCTGCCGAGGCTCCCGGCTCGGCCGAGGCGTCTGCCCCGGCGGAGCCGAAGCCCTA
>CAIYOB010001048.1 GCA_903927685.1 uncultured Planctomycetaceae bacterium
CTGGCCGCGGATGGCCAGCTGTTTGTGGTCACTCGCGAGGGGAGCCTGCTGGCGTTCGGCGGGCAAGCGACCGCGAGTCCGGCGCTGCACGCCCCCGCGCCGGCCGCGGCCGGGCCCGCCGACGACTCGACCGCGACCGCGGCGAGCCAGCTCCAGGCCGCCGGGGTCCGTCAAGGCGATGCGCTGGTCCTGGGCGTCGATTCCGGTCGGCTGGTCGAAGAGCTGGCGCGGCAATCCGAGCTGTACGTGATCGCCGTCGCCGCGGACGAAACACAGGTGGACAGACTGCGCGTCCACCTGCAGCAAGCCGGACTGTACGGCACGCGCGTCAGTGTCCATGCGGGCGATCCGCGGTCGTATCCGCTGCCGCCGTACCTGGCCAGCTTGGTCGTTTCGGAACTCCGGGCCGACGTCGGCGCCTTGGCGGACCGGCAAGTGATCGCTACGGTGTTCCGGATGTTGCGGCCCTACGGCGGGACGGCCGCCGTCAAGCTGCCTGCAGCGGACCGCGACGCGTTGATCGGGCAGCTGGCGAACGGACTGCCCGCCGGGGCGGCGATTCGCCAGACCGGGGATTGCGTCTTGCTGTCCCGCGACGGAGCCCTGGCCGGCTCGGCCGACTGGACGCACGCCGAGGCCGATGCGGGCATCACAGGAGCCTCGACGGACCTGGCCGTCCGCGCTCCGCTGGACCTGCTGTGGTTCGACACGCCGCCGCGCTGGTTCCGCACGCCCGGCTCCGTGCTGGTTCGCGTGTGCGGCGGACGGATGGTGTTCAAGTCCGGCAAACTCCAGGCGGTCGACGTCTATACCGGCCGCCCGCTGTGGGAGACGCCGCTTCCCGCGCCGGCAAACGCTGCCGACCAGTTCGTCGCGCTGGACGACGCCATCTACGTGACCCAGGGGACGACGTGCCTGGTGTTCGATCCCGCGACGGGCAAGCAGATCCGCCCGATCGAGTTGCCGGCAGGTCTGACTGGACCGTGGGCCAATCTGTGCATCTGGGACGCGTACCTGGTCGCCCAGAGCGGCAAGCATCTGCTGTGCTTGAATCGCCACAGCGGCGAAGTCGTCTGGAGATTCGAATGCGGGCGTGCGGCGATCAGCGTCGCGATCGGCCAGGGCAAAGTCTTCTGCGCCGAACTGGCCAACTTGCGGCGGGGGGAAACCGAGCAGGAGGACGCGGTCACCCGCGCGTTCGAGATCGCAACCGGAAAGCAGTTGTGGCAGATCGCGGGCGGCAGCCAGGTGCGCTATAGCGCGGCACTGGACCAGATCGTGATGGCTACCGGCATCTATCGCGCGGCGGACGGTTCGCTGGTCGCCGCCTTGCCGGATGTCTGGTCCAAGGCTGACCCGAAGATCCCGCTGAAGAATCTGCCCCAGCCACTGTTGGTGGTAGGCGCCAAATTGCTGTTCGGGACGTCCGAGAACCTGACCCTGTTCGACTTGGCGTCGGGCGCCAAGACGGGCGATCCGATCGCCTGGGTGCGGCGCGGCTGTACGATTCCGCGAGCCAGCTCGAATCTGATCACGACCCGCTATCGGGGCAACGCCGCCTGTATCGACTTGCAGTCGCTGGACATCGTCCCGTTCTGGAACGTGCGCGCGGCGTGCAGCAATAATCTGTTCCCGGCCAATGGCGTGCTGAACATCCCCAGTATGACTGGCGGCTGCACGTGCAACTACACGCCGGTCTCGCAAGCCTTCGTGCCGACGGACGTGATTTTTCCTAAGAAATGACTACAATCCAGCCTACGGAGGTGAACCATGCAACGAACGAGCATCTGGGTGGTGGGACTGCTGTCGGCCTATCTCGCCGCGACCGCCGGCGCAGCGACCGTGCGACTGGACGAACTCGACGTCAGCACCATGTCTGCCGGCTGGGGCAAGCCGCAGAAGAACCTGGCGATTACCGAACGGCCGTTGAGCATTGGCGGCCGGCAGTTCGAGCATGGCGTGGGGACGCACGCCAATAGCGAATGCTGGATCGTACTGGACGGCCAAGCCCGGGCGTTTTCGGCCCGGGTCGGCGTCGATGACAACGCAAACCACGCCGCCGCATCGATCGAATTCTGGATCTACGGCGATGGCCGCGAACTGTGGCACAGCGGCGTCTGCAAGTGGCAGGGACCGGCGCGGGAATGCCGCGTCGAGTTGGCGGGCGTCAAGATCCTGGAATTGGTCGTGAGCGACGCCGGCGACAACGTCAGCTACGACCATGCGAACTGGGCCGAGGCGGTGATCGAGTACGACGGCGCGGCGCCCAAGATGGAATCGCCGGCAGCTCCGGCGGAGGAAGCGATCCTGCTGACGCCGCCCGCGCCCGCCGAGCCGCGGATCAACGGGCCCAAGGTGACCGGCGTGCGCCCCGGGTCGCCCTTCCTGTACCGCGTTCCGGCGACCGGCCAGCGGCCGATGAAGTTCACCGCCAGCGGGTTGCCGGACGGACTGTCCTTGGACGGCCAGACCGGCATTATCTCGGGCCGCGTCGCCCAGGCCGGCACGTACCGCGCGACGCTGACGGCGACCAATGCGGCGGGCGAGGCCGTTCGCGAGTTCCGCATCGTGGCCGGTAACCAGTTGACTCTGACGCCGCCCATGGGTTGGAACAGCTGGTACATCCACTATCATCGCGTCAGCGACAAGGTCATGCGCGAGGCAGCCGACCAGATGATCGGCACGGGCATGGCCGACTACGGCTATCAGTACGTCAACATCGACGACTGCTGGATGGTCAAGGTGAACTCGAACGATCCGGAGATCGGCGGCCCGACGCGGGCGGCCGACGGGCGACTGCTGACCAACAAGCGGTTCCCGAACATGAAAGCCATGACCGACTATATTCACGGCCAGGGGTTGAGGGCCGGGACGTACATCTCGCCCGGGCCGAGCACCTGTGCGGGCTACGAAGGCAGTTACGGCCACGAAGCTCAGGACGCGCGGACGTTTGCCGAGTGGGGCTTTGATTTTCTGAAATACGATTGGTGCAGTTACGGCCAGAAGGCCGGCGGCAACACCGTCGAGCACTTGAAGAAGCCCTACCAACAGATGTGGGGCGAATTGCAGAAACTGGATCGCGACATCGTCCTGAACCTGTGCCAGTACGGAATGGGCGAGGCCTGGAAGTGGGGCGGCCAAGTCGGCCACTGCTGGCGGACCACGGGCGACTTGGGCCTCGAGCGCGGCGCCGCCTTGCCGGGCTTTTACAGCATCGGGCTAAGCAATGCCCGGCACTGGGAATACGCTCGGCCGGGCGCCTGGAACGATCCGGACTATATCCTGATCGGCTGGGTCGGCGAGGCCAGCCGGATGGGCGAAGGCACCAAGACGACGCTTACACCCAACGAGCAGTACACGTACATGTCGATGTGGTCCTTGATGGCCGCCCCGCTGATTTTCAGCGGCGATATGGCCAAGCTGGACGCCTTTACGCTGAACGTGTTGTGCAACCACGAGGTGATCGACGTCGACCAGGATCCGTTGGGCAAGCAGGCCCGCATCCTCCGCCAGACGCGCCGCGAACTGGTCCTGGTCAAGGACCTGGAGGACGGCTCCAAGGCCGTTGGCCTATTCAACCTCGGCCCGCTGCCGGCGACGCTGGCGGTGAACTGGGACGAAATCGGAGTCTCCGCCGGCTCGCGGCCTGTCCGCGACCTGTGGCGGCAGCGGGACCTGGGAGCCCTGGAAGGCCAGTTCCGCACCGAGGTTCCGCGACACGGTGTCGCCCTGGTCCGCATCGGACCGTAGACCGCTCACTCCGTGAACGGAAGTACGTTCGCGTGGCACTGGCGAAACCAGTGGCACACGCAAAGGCCCCCTTGGGAGATGTTCATGAAACACCGTCTGTTCCTGCTATCCATGTCTTTGTGGTTAATCGCCGCCGATTTTGCCTGGCCCGCCGAGGCGTCCTCAGCCCCGCTGGCCGATTACGTGGCCAAGCCGGATGCCAGCTATCGCTGGGTGATGAAGCGTACCGGCCGGGTCTTGGCCGCGGAATACGCCGAGCTGATCCTGACTTCGCAAACCTGGCGGGACATCGTCTGGAAGCACCAGGTCTTTGTCATCAAGCCTTATTCCGCACCCAAAGATGTCAAACACGCACTCTTGTTCATCACCGGCGGCAGCTGGCGGGACGAACTGGAATCCAGCGACGGGCCGATGCCCAACGACGGCCAGATGTACGTCCGGCTGGCCGAACTGCTAAGGACGCCAGTCGTGGTCCTGTTGCATGTGCCCCAGCAGCCGATCTTCGACGGCAAACGCGAAGACGCGGCGATTGCCTACACGTTCGACGAGTACCTGCGGACCGGCGATCCCGAATGGCCGCTGCTGTTGCCGATGGTCAAAAGCGCCGTCCGCGGGATGGATGCGGCGCAGGAGTTTGCCCGCGACCAGTGGTCGCTGGAGCTGCGGACGTTCACCGTCACGGGAGCTTCGAAACGCGGCTGGACCACCTGGCTGACGTCGACCGTGGATCGCCGGGTCAAGGCCCTGGCGCCGATGGTCATCGACGTGCTGAACATGGCCCAGCAGATGGCCCATCAGGAAGCGGTCTATGGCAAACCGTCCGAGCAGATCCACGACTATACGGAGCGCGACATGCACCGCAAGCTGCAGGCGGACAGCGGCAAGTCGCTGGTCTCGATCGTCGATCCCTATCAGTACCGGCAGAAGCTGACGCAGCCCAAGCTGATCATCCTGGGCACCAACGACCCGTATTGGACCGTCGATGCCCTGAACCTGTATTGGCGGGACCTGGTCGGCGAGAAGTACATCCTGTACGTGCCCAACAATGCCCACGGCCTGAAGGACTACGCCCGCATCTTCGGCAGCTTGACGGCCCTGAACCGACGAGTCGCGGACGGCAAGCCGCTGCCGCAGCTGTCGTGGCAATACGACGAGCAGGACCACGCGGTTTGCCTGACGGTCAACTCGGATCCGCCGGCCCGGCAAATCGTCACGTGGATGGCCACCGCGCCAACTCAGGATTTTCGCCAGGCCCACTGGCAGTCGTACCCCATGCAGCAGTACGGCGGGCAGCACACGTTCCAGGTCGAACGCCGCAGCGAGGGCTTTGCGGCCGTGTTTGCCGAAGCGGAGTACGCGGGCGAGGATACGCCGTACTACTTCTCGACCAACCTGCGCGTGGTCAGCGCCCAGCCCGCCGCGGAGGACGCCAGCGGAAATGCCCAATAGTCCGTTCCTGGCAGCACTGGCCCGCGTATTCCCGGTCGAGCGGCTGTTGACCAAACCGGTCCAGCTGCTGGCCTACGAAGCGGATGCGCTGACCGCGTTCCGACAGCGGCCGCTGGCCGTCGTGCTGCCGGAATCGCAGGACGAGGTGATCGCGGCGGTGCGGCTGTGCCACCAGCACAACGTACCGTTCGTGGCCCGGGGCAGCGGCACCAGTCTGTCCGGCGGAGCGTTGCCGATCGAGGACGGGATCGTGATCGCCCTGAACCGGTTGAACCGCATTTTGAAGCTGGATCCCCAGCAGCGGACGGCGGTGGTCGAGGCCGGTGCCGTCAACTTGCAGATCTCGCTGGCGGCGGAACGGTTCGGACTGTACTACGCCCCGGATCCATCCAGCCAGCTGATCTGCACGCTGGGCGGGAACGTGGCGTTCAATTCGGGCGGCGCGCACTGCCTGAAGTACGGCATGACCAGCAGTCACGTTCTGGGCCTGAAGGTCGTGCTGGCCGACGGCGAGCTGGTCGAGTTCGGCAGCGAGAGCCTGGAGGGCGTCGGCGTGGGCCCGGACCTGGTCGGCCTGTTCGTCGGCAGCGAGGGCACGTTTGGCATCGCGTTGGAAATCACCGTCCGGCTGTTGCCCAAGCCGGAACGGTATCGCACGCTGCTGGCCGCCTATCCCGACCTGGAAACCGCCGGCCGCGCGGTCGCGGCCGTGGTCGCGTCCGGGCTGCTGCCGGCCGCGATCGAGATCATGGACCGCTTGGCGATTCAAGCCGCGGAGGCCGCCGTGCATGCCGGCTATCCCGAGGGGGCCGAGGCGGTCTTGATCGTGGAGTTGGATGGCGAGGTGGACCAGGTCGAGCGTGAATTCTATCACTTGCAGCGCATCATCGCCGACTCGGGCGCCGGGGAAGTCCGCGTGGCCGAATCCGACGACCAGCGGCTGGCGATCTGGAAGGGCCGCAAAGGTGCGTTCTCGGCAGTGGGGCGGCTCAGTCCCGACTACGTCGTCCAAGATGGCGTGGTGCCGCGGGGCAAGTTAGGCCAGACGCTGGGCGAGATCAACCGCTTGAGCCGTGCCTCCGGCCTGAGCGTGGCCAACGTCTTTCATGCCGGCGACGGCAATCTGCATCCGCTGATCTTGTACGACGGCAAGCAGCCCGGGGCGTTCGAACGGGCCGAGGCGTTGGCTGGCAAGATCATCCAGTACTGCGTTGAACTGGGCGGATCGATCACCGGCGAGCACGGCGTGGGCATGGAGAAACGGCCCCACCTGCCCGTGATGTTCACGGATGTCGACCTGGAGATCATGCATCAGATCCGGCGGGAGATCGATCCGAAAGAGGTCGCGAACCGCGGCAAGATGTTCCCCGAGCAGCCCGCGTCGCCGCTCGGCGTGCTTGGCGCCGGTCTCCTGACTCCGCCCCAACCGCCGACGCCGTTCGGCGCGGGTCTCCCGACCCCGCCGACCCCGCCGACCGAAGGTCTCCCTTCCTCCCCGCGCGCCACAGATCGCCCGTCGCCGACCCCGCCGCCGCAATCCCCCCCCGCTCCTGCGCGAGGCGGCTCATGACCAAGATCCTCCAACCTCAGACGACGGCCGAGTTGCAGGAACTGGTCTCTGCCACGCCGCAGTTGTGCGTGCGCGGGGGCGGCAGCAAGTCGGCCTTGTCGGCGCCGGTCGCTGATATTCCCAGCGTGGATTTGCGTCGCTTGTCGGGCATTGTCGAGTACGTGCCCGACGAGTACGTGATCACCGCCTTGGCCGGGACCCCCGTCTCGCACGTGGCCGATGAACTGTACCGGCACGGCCAGTACTTGCCGTTCGATCCGCTGCTGGCGGGGCGCGGCGCGACGCTGGGCGGCACCGTGGCGGCCAACACCTGTGGGTCAAGCCGTTTTCGCTACGGCGGAGTCCGGGATTTCATCCTGGGCGTGCGGTTTGTCGATGGGCGCGGCCAGTTGGTGCGGAGCGGCAGCCGGGTCGTCAAGAACGCTGCGGGATTCGACCTGCCCAAGTTCTTCGTGGGCAGTCTGGGGCGGTATGGCGTCCTGGTCGAGGTCAGCTTCAAGGTCTTTCCTCATCCGCGTTCGCACTTGACGCTGGAGTTCACGTATCCCAATCTGGCCGAGGCCCAGGCGGCGGTCTTCCGGTTGACCGCCCAGCCGCTGGACATTGACGCGCTGGATTTGGCGCCGGTTGACCA
>CAIYOB010001049.1 GCA_903927685.1 uncultured Planctomycetaceae bacterium
AACAGGCGAGGCATCGCGCCCGCGCCAAGCCGGCCCAATCCTCAACCATCGCAAAGACGATCAAGTCCGGTGGCGCCGGGTTGGGCGTGGAGTCGTCTTCCTGCTGTTGCTGGGCTTGTTCAATCCCGTGGTCGACAGCCAGCGTGGCCTGCAACAGGCCAGCGAACTGGAGCGGGTCCAGAGACGCCTTTTGCTGCTCGATAGGACCGATCCATCACTCGTGCGCAGCCGCCCGGATGTCCCGGATGTCGCTGGCTGGTCAGCATCGCGGTTCAGGCATAGGATCGCGGCCAGGTCGTCGGGCAGCTTGACGAGTCATGGACTGGACGCTCGTCCCACCGCGTCTACGGCTTCGTCGGCCTCGCCTGTCGGTTCGTCGGAGGGCGTCAAGTCGCGGCCTGGCGACCGGGCTTGTTCGTAGTCGGCAACGGCGCCGGCTTGGTCGCCGAGTTGGTCCTTGACGCACCGTTCAAGATCTGCCCCCGAGCTTTCCGGCGAACTCCCCGCGAAGGCCGTTGTTGCGGGAGCTGCCGGGCTGAATCGCCGCGACGAATTGCACGTTCCCGCGACTCTTTCACCCGCAATACCTGCCCGCGCCCGAGCCGGAAACGGGTAATTCCGCCCGGTATTGCAGGCGTCCTGGCGTCCTGTCCGGGCGGCATCGGAACCGTATCGCCCTCGCGTCGCGTCTCTGCTGGAATGTGCGGGGAAGCTGCCTGGAATAGGGGGACCGCACATGAAGACGGCCGCTGTGGTTACACAGGCTCACGGGCAGACGGTTTGCCTGCCGGAGGATTTTCGGCTTGACGGGGATGAGGTGTTCATCAAGAAAGTTGGGCGTTCGATCCTCTTGATTCCCAAACAAGCCGACCCCTGGCGGTCGCTCGTCGACAGTCTGGACCAGTTCTCTGAGGATTTCATGCAGGACCGCGCCCAGCCAAGTCCCCAGCATCGCGAGGCGATTTTCGAGTGAAGTACCCGCTGGACACGAACATCTGCGTCTTTGTGATCAGGCGGAAGTCAGCCACGGTACTCGCCCGGTTGGAGAAGTACGCCGCGGACGAGGTCGGGATTTCGGCCGTGACCCTCGCTGAACTCCGGTACGGCGCAGACAAGAGCCAGCCCCCGCTCAGAACCATGCGGCGTTGGATGCGTTCCTGGTGCCGCTGCTGACGGTCGATTTCGCTGCGGAGGCCGCCGCGTGCGATGGGAAAGTGCGGACCGAATTGGAGCGGCGCGGGCTGCCGATCGGACCGTTGGATACGATGCTGGCTGCCCACGCGCTCTGTTTGGGCATCTCCCTGGTGACGAACAACACCGGCGAATTCTCGCGAGTGCCAGGCTTGCAGTTCGAGGACTGGACGCTGCCTTGACAGGCGAGCCGGAAGAGGGGCCGAGAGTCGTTCCTTTTAACGCGGGATCGGGTTCGCGCCAGAAACAAAGATACCCGTCCCCTTTCCGGTCTTCCCACGCACCCAGAGGCGGTCACATTCTGGGAGCGGCCGGTTCATCCCCGCGCGTGCGGGGAACACTTTCAGATTGGTCGCACCTACGATTGCTGCCACGGTTCATACCCGCGTGTGCGGGGAACACCGCCTCGCGCGAAGCTTCCCCGACAACATGCCCGGTTCATCCCCGCGCGTGCGGGGAACACATCCGCCGCCCGGTTGATCCGCTCTTGGTCCGCGGTTCATCCCCGCGCGTGCGGGGAACACGAT
>CAIYOB010001050.1 GCA_903927685.1 uncultured Planctomycetaceae bacterium
GACGGCAGCAACCTGGCCGTCTGCGGCAAGGGCCTGCTGGTCGGACTCGACGATCACTGCTTGCTGCTGAACGTGGAAACCGGCGAGACGATCCGCGAGTACCGCGCACCGGCCCCGACACCGGGCAATTTCCGCCGCTGGGGCTACGTGGCCGCCGATGGCCAGACACTGTACGGCACGCGGGCGGCCGGGGCGGGCCAGAGCGATGCGCTGTTTGCCGTGGATCTCGACAGCGGCGAGCAACGCTGGAGCCTGGACGGCAAGAAGCTGTTTCACAATACCATCGCGATGGGCGACGACCTGGTGTTCGTCGTCTCCAGCGACGTGACGGAGGAACAACGCCAGCAGGCGCTCGCGGAACGTCGGGCGGCGATTGCCCAATTGCCCGAGCTCGACCGCCAGCGGGCCGAGGCCGTGTTGGCCAACGCCAAGGTCCGCCTGGTGATGTGCTTGAACAAGAGCAACGGCCAGGTCGTCTGGCAGAACCCCATGGACTTGACGGAACTCGGCGACACGCCGGCGGCGATGTACCAGAACGGTGTGCTGGTCTTGTTCGGCGTGTACTTGGATGGCCATTACTGGCAGCAATTCTTCGCCGGCGAATTCTCGGGACGCCGCGTGACGGCGCTCGGCGGCGGCGACGGCAAGCTGCTGTGGTCCCAGCAAGTCGGCTACCGTGTCCGGCCGCTGATCGTCGGCGACACGCTGCACGCCGAGCCGTGGGCTTTTGACTTGAGGACCGGCCAGGCCCAACAACGCGTCCATCCGGTGACCGGCCAGCAGGAGCGATGGCAGTTCGCCCGGCCCGGCCACCACTGCGGCGCGCCCAGCGCCTCGCCGCATACCATGTTCTTCCGCTCATGGAACCTGGGCTACTACGATTTGGATGAAGACTACGGCACCGTCCACTTCGGCGGCCAGCGGCCCGGCTGTTGGATCAACTTCCTGCCCGTGGGCGGCCTGGCGGTGATGGCCGAGGCCAGCACCGGCTGCATGTGCGATTTCCCCAACCAGGGCACCGTTGTGTTCCAGCCGGTCAAGGAGAACAAGGCGTGGGCGTGGTTCAGCGCCCCCGGCTTGGCCACGCCGGTCAACGAACTGGCATTGAACCTGGGCGCCCAGGGCGACCGCCGCGATCCGTCCGGCAAACTGTGGCTGGCCTATCCCCGCCCCACCGGTTCGCTGGTCCTGCAACTGGAAGGCGAAGCCGCATTTTACGCCGGGGGACGTTTTGTCCAAGGCGAATCCGTCTATGCCGAAACCGAGAATACCGACTCGCCGTGGCTGTTCGCCTCCGCCGCCCAGGGCTTGAGAAAGCTGTCGCTGAAACTGGTCCAGCCCGGCGATGGGACGGCGACCTATCGCGTTCGGCTCGTGTTCACCGAACCGGTACATGCGTCGCCCGGCCAGCGAGTGTTCGACATCCGGCTGCAAGGCAACGTGGTGGCGGCGGACTACGACATCGCCGCGTCGGCCGGGGGGGCGAACCGAGCGGTGACCGTCGAGTTCCCTGGAATCGCGGTCACCGACAACCTGGTCGTCGAACTGGTGTCCAAAAACCCCCAGGCTCCGCTGACGGCTCAGCCCGTCTTGCAGGC
>CAIYOB010001051.1 GCA_903927685.1 uncultured Planctomycetaceae bacterium
CCGGATCGAAGCGGAGGCCGGCCTGGCCCGGGATCTGGCGTTTGTCCGCTGGGCCGGCGGCCACGGCGGCGTGTATGTTCCCGCCACCAGCCAAAGCCCTCCGAACCCGCGGCTGGCACATGTCCCAGAGCGTGACATCACCACGCCCTCCGGCCGGCAGTTGACCCTGCTGAGCTCCGCGTACATGCTGCGGCAGATGCACGAATTCAACGCCTCGTCCGCGGGCACCAAGGTCCGGCTGACCAGTCTCCAAGTGCTGCGTCCGGAGAACGCCCCGGATGCCTGGGAGACGCACGCTCTCCAGGCCTTGCAGGACGGCCCCGCCGACGGCCAAATCAGCGAGGTCGTTCCCGTCGATGGCCGCCCTCATCTGCGGCTGCTGCGCCCGTTGCGCGTCGAACCGCAGTGCCTGAAATGCCATGCCGAGAAGGGCTATCGCGTCGGGGATATCCGGGGCGGGATCAGCGCGGCCGTGGACCTGACGCCGCATGCCCGGACCGAGGCGACCCTTACTTGGCCACTGGCAATGACGCACATCGGCATCTGGCTGCTGGGCCTGCTGGGAATTGCGTTCGGCACCCGGCAGATCCGCACCCGCTGGGAGGAGCGGCTGTCGGCCGAGGCCGAGGTGCGGTTGAACGAAGCGCGGCTCGAAGCGCTGTTGCAGCTGAACCAGAAGTCCGGCGGGACGCTGGACGAATTGGCGGACTTTGCCCTCGAAGAGTCGGTGCGGCTGACAGGCAGCCAGATCGGTTACGTCGCCTTTGCCAGCGACGACGAGCAGGTGCTGACGATGCATGCCTGGTCGGAATCGGCCATGCGCCAATGCGAGATGCGCGAGAAGCCGCGCACGTACCTGGTGGCCGAGACGGGGCTGTGGGGGGAAGCGGTCCGGCAGCGGCGTCCGGTGATCACGAACGAGTACGCCGGTCCCCATCCGGGCAAGAAAGGCCTGCCCGAGGGTCACGTTCCGCTGGTCCGCCACATGAATGTGCCGATCTTCGACGGCCAGCGGATTGTGGTCGTGGCCGGCGTCGGCAACAAATCGTTCAACTATGACGACTCCGACGTGCGCCAGGTCACGCTGCTGATGTCGGAACTGTGGCGGATCGTCCAACGGCAGCGGGCGGAAAGCTCGCTGCGCCGCAGCGAGGAGATGCTCAGCAGCATTTTTCGAGCGGCGCCCGTCGGGATCGGCGTCGTCGCCAACCGGGTGCTGGTACATGTCAATGACAGCGTCTGCCGGATGGTCGGGTACGCGCGCGAGGAACTGCTCGGCCGCGATTCACGGATCCTGTACCCCAGCGACGCCGAATACGAATTCGTGGGACACGAGAAGTACCTGCAGATCGCCCAGTCCGGCATCGGGACGGTCGAGACGCGCTGGCAACGAAAGGACGGCGGGGTCCTGGACGTGTTGTTGTCGTCGACGTTGCTGGATCCGGCCGATCCCAGCAAGGGGGCTACCTTTACGGCGCTGGACATCAGCGCCCGCAAGCAGGCCGAAGAAGCGTTGCGGCGCAGCGCAGCGTTGCACCGCAGCCTGATCGAGCATCTGCCGCAGCGGATCATCGTCAAGGACCGGGATTCCGTGTTCGTCTCGTGCAATGCCAATTTCGCTCGCGAACACGGCCTGCCGCCGGAGCAGGTCGTCGGACTGGATGACTTTGCGTTTTACGGCCGCGAGTTGGCGGAGAAGTACCGGGCGGACGACCAGGCGGTGATCGCCGCGGGTACCGCCCGGGAAATCGAGGAACTGAACCAGGTCAGCGGGCACGAACGCTGGGTCCACGTGCACAAAGTCCCCTACTGCGACGAGGCCGGGCGGATTGTCGGCGTCGTAGGAA
>CAIYOB010001052.1 GCA_903927685.1 uncultured Planctomycetaceae bacterium
AACACGCTGGAAGTCAGATCGTCGCAGGCCAGAGAACTGCCGGCGTTAAAGCCCAGCCAGCCCACCCAGAGCATCGCTCCGCCGATCGCCGTGTACGTCAGGTTGTGCGGCGGCATGGGCTCGCGTCCGTACCCCAGCCGCTTGCCGATCACCAGGGCCACCACCAGCGCAGAAACGCCCGAACTGATGTGCACGACCGTCCCGCCGGCGAAATCCAACGAGCCGCCAGCCAGTCCGTTGCCCACCTGGCCGGTCCGGACGAACGCCAGCAGCCCGTCATCCCAAACCCAATGGCACAGCGGGCAATAGACGAACGTCCCCCACAGCACCGCGAACAGCACCAGCGCGCTGAACTTCATCCGCTCGGCGAACGCCCCGCAGATCAGGGCCGGCGTGAAGATGAAGAACATCCCTCGGAACAGCATGTGGGTCAGCCGGGGAATCGCGCCCTCCATAGGAATCACCGGCGCGCCGGCCTGGGAATCCCACGATCGCACGACGTTTCGCAGGAACAGGTAATCCAAGTTGCCCAACCAGCGGCCGCTGCCGCCAAAGGCGAGCGAATAGCCCCATGCCGCCCAGACCAGGGTCATCAGGGCCATCAAGAACAGGCACTGCATCATCACGCCCAACACGTTCTTCTTCCGGACCAAGCCGCTGTAAAACAGGGCCAATCCGGGGGCGGTCATGAACAGGACCAGCATCGAAGCCGTCAGGATCCAGGCGTTATGAGCCGCTTCGGCGGCCGCGTCCGCTTTCTGCTCCAATTGCTCGAAAGCCGCAGCCGACAAGCCGGTTTCGTGGGACAAGGGTTCCGCGGCCCACGCGGCTGTGCCAGGTATGGCAAGGGCACAAACCGCCCACAGCAGCCAGAGAGTCGCAAAAGGTCGGACGTTCATGGACATTCCGGACTGGAAAACGACAATCATGTACGGTATTAACCTAGCGTGCTCAGGCAAGGAAGTAAAGCACCATCGTCTGGGGTAAAATTTTCCGAATCTGCGGAAGAGTAGTTGACGGCCAGCGGTCAGCTGGTCGATACTCTTGAGCTAAAGCCGTTTTATTTTTCGGACTGGGCGCGGAAGAAATGGGATCGGTGTGGTGCCGATCCGCTGTAGGCGCACAGTTACCAGCATGAAAGGGCAACAGCAATCGACCGCATCCAGAATAGGGTCAACGAGCAGATTCGGGTGTCACCTGTGCGGGTCATCTCGGAAAACGGCGAACAGTTGGGGATCGTGATCACCTCGGATGCCATCGAGCGCGCACGCTCGGTCGGCCTGGATCTCGTCGAGGTCGCGCCCAACGAAAAGCCCCCGGTCTGCCGGATCATGGACTTTGGCAAGTACAAGTACGAGAAGAAGAAACGTGCTGGCCATAATGCGCACCAGATCAAGACCAAGGAGATCCGGCTGCGTCCCAAGACGGGCGAGCACGATGTCGACTTCAAGATCAAGAGTGCCATCAAGTTCCTGCAGCACAAGGACAAGGTGCAGGTGACGGTCGTGTTCCGCGGCCGCGAAATGGCGCATATCGAGGAAGGCCGCAAGGTGATGACGGAGGTTCTGGAGGAGTTGTCCGAGTTCGGCAAAGTCGAATCGGCACCCGCCCAGCATGCCCGCCGGATCATCTGTACGGTCGCCCCGAAGTGATGGCGGTGGGGTAATTGCGGGCGGGGTGCCGGCCTGCGATCTGCCGGCCCATGTTCTGCCGGCCCCCTTTGACGCCGCGGGAGTTTGGGCGTACAAAGGAGGGCTGCAGTGTTGCGAATTTTCGCGTCCGTCGAAGTGCGTCCCTCGCAAGGGGGAACCGTGAACCTGGTCAGGCCGTAACAGGAGCAGCCATAA
>CAIYOB010001053.1 GCA_903927685.1 uncultured Planctomycetaceae bacterium
GTGAAACGCCCACTTGGCGTCCGGCGAGAAGCCGTAGTCGTGCGTGCCGGGCTGGTCGGCGGGCGTGACGCGTTCGGGTTCCGCCGAGGCGTCCAGACGGACGCGGTACAGGTACCTCTGCGATGCATTGTCCGGCGACGCATAGAAGTAGAACCAGCCTCCCGTCTCATCCACCACCGCACGCTCGATAATGTCGTAAGCTCCGGGCGTCAGGCGAGCCAGTTCCTGACCACCTCGCGAGAAGACGTAAGCGTGCCGCCAGCCGTCCTTTTCGCTCAGGATCAGGAAGGCCTGGCCGCCGCGCAGCCACGTCAGCCCGGCGTTCGTGCCGTAGCTGGCGTCCACCCAGGCGGGATCGGATTCATGGTAGATGCGTCGCAGGGCGCCGCTGCCGACGTCGGCCAACAGGAACTCACGCTCGTCCCGGAACCGGCTCAGCTTTTCGATCACCAGTTCCTGCGAGTTGCCGGCCCACTCGACCTGCCCCAAGTAATAACCCTCGGCCGGGATGGGAACGGCGAGCCAGCGTGTCTCCTTGCCTCCGGCATCGACGACACCAACACGCAGCGTCGGGATGGTCCCGCCCACACGGGCAAAGCGGACTTCTTGGACTTGGGGATACGTCGGGTCGCCCGGAACAAGGACCGGTCGGCGCCGGACTTCGGACTCGTCCGCTTGCACAAAGGCGATCCACTTCCCATCGGGACTCCAAACCGCCCGATCGTTCGAGACGGGCCCATCGGCGGGACTGTTGGTCAGGCGAATCTTCCGGTCGCTGTTCAGGTCACGGACGTACAGATTTCCCTGGTCGGAGACCAGGACACTCTGGCCATCCGGGGAGACGTTGCCGGAGCGGTCAGGCTTGTCCGGCCGCGGTGAATCCACCACCGTTCGTTTGCCGCTGGCCGCCTCGTACTGCACCAGCACCGGCTCGCCGCCCTCGGAGGCCGGTTCCCGCACCGTGTACCCCGTACTGTCCGGCAGCCAATCGGCCTGGAATCGCCGGCCGCGAAACTCTTCCCGTTCGTAGATCGCGCGGATCCGTAGCTCGGCTGCTGTGAGCAGGTCCACGCGGCAGGTCTCGGCGCTCCTGCCGGAGACGACCATCGCGCCGACCAACAGCCAACATGCGCAAGCAGTTGCTATCCTCATTCCTTGACCTCCGTTGGGTCTGACGTGTGCAAACAGTGGGGCAGGTTATGTTTACAGCGGTTCTCCGCTGGAGACGGCAGGTGATCCTGGTTTTCCCGCCCCGAAGGGGCCAAAACACATCAGCCCAGGGCAACGCCCTGGGTGACGAGGCTAAGCCCTGAAAGGGCGATACAATGAGAGAACCGAGGCCTGGCATTCCTCTTGTTGCGCCCTTACAGGGCTGAAATCCCGAGTGCGATCATAACCCAGGGCGGCGCTTCGCGACTGACGCCGCTCCGCTGTGCCCTGGGCTGTCGTTCTACGCCCCTTCGGGGCAAATGGCGAAACAAACTCTCGCCGTTTTCACCGTGCCAATTCGCCATGTCGCCCCCGACGTTGCATCCCCCGAGTCGCGTCGGCCCGCCGTCGAACCTCAGGACGCCAACCGTCGTCGGTCACACGTCACAGATCCGGACGGCCTGTTCCAGACTGGCCAGGGCGTCAGGCCGCTTGGGGATGAACTCTTGGCCCACAAAGGCCTGGTAGCCGCTGTCCACGATGGCCCTCATCAATTGGGCGTAGTCCAAGGTCTGGGTTTCGTCGATCTCATTCCGTCCGGGCACACCGCCCGTATGGTAATGGCCCCAGCATTCGTGATGGTTCTTGATGTCCGCCAGCGGGTCTTCCTTCATCATCCCGGCGTGGTAGATGTCGTACAGCACTTTGACGCGCGGCGAGCCGACTTGCTGGACCAACTGGACGCACCACTTGGTCGTGTCCGCCATGTAATCCTTGTGGTCAATCGAGTTCAGGTATTCGAGGCAGATCGTGACCTTCTTCTGCTCGGCATAGCCGGCGATCTGCTTCAAACCGGCGACGCAGTTCTTCAGGCCCTCCTGGTCGTCCAGCCCTTCCCGATTGCCGGAAAAGGTGATCACGTTGGGAAAGCCGGCGTCCACCGCCTGGTCGATGCCTTTGCGGACCGCGGCCAGGCACTCCTCGTGGTTCGCCACGCGATTCAGGCCTTTGCCGATCCCATGACTGGGGACCATGGCGCAGATCAGGCCGTGTTTCTTCAGCGTCGGCCATTCGTTGGGCCCGGTCAACTCGATCGATTTCAGCCCCAGCTTGGCGCACGCGGCGGCGAAATCGTCCAAGGTCCAATTCTGCTTCTTGAGGTAGCCGTTGTAGCACCACAGGCAGACCGACTGGTGGATGCGGCCCTTCAGTTCGGCTGCCCCCGCCAGGTTTTCCCAGGGCAAGGCAGCCGCAGCGGCCGCGCCGGCCATGGTCTGCAGCCAGGTTCGTCGATCGAGGTTAGTGCGTGCGGGATGCGAGTGATGTGCATGTCGTGTCATGGTTGGAGTCCTTGTTGTCAGGAGGGGGAGTTGTCACGGGCTGTCCCAGGTGTCCGTGCGGAACGGCGACGCGGGCAGGCCGGCGCTGTTGA
>CAIYOB010001054.1 GCA_903927685.1 uncultured Planctomycetaceae bacterium
AGATCCGCCAGGGGCCCGACGTCCACCACAGGGTTGAAGTCCAGGCTCAATCCCTGCAGCTCGTGCAGCAGCGTCAGCGGGCGCAGGTCGCGTTCCAGCAGACCCTCGGGCTGGGTACCGTCCAACGTCAAATACTCCAACTGCCCCGTGCCGAGCGGCGAGCCGACATCCTCGACGCGTGTCGAGGTCCGCTTCGCGAGCGGCGAGAGGTCGGCTACCGAATTGTGAGTCAGGTTCAGGCTGCGGAGGTGAATCGCGTCCTCCAAGCCTGCCAGCGACTCGATGCCGCGGTTCGCCAGGTCCAGGTATTCCAGGCTCGCCAGGTCGCTGGCCAGGATCGGACGGGCCAGCTCGGGCTCGCCGTCGTAGCGCTGCGTGATGGGAATGTCCAACTGTTGGGCCAGGACCAATCGCAAGCCAGGATCGGCGATCTCGACCGCCCGGTCGAGCAGCGCCGTCTTGTACTCGCCGGTCGACTCGCTGGCTGGCGGATTGACAACCACCTCGCCGGCCTCGACATCCCGCAGTTCCACCCCGTGGCCGTGAGGCACCACATCGGCAATGAACACATCCCGGCCCGACTCGCCGAACAGGGCGTCGATGTCTTCGTTGCCCAGGATAAGGTCATCGCCGTCGCCCGCGTGAATCGTGTCGCGTTCGGGGGCCTCGAACCGCGGCCGCGTCTGGCCCGGCGGCGGGGCTTGGAATTCCAAGGCGAACGCCCGTTCGTCCAAGCCGCCGTCGGGCCGGTACGCCCGCAGGTAATACGTCCCCGCGTCATACTGCCGCAGGTCCAGCAGCGACCGGCCCTCCGCCCACAGCCCCCCGCGCTCGTCATAGACGTCGACCAGCACGGCGTTCTCCGCCGGCGGCGTGATTACCAGCCGGGTATCGTCGGACGTGTCCGCGTCGTTGCCGGGAGCCGGTACGCCGTACTCGGTATGCGCCCCCACCAGGCTCGTTTCGAGGTTCAGGCGGATGTTATCCTGGGCCCGGCCGTCCCAGCGGTCCGGGAGTTCGAATCGCACCGTAATTCGCGTCACGCCGCTGCGGAGCGCATCGGCCACTGCGTTCTGGAGCGCATAATTGAGCCCGCCGTTGTTCTGCAGATCGCTGGCCCGCTGGACGTACCAGGCGACACCGCGATGCGCGTCGGCGGCTGGGGCCGAGGCGTCGTCGGCGGTCACCTGCAGATCCGCCTCCGCCATCGGGACGCTGACCCAGACGTCGGCGCCGAGAATCTGGTCCACGCGGCCGAGGACCGGTCCTCCGGCTTGGAACAAGGCCGTGCCGGTGGCGTCGTAGCTGGCCAGGAAGAAGAGCCGCGTATCCACCGCCACCAGCTGGCTCGGGTTCGAGGACTGGCCGTCGGACCGTAGCGCGGGCGCTTGCTCCGCATGATAGACCCGCCAAATCGGCTCGTAGTAGCTCCGCCACAGTTCGCGGCCATTGGCGTTGACCGCCGTGAAATACAGCGAGTCGCCGACGCCGATCAGGTTCTGAGGATCCGAGTTGGCACCCCGGGGGTTGATGTCCGCAACGAGTGCTGCCCGGGCGGCAGGTCCGTCGGCCGTGTCGAGAACCCACAGCTCCCTGCCGCTGCCACTGGTGGCCGAGAAG
>CAIYOB010001055.1 GCA_903927685.1 uncultured Planctomycetaceae bacterium
TCAAAGACGTAATGCGTGAGTCCCGAATCCGCGTCCTCGCGTCCGAAATCCGCTGCTACGACCGTGCGGCCCAGCCCGTCGTACCAGAGAACGGTTGCGGTGGCGTAGCTGTTGGCCGCCGAGAGCGCGCCGCTGGTGCTGGTGCCGTCGGGCAGCCGCTCGTACGTAGCGGTAGCGATGGCCTGGCCGGCCTGATCGTACCAGGTCAGGCCCTGCTGGATCACCGTGTCGCCGCTCACGTCGTCGGCGTCGACATAAGCCGTTTCGTCGGTGTCGTAGCTGGTGAATGAGGCCACGATGCGTCCCAGGCCATCGTACGCATATTTCTGGAACAGGCCATTGGCCGTGGCGGACTTGACGACCTGCCCCCGGTCATCGTACCAGCTCCTGCTGGGCAGGTAATCGCCCACATTCCCATCGTCCGGAACGAGTTCAACGTCAATAACGGTTCCTGGCACCTTTGCACCTTCATTCCCCAGGCCGCGTCTGGATCCCGACAGTTCTCTTGTGAGCGCTGCTACAGGAGGATTTCGTTCAGCACGTGGCCGTGGACATCCGTCAGGCGGCGGTCGATGCCGTCGTGGCCGTAGGTCAAGCGTTGGTGGTTCAGTCCCAAGAGATGCAGGATGGTGGCGTGCAGGTCGTAGATGCTGGTCACCTGCTCGACCGCCTGATAGCCGAATTCGTCGGTCGCGCGGTAGCTGAACGGGGATTCGACGCGGGCTCCGGCCGGTCAGGCGGTGAAACCCTCGGGGTTGTGGTCGCAACGCTCACGAAATAACTTCCCCACTTTTCATTTCGCCCCTCACCCCAACCCTCCCCGGAGTACCGGGGCGAGGGAATTATTTCGTGAGCGTTGCTCGCGGCTGTTGGCGTCTTTCTGGAAGGCCGGCTTGCGTGACCTTTGACGAGGCTACTGCGGTGCCGCCGACACATAGTCGGCCCGCAGGTAATCCACGTTGAATTCGCCCACCCGGGCGCCGTTGCAGGGATCCAGACGCAAACCGGTGATCGTTTGGCCCTGCCAGGCCGGCTCTTGCGACAGGTCGATGCGGTATTCGTGGAAACGCCCGTCGGGAATGACCTGGAACCGCACCGCCTTGCTCTCATCAAAACCGGGCGACGATTCCGTGGACCAATACAATTGCCCGCCGGAGCCGGCGGTCACCCGCAGCCCCAGCCGCAGCGACCGACAACGGTTGCCCTCGACCCGGACCAACTGCCGCACCAGGTATGGATCGCTGCCGCCGATCCGGCCAAACAAGGCGCCATCCTTCGGAACCAATTCGGAGATATCGTTGGCAGGCAGCCAGCCGTCCAGCGAGTCGTCGAACTCGAACGCGATCCGCTCGACGGGATACGGCAGCCGCTTGACGGCCCGGTATCGCACGCCGTCGGCGCGAACGGTGGACCGGCCGGAGCGGGCCACGCGGACCGCCAGGTAGGCATTGCCGGCGTCGTAGCGCCAACTCGATTCGTCGCCCTGCTCGATATCGATGCGTTCTTTCAGCGAGCGACCGTCCAGGAAGACCGCATCCGGCCGAGTCGCATTGGCGATCAGCAGGACCCCCTGCTCGCCTTCCGGATAGGAGACGTCCACCGAGATCACGGTGCCCTGGTGGCCGGCGCCTTCGATCTTGCCGAACGTGCTGACGTGCAGTTGCCGGCCGGCGGGGCCGACGAGGGTCGTACTCGGCTCCTGCTCGCGCCCCAATAGCGCCCAAACGGCCAACAGGATTTCATGCGGGCCGAACAGCCACTCGCAACGTTTGCCGTCGATGGCACTGATGTTGTCCGGCCACAGCGCGACGTCCTCGCCTTGAGGCGATTGCTGGTGCAGCGCGCTGCGGATCACGGTCTCCGCAAGCTTCCGCCAGGGGAAACGGTCGTCGTATGCGGACAGCCGCAGCATGGCGACTGCGTAACGGAGCCCATTCCACTGAACCGGAGTCCCAAACCACGAACCGCGATACCAGGTCGCCCCGAACACGGGAATGCTGGCTCCGACCAGGTACGGCTTGTCGGGGTCGTTCCACAGGTAGATGAACGGCAGCCCGCGGCGGGCCCACAGCGCTGCGTCGTCCAACCAGCGGCGGTCGCCGGACACGCGATACGCTTCGACGTAGGCGTCCACCGCATCGGCCGCGGCCAGCAGGTCGGGCGTATGGACGGGGACCTCCCAGACCTGGGCCGCGCGGGGCACCTGGAACCGGCGCATCAAGTTCAGGGTCGCTTGCATCCGCTGGTACGCTTCCTGGTCGCCGGCGATCCGCGCATAGCGCAGGACCTCGTATGCTTTCCGCGCACACGTGCCCAGTTCCACCGCCTCATCCGGCCCCAAGGCATAGTAGTCCATACCGACGAATGGCCCGCTGTCGTGCTGCTGGTCGGCGTCAAACCGCCAAGCGCCGTCGGGGCCGCAATCCGCCAACAACTGGGCCGCCGCGCCGGGATTGGCAAAGGCCAAGTCGGCGCGATTCGGAAACCGCTGGGCGTCCAACCGCGGCTCGCCGCCCACCAAAGCGCGGACCTCATCGGCCCGCGCACGGCATCGCCGCCGCAGGTCCTCGTCGCGGATCATGGACGCGCCCAGCATCAAGTCCGCAATGTACGAGCGCGGCCGGCCGGTGTTGGACAGCACCGCGCTCCCTTTGGACGTCCACCACTGCTTGCTCTCGGGCAGCCACAGCGACTGCAGGTAGGCCAGCATCGAGAACTCGATCTCCCGCTGGTACGACCCGTGCGGTAGCGGCGCGGGTTCGGGCAAACCGTGCAGGGCGATCCACCGCTCGATGACCGCCAGCGGGCTCTTGGCCGCCGCGTCGGTGAGTACCCTGGCCTCGAGCCGCAGCGTCTGGCCCGCCTTCAATTCGTACGGTCGCGCTGCCTCGCGCTGGTTCCGATCGACGAACTCGGGCACCGTGGGCAGGAACAAACCCGCCAGGTGCGACCGCTGGTTCTGAACCCGGTCCGGCGAGGCAAACACCGCCGCAGGACGATCGCGGCTGCCGTCCCAACGCTGATGCACGTCCCACAGCAGGCCGACCGTCGCCGTCGGACCGCTCAATCCGATCGCCGGGATCGTGATCATGTTCGGATGCACCACGTACCGGATGCGGTCGGGATGGTCCTCGGCGATATCCAGCGAAGCGGACGAGACTTCATCGTCCACGAGCCATTCCAGGCCTGGAAACACGGCCTCGTTACGCTGCAGGGCGTAGACCAGCGGGCCATCGAAGGCCAGGAGTTGCGCCGGCTGAGCGCAGCTCAGTTCATAGCGCACTCCGAACTCCTTGGCCCAGCCCGCCAACTCGAAGGACGCCGCCAGCGTCCAGGTGCGCCCGTCGCTGTCCTGCTCGGTCCAGCGGAAGCGGAGCCGCGCGGGATCGGCTTGAGTGACTTCCGGATCGTCCGTGGCAAAGACCACTTTCTCGACTCGCGTGCCGGCCCTGTCGCGATACACCAGGCGGCTCAATTGGGGCAGCCACGCCACGGTCTGCCAAGTGCCGCCGGAGGCGACGCACACTTCGCCCGCTCCCAGACCGAACGCCGACCGGCGGAAGGCCAGCCGCACCAGGTTGTTTTCCAGCACCGCGAAATCCTTGTCGACCTTAGCGTTCAAGCGGCCGATTTCCGGCGGCAGACTCACGGCCGCTCCCACGGTCGCCCAACTGCCGGCCTTCAGGCTGTCGGCGATTCCCTCGGCCGACGCGCTGACGGCGATGTCGACGCGCGGCGTCTGGGCCGACGGCACGAACTCGGCCCGCAGCACAGCGGTCCGGCCCGGCGGGATGGCCGGCAGCGTCTGGCGTTGGCTTTCCGATCCAAACGTGAATTCGCAAGCCGGGTTCGCCACGATCACCTGGCCCGTGTTCTCCAGCACACACTCGACCGCGGCCGGTTGCCCCACGGCCACCACCGGAGCCACGGGACCAAAGCTGCGGATCGCCAATCCGGACCGCAAATCCGCGTGGGCCCGCTCTTCAAGGTCGCCGGCCCGCGCGGTGACTTCGAATCGCCCTGCGGTGCGACGGCTGCCCTGGACCGTCCACACCGCCCGCGTCGCACGGTCGGGGGCCAATCGCTCGATGGCCACCTCGGCCGGACTTGCCGCCAGCCCCTCCGGCAGTTGCAGCGTCGCCCGCAGGCCCGTGATTTCGGCGTCGCCGGCGTTTTCGATCCGGGCGCGGACACGGCACAATTCGCCGGGCTGTGCGGTGTCTTCCTCCACGCGGACGTCGCTGACGCGCACCAGGATGCCGACGCGCTCGACGTAGGACACGTCGTCCAGCAACAGTTCACCCGCCGTACCCACGATGCGGGCCGCAAACTGAACCCAGCGGACCTTGGGGTTCCCCGCAAAGTCGTACTTCAGCCGCGCGTGATGCCACTGTCCGTCCCCGACGTGATGCGTGGGAATCGCGAACTTGGCTCGCATCGCCCCCGTCCGTTCGACGGCATCCGCGTCCATCGCGATCGCATAGATGCATAATTCCGCGTTCTCGGCCGAGACCGCCTTGTACCAGAAATCGATGCCGCCGCTGCGCTGGTCCAGCATCGCGCCGCCTTTTCTTGTCTGGGGACCGTAAGCCCGGTTCAGTCCCGTTTCCGTGGCGGCGGTGACCGACGTGCGCACCATCCGCAACGAGTGCGTTCCCGAATGCGCGTCGCTGCTGACGTCGACTTGACTGCCCACCGGCATCCAATCCGCCGGAAAGCCGCCCGGCCCCGTCTCCTCGAACGATCCGTTGGTGCAAGGGTTGGCCGCGGCCGCTGCGGACAGCAGGCACGCACAGGCGAAGACAGACACCGACGAGAACAACATAGCACCGGTTCTCCCAGAGAGAAAATGGCAACCGTCACGGGGCCGCGCCCGAAGGCCCTATGGTACGCGCCCGGCGGCAAATCCCGCAAGCACGATTGGCCGCGTTCTGTCAAAGCTCAACGCCACTGCAACTCAAGAAAAACCAATCACGCGAACTGGGCAAATGAAGCAAGGATTGCCGCTTGCGCAAGGCAGGAAGAGTGTTGCAGCGAATGCCCAGCGGGCCCACAGAGGCACTCTACCGCTCGGCCGTGAGCGCGTCCCAGCGATCTTGGCGGACGTAGACGTGGAGCAGGACGTCAGGTCGCAGGCCGTACATCATCTGCTGGTTATAGGCGGCCGGCAGCGCCGCATCGACGCAGGGCTGAACGTCCGGGGTCAGGATGATGGCGTCCGGGGCGGGACCTATCGCCGCGTCGCGGACCCACTGAGCGGCATCCTGCCAATAGCCGACTCGCTCGGCAGGAATGTGACGCAGGTACCAGGGCAGCGGCCAGTAGTTTTCCGGCGTCACGACGTGGACGGTCAACGGGTTGGCAGCGGGGGGAGCCTGGGCCAGCCGCGCGAAGGTTGCAGCCAGGTTCTTGATGTCGCCGGACGTGTGGGCATAAACCCAGGGATTCCGCCGGTCGGCTGCCAGGCGAAAATTGAGCCAATAACACTGCCGGCCCAGGTGCCAGATCCCGGCGGCCAGCAACGCCGTCACGGGAAGGGCGACGGTTAAACGAAGCCAGGGATAACGCTGGGCTCGAGCCTCCCTGGAAGTCGCAACTCGATCGGGAACTCGCAGCCAACTCGGCAACCAAGCCAGACGCAGCACCTGCCATGCGCCAACGCCCGCCAGCAAGACCAGGCCTTGGAAAAAGCTGAGCAGACACCAGGGAGTCTTGTAGGAAACGGCCGCGTAAATGGCGGTCAGCAGGACCGTATAAAACGTCAGAAAGCGGCAGCAGAACCGCTGTGGCTCAGGCATCGCATGGCGGCGGAGGCTGACGACCATCCCCACCAACGCCAAGCCGACGATGAGGCCCTCGGACCAGAAGAACCCTTTGGCAGGCCGGAAGGCCAGGAGCAATTCGAGATAGTAATACCACGGATGCGAATGGATGCCGGATTCGCTGCCGCGGCGGACGTACACGGCGTAAGCCAGGAATGAATCCAAGGGACCGCGCGGGTGCTGGCCGAACGATGAATAGAAGATCACGGTGACCACGCCGACGGCCGCCAGGAAGCCCACCAAGCCCCATGGCCGCCACGCAGTGCGGTCAACCAACCAGCACCCCTCGCACCACCGCGTCCAGGCCAGAGACATTGCGCCGCCCAGTCCGGCGGCTGCGGCGGCCAGGATCCAAGTCTCCTTGGTGGCGTGCATCATCCCGACGGAGGCGCCACAGAGGATCGCCCACAGCACCCGCTGGCTGCGTGCGTAACACCACCCGGCCGCCAATGCGGCCAGTGTAAAGAAGACCAGCAGGGTCTCCTGGATGTAATAGCGCGAGTAGAAGACGAACGCTGGCGAAATCGCCGTGAACAGACCCGCAATTACCGCTGGTCCGCGTCCCAGGCCGTCCGCCAACAGCCACAGCAACAGGATCAGCCCTACGCCAAACACCACCGGCACGATTCGATAGTCTGCCTCGACCGTCTCGGCAAAGGTCGCGCGGCCGTGGAGCCAGAGCGAGGGCAGGGTCAGCCAATACAGGCTGGGACCGTGGTGCTCGACAGGATCGTACTCGTACCGGCCGGTCTCCAGCAGGATACCGGCCTTGACCGCCTGATTCGCTTCGTCGCCATGCAGCGGCCGCTGAGCCAGCCGCGGCAGGCGGATCGCCAAAGCCGCGGCCGTCAACACCAACAGGCAGGCGACGAACAGGACCTGCGAGGACTTCATGAGGCCGGCTTGCCGTACACCGCAACCTCGATGTAGTGGTTCAAGTCGTTCGCCGTGTTGCCGCGGGAGTACAGGCGGACGTAACGGCCCTTGACCGGCTCGCCCTGCTCGTTCTTCGCGTCAATCAGCTTGCCGCGGAAGTCCTCGATGAACTCGAGGTTCTTGCCGACACCCAGGCCGGCCGAGTTGTCGAAATCATTGTTGAACACGGTCTTGACGTTGTCGATCAGGTCCGGGTCGTCGGCGACCTGGATGACCAGGTCGTGATACACGCGGCCTTCGGCATGGTAGTGCCAGACGACAACGGCGTAGATTTCAGAAACCTGGCCCAAGTCGATTTGGACCCATTGCAGGTCCGGGCCCAGTTCGACAAAGCAGCCGTCAAAGCCGTCGTTCACGCCGTCCGTCACGAAATCGAGTTCGCCGATGATCGGCGCCGTGTCGCTGGACGTGACCTTCTTCTTCAGCGCCAGATTCACCGTACCTTCCGGCGCCATGAACGGCGGGCGGGGCTTTTCGCTGTACTTTTCCAGGGTCGGCGTGGCCTTGATGTTCTTGGGCGTTCCTTGGAACAGCGGCCGCGGCAACTTGATCTCGACCGGCACCAGTTTGGCGCCAGAGTCCGCCGCCAGTGTCGTTCCGGCGACCGGGAGGATCAGCAAGGCCGAGATAGCCAGGACTGCCAAACCGAAGTTTATCCGACTGTTCATCATTCGCAGTGCTCCTTTGCACGGAAGAGTAGGAAAGGTGGGGACAGTAAGTTGTCGCCCCATACTGTAGTCTTTAAGTGCGTCTGTCTCAAGCAGGCGGCCGGGATTCCGCATACCGAACCGACGCTAAAGATCGCAGCCGAAGGACGTTAGCAGCGACACCCCAGCCGGAACATGGACGAATGGCACAAGGCAGTTAGGAACGCAGCGCGGCCAGGAAATCCAGGCGAAGTTTGTCGTTTGCGGTGACTCTGCTCGACTTGCCAGAAGTCCTGAATGAACCGCAAATGCGGGTTCGATAAACAACGACGGGTCCGTTGTCGAGGGACGCGGGCGAGAGCGGCGACTGCCGTAGTATGCCCGGGGGGGAGACCGAATGAAGACGCGAGTCGGGATAGCCGTTCTAGCGTGGGCCGCGATCATGTCCACCACCGTTGCACAGGCGTGGGGCCAACCCAAGTGCTCGGGTGAAACGTCCAAGCGTTGCGTGAGCTGTGCGGATTTGGACAAGTCGAGGCCTCGGGGCATCAAGGCGGTGTGCGAGTGCCAAGCCTCGAGCCAAAAGACCGATTCCGACCCGGCGGGGCCGGCGGTGTCCGAACCGCGAAGGCTGGCCTTGCCGCTCGGCTCCTATCGACGGTTGCGGGCCGGCGACCCAGCCAAATCGGCTGCAGGCTGCGGCTGCAAAGAATGCAAGGCCTGCAGGCTGGATGGCCGCCATGACACGATCTTCGGCACCGAGACGATTTTCGGCGACCTGTCGCCGAAACTGTCCCGCGATCGGCATGGGTGTCCTTACGAGGACTCCAAGGCCGGCCATCGCAGTCCGCTGGGCTCCGCACTCTCGAAGCTGGATGCCGCAGTGCAAAGAGTCTTCGTCTGCCAGCGTGGGACCTGCAACCATCCGGGCTGCAAGGGGGCGGATGGCGGGAAGTCCGCTTCACAGTGCGACTGCGAAACCGGTCCGAAAACGGCGCCCGCATCAGTGGGCGACCCGGCGGAGCCTGAATCGGCCAACAATCCGTTCCACGATGACACGCTCGAGCCTGCACCGCTGCCGCCGACGCCGCGGATCACGTCAGCAGCTTCCAAGGCCGCGCCGCCCGGCAAGAGTCCGCAGGGCAACAAAGCGGGTCAGACAGAGGCGAAACTTGTTTCCAGTCAGGCACCGGCGCCGGCCGCGCAGACTCCGCCCTCGGCGGGCGGCAAGCAACCGCCGCAGCGGATTCGCTTGGTGGAGCGAGCGGTGTCGACCACCTCAGCCAAGCCCCGGCCGACCTCGAGCCCGAGCAGGGACGATGACCACGGACGCCCCGGTGCCGACCGGTAACCCTTTCGCTACCCGCTACACGCGTCCCGACGCGGGCGAGTACCTGTTTCCGACGGACGCGAACGCCGACTGCCTGGTCGTCCGCCTCTGCCAGTTCGGCTGGTGGGGCCAGATTACGGGGCCCCACGGCAGCGGAAAATCGACGCTGGTCCAGACCTTGCTGCCCCGGCTGGAGGCGGCGGGACGCTCCGTCCAGTTCTACCTTTTCCAGCCCACACCGCCGAGGCACGGGCGGGCGATACCGAGCCGAATCGCCGTGGCGGAGCCGTTGGCCGGAGGCTCCCGCTCTCAGTCCCTCGCCGACCTCCGGCGAGCTAGCACTACCGACTGGAATTCGCGGACGCAGATTGTGGTCGACGGATACGAACAATTGAGTTGGCTGCGACGTACCTGGTTGAAGCGACGCTGTCGACGGCGGCGAGCGGGACTCCTGGTCACAGCCCATAGGGACCTGGGACTGCCTCCGCTCTGGCAGACGGGAATCAGCATGGAACTGGCGCGGCGCGTCGTGGCCCGCCTGTTGAACGAGCACGCTGCCGATTGGCTGGACGACGACCAAGTGCAGCGACTGCTGGCCAGGCACGGTGGGAATCTGCGGGAGGTGCTGTTCCAATTGTATGATCTGTTCGAACAGCACCAGCGCGGGTAACCGCCGACGGGCGAGGCGACCGGCGCGGTCGCGAGCGGGAGCCCTGCGGTCGGTACGATCGGGATGATCGTCAGCCCTTGCCCGCCTTGGCAGCCTTTCGCCGACTGTGCGATTGCAGCCGACGTTGAGCCGTTTTGGCAAATGTTGGACATTTTTTCTTCAGCGAAGGCATCCGCAGCCTAAATTACAGCATGGGATTGCGCGCCCTGGCAGTGGACCGGGGCGAGGCCAGGAGGGCCCCGACACTGATTCGTGCCTAGGGGAGATTAACCCATGCCCAAGCCAGCAGCGAACGCCGTTTGGATCGGCTGCCTGGTCATCCTGCTGGCGAGCCCGGTGGCTCAGCCGGCCAGCGGCTATACGCTGGTCGACTGGATCCGCACCTGGCCCGCCTCCGTACCCGGCGCTGCGCCGGCCGCGACCGCTCCGGTAGTCATCCCCGGTTTCTCGTCGCCCGCGCCTACTTGCGGTACGCCCGCCCCCAGCTGTGCTGCGCCCGCCCCGGCCCCGGCCTGCGATTCCCGTCCGCCTTACTACACCGCTCCGCCGATGGTCGCGCCGGCGCCCAATTGCGGAGCCGCGATGCCGGCCGCGCCGGTGGGCGCTGGCGTATCCTATCTCCAGCCCGCGCCGACCGTGGCGGTTCCGGTCCAGCAGGTGCGGTACCGCACGACCTGGGTTCGCACGCCCACGACGAATTACCGGCCGATCGTCACCTACGATCCGGTGACGGGTTGGCCCACCACGGCCATGCAGCCCTGTACGACCTATACGTGGCAGCTGCGCCGAGTGCCGGCGACGGGCCAAGGGGGCTGGTTTTCGAACACCTTCGGCAATCTGTTTGGGCCTCCCGTTCCGCCTCCGGTCCAGCCGGTCGGAGTCTACGTAGAGCCGTCCGCTCCCGTTGTGTCGCCCGGCCTGGGCGGGCTGGCAGCCCCGGCCGTGCCCACCGTGCCGGCCTACCCCGCGCCGGCTTACCCCGCGCCGTCCGGCAGCGCACCTTACGGAGCCCCGCCGCCGCTGCCGTCGGCTCCGCTGGCGTCGCCGCCGACAACCTCAGGTTGGACGCCGTCGACCAGTCCTGCGACGCTGCCCGCCGCACCGGGCATACCCGCTCCGGCGGCAGGTGTGGGAGCGCCGGGCACCGCGACGCCTGCCGATCGGCCGCCCACGCTGTCACCGAACGAAGCCCAAGGCTTACAGACTCTGCAGCCGATTCCGGAGAATCGCAACTATGCACCTCCCGGCAACGACAGTTCCCTCTTGGCGCCGCCTCCGCTGCTGAATCCGTCCAAGACGCCCCCGGCCGCCGCGCCAACGGCGCCGCCCAATGTCTCGCCCGTTCCCGATCCGGACGCCGGCGCGGGGCGATCGCAAGTGCCTGCGGCTCCCAGCCTGTACGATCCCAACGGCCGGACGGCACGCGTGCTGCCGCTCAGCACCCGCTGGCCGGCCGCGCCGATTCGCTGGTCGGAACCGACCGCCGTCGCACAGAATCTCGAGGTCGCCCGGTCCGGGCCGAACCAGCCCGCCGCAGCGTCTCCCGCGCCGGACGCCGACGGCTGGCAAGCCGTTCGGCCTTGATGCCGTCCAGGACATCAGTGACACGATCCCGTCAGCCTCTCGTCGACCGGACCCTGTGCCTTGCGGCGGAGCTGCGGCCTCGTGTCCTGCAGCGGATGGCTTCTGCGCAGGGCGGCGAGCATCTGCGGTGGCTGGCGGAAGCCGTCGCCCTGGCCACAGGGAACCCGCTGAACGAGGACGAATTCGCTCGGGGGTACGCCGAGGCGGTGGCTTGCGGCTCGGCGGCAGCGGCCCTCGCCGGCCCGCTGTTCCTTGAACGCCGGGTGCAGAACTGGCTGCTGAACCACGCCAATCCGCTGTGGCGAGGCATACTGGAAGAAGCCCTCCTCTTGTCGCGCGAACATGACCCTGGGGCAAGTGCCGCGGCGGTCGGGGGCTGGGATCCGATCCTGGCGTTCTACGAAGTCTTCCTGCAGCACCATGACCAGCGGCGTAGGACGCGTCATGGAGTCTTCTACACGCCACCGCCGATCGCCCGCTACATCCTGTCGCAAGTCCAGCGCTTGCTGCGCGAGCGTTTCGGCCTGGCGGAGGGGCTGGCCGAGTCGGTCACATGGGGGCAGATGGCGAGCCGCTTTCCGTCGCTGGTCCTACCGGCCACGGCCCGGCCCGCGGAACCGTTTGTCACGATCCTGGATCCGGCCCTGGGCGCCGGCGTGTTCTTGGCCGAGTGCCTGAAGTTCATCCACGCTCTTTTGACCACCCAGTGGGCGCGGGCGGGCGAGGCGGATTCCCAGATCGCGGAGCGTTGGGACGATTGTGTCGCGCGTCACGTGCTGCCGCGGCTGTTTGGGCTGGAACTGATGCTGCCCGCCTGCGTCGTCGCCACGTTGAAGCTGGTCAGCACCCTGGCCGAGACCGGCTTTACATTCACGCGCGATTCGCGGCTGCAGATCTCCCTGGCGAACACCTTGGCCGGACCTCCGCCGCGGCAGCGCACCCTCGGCGCCGCCGGCGAAGCAGCGTTCCTGTCGGCGGCAGGCGACGGCCGCGAGTCCGCCTTCCGCACGCCCTTTACAGTCATCGTCGGCAATCCGCCGTTTTCCGGTATCTCGCAGCAGCACGGCCGGTGGATCGTCGACCTGCTGCGCGGGACCGAAGGCAGTTGCCACGGGTGGAGCAATTACTTTGAAGTGGACGGCCGGCCGTTGGGCGAGCGGAAGACCTGGCTGCAAGACGACTACGTCAAGTTCTTGCGTTTCGCGCACTGGAAGGTGGAAACCTCGGGGACCGGGATCGTGGGTTTGGTGACCAACCACGGCTACCTGGACAATCCCACGTTTCGCGGCGTGCGGCAACAGCTGCTGGCCAGCTTTCCTGACATTACCGTGATCGACCTGCACGGCAACCGCAAGAAGAAGGAACGGGCCCCGGATGGGCGTGCGGACGGCAACGTGTTTGGGATCGCGCAGGGGACGGCCATCGGCCTGCTGTGCCGGCCGCCGGGCGAAGCGTCGAGTGGCGAAGTGCAGTACGGCGAGTTATGGGGAACGGCGGAAGAGAAACTGAAGGCCCTGGAACGGGCCGCCGGGCTGCCGGCCGCGGAGACGGCCGACTCGGGGCTGGCCATCCGCCGCGTGGGGCCAGCCGTGCCGCAGTACTTTCTTGCGCCGCGACCGGAAAGTCGCGCGGACGAGTACGCCGCCGCGGCCCGGTTGCCCGACATCATGCCCCTGAACGTCACGGCGCCGGTCACCGCCCGCGACGGCTTTGTCGTGGCCTTCTCGCGCGAGGAACTCGTGGCACGCATGGCGGATTTCCGCGATCTGGACGTGCCTGATGACGAGATCCGGCGCCGCTACTTCACCCGTACGCGGTCGGCCCGGTACGCGGCTGGAGACACCCGCGGCTGGAAACTGGCCGAGGCCCGCCGCCGGCTGGCGGCGGATCCCTGCTGGCAGGAACACATCCGACCATGTTGGTATCGCCCGTTTGACGAACGCTTCGTCTATTGGGCGGACGGCATGATCGATTGGCCGCGCGACGAGGTGACGCCGTACCTGCTGCGTCCGGGGAACGTTGCGTTGGTGGCCCGCCGGCAGATGCTGCCCAGCCAGCCGTGCAACTACTTCTGGGTCACCGACCAACTCCTGCTGGACGGCCTGATCCGCTCGGACAACCGCGGTAGCGAGTCGGTGTTTCCGCTGTATCTGGAGGCCATTCCGGCCAGCTCTAGCCCGCCCTACCGCGTGAATTTCGACGCAGCGTTCCTGGAGCGAGCGGCTCGCCAGCTGGGCATCCGCTGGGCGACCGGCGCGAGCCCGTCGGGAGACGGTTTTCGCCCTGCGGACCTGCTGTTCTACAGCTATGCATTGTTCTTCTCGCCCGAGTACCGCCGCCGCTACGCCGATCGCCTGTGGAGCGATTTTCCGCGCGTGCTGTTGCCTCAGCGCCCGGACCTGTTGCGGGCCTTGGCGGCGCGAGGCGAGCAATTGGCGAGTTGGCATCTGCTGAGCGAGTTCCGTTCGACCGGGCGCGAAATACTCGCCAGCGCCGCGGCCGCTCATGGATCAGACGAGTGGCGCTGGTTCCTCGACGCCCCGCCCGTCGTGGCCCCCGGGTTTCCAAAGTTTGACTCCGGTCGCGTCAGCATCAATCGGGATGCCCGGCTCGAACGTGTCCCGGCGGAGATCTGGGACTTTCCTGTGGGCGGCCACCAGGTGTGCCGCAAGTGGCTCAAAGACCGCCGCGGGCGGACGCTGTCCGACCGCGAGTTGGCCGTCTACGGGTGCCTACTGTCCGCCGTCGCGAACACGCGGCGGATGATGACAGAGATTGACGCCGACGTCCAGGCCGCTGGCGGCTGGCCCGCCGCATTCAGTGGGCCATGGTAACGGGACGCGTCAGCGAGGATCCCCGGCCTTTCCTCGCTTACGCGTCGGGTTACCGTGCGCAGCACTCCGAACAAGGCCATCGAGCACCTGCGGGAGACCGTGCAGAAGCCCCGGTTGGCCGTGTATGGCGAGCAGAGCGGCGACGGCCAAACTTGGCCCTGGCAAACGATGAGCGTGTTCTGCCAATCCGGCTACGACGCGACCAGGGAGGATCCGGTGAACGGGCGTACGACGTTTGGCCGCAGCCAGCGGCAGGGGGCCGATCCCGCCCGGATCTCTTGCCAGACACGGTCGCCCGACACACACTGTCGCGGCGCGGTCTTGCGGCAGGACCGGGCACCGCGGATAATCAGCCGCTTGAAGCCAGGGCGATCCGCGTGTCGGCCGTTCGGCAGCGGGACGCCGGCTGTCATGGTCAACGTTTTCCCAGTCCCACCTTTAACAGGAGGTTCGCTATGAGCGAAACCACGAAACAAGTCACTTCACGCCGCGAGTTCCTGGGGAACACCGGACGGATTGCAGCGGCCACCGCCCTGGCCGGACTGGCCGTCCCGCACGTGCATGCCGCCGAGGACAATACGCTGCAGGTCGCGCTGATCGGTTGCGGCGGTCGCGGCACCGGCGCCGCGGTCAATGCCTTGTCCGTCAAGCAGGGCCCGATGAAGTTGGTCGCCGCGGCGGACGTCTTTGAGAATCGCGTGCGGAACAGCGTCGAGCAGATCAAGCGGAGCCGCGCTGACCAAGTCGACGTGCCCCTGGAGCGTCAATTCGTCGGCTTTGACGCCTACCAGAAGGCGATGGACTGTCTGAAGCCGGGCGACATTGCCATCTTTGCCACGCCGCTGGCATTCCGCTGGGTCAACTTCGGCTATGCCATTCAAAAGGGCTTGCACGTCTTCATGGAAAAGCCCGTGACCGCCGACGGCCCGACCTCGCGGCGGATGATTGAGCAGGCCAAAGAGGCGACGGCGAAGAACCTGAAGGTGGGCGTGGGCCTGATGTCCCGGCACAGCCGCGCGCTGGAACAGTTGCACCAGCGGATCCAGGACGGCGAGATCGGCGACATCATCGCCATGCGCGGCTACCGGATGGCTGGCCCGCTGGGCTCGGCGTTTTCGGACAAGTGGCCGGGGCAGCCCAGCGAGCTGCTGTGGCAGATCCAGCGCTTCCACAGCTTCCTGTGGGCCAGCGGCGGCGCCTTCAGCGATTTCAACATCCACATCATCGACCACCTGTGCTGGATGAAGGACGCGTGGCCCATCAAAGCCCAGGGCGTGGGCGGGCGCCATTATCGGGGAAGTGCCGTCGACCAGAATTTCGATTCGTACTCGGTCGAGTACACCTTTGCCGACGGGGCCAAGCTGTTCATGGATGGCCGCAACGTCGCGGGCGCCGAGGATATGTATGCCAGCTACGTCCACGGCAGCAAGGGCTTGGCGATCGCGTCCAAGTCCGGCGACTGCGGGCCGCCGTCCAGCACCTACAAAGGCCAGAACGTCGACCGCGACAAGATGACCTGGGAGTCCCAGATCCCGCCGGGCGAGGGCAATCCTTACGACAACGAGTGGAACGATCTGGTGGACGCCATCCGGAACGACAAGCCGTACAACGAGGCGGAACGCGGCGTCATGGCCAGCGTCGTGACCTCGCTGGGCCGGCGGGCGGCGCACACCGGCAGGGAACTGACTTTGGAGGATATGCTCAACGCCGACCACGAGTATGCCCCGGGCGTCGATAAGTGGACGATGGACTCGCCGCCGCCGCTCGTGTCCGACGCGGACGGCAAGTACCCGATCCCGCAGCCGGGCCTGATCGGCAAACGCGAGTATTGAGAACTGAGATGGGCAGGCAGCAGGGACCCGACCTGCTGTCTGTCACATGGTTTTTTTCCTCGACGATTGAAGGCATCAGCGGATGGTCCGCCGCCATTCGCTGACTCCTTCATTCGTTGGGAACCACCGCCACCAACACTCCGTTTCAGCGGCCAGGCGACGTCAATTGAAACCCGCGGTCGACATGCAGCTGCTTGCCGCGGCCCCAGAACAGCCGCACGCGCACGCACCAGCGGATCTTGAGCAGGAAACCGTTGTAGGTCAGCGGGCTGGGGGGCAGCTGCGTTTGCAGGCAGTGCAACTGCCGCAAGTCGCCGTCGACCGAATCGCTGGGTGTCGTGCGTTCAAAGTAATGCACTCCCAGATCCTCGTCCCCCTTGCCTTCGGTGTACCACAGGACCGACGCCTCGACCGCCTGGATCTCGGCGGGTTGCACCGCGTCGATCTGGTACTCGCAACGGAGCGTGTCCCCGGGGTGAAACACGCCCGCAGGATTCGTGATCCGGACGGCGATCAGGGGTTCAATCACGGGCTTCGGGACCGTCATGGGCGGGGTACACAATCAGGGGAAAGGCGCGTTCGAATGGCGGCCAGGATTCCACCTCGCCGCGCAAGACCAGCCGCCAGTTTATCGCGTTGTGCTCGGATTGGAATGAGTGGGCGGCATGGGCCGGGATCTCGACGGTGCATTCATGTTCGAAAGGCAACCCCGGATCGATGTGAAAGTCGGTTTGGCGAAAGAGCTGCCGATCGAACACCACCTTGGTCTCCGTGCGCAGGTCGGTCCCCTGCTGACTGGTCGCGGCCTCTTCGCAGACCAGGCTGAGCGTCAGCGAACGCATCGTCAGATGGCCGCCCTGCGAGACGTACACCTGGCACTTGTCCGCCGGACGCAGCGGATGGGCCGAGATCTCGACCTGCGTCGGACCGATCCCGGTATGGATCAGCATCTGCCGCACGAAGTCCCGCACCAACCAGCCGCCGACACCCAAGAACGGAATCATGAACAGCACCAGGAACCATTCCGTCTGGCCGGCGAGCATACTCTTGATGGAAAAGAAAGCGAGTACGGCGGCACTGACGTTCCAGATCAGGCCAAACACCGACGCAAAGATCAGCCGCCAGGCGGGGGACTGGACCACGGGCAGGCGGTAGCTGAGTTTCACGCCCGGACTGTTGGTCAGATTGGCGTCGCTGGGAATGTTGGGATAGACGACGCGGGGCGCGTCGGCCGCTTCGGCACTGCCCCGCAAGTTGAGGCTGGCCGCGCGGCGCGCGAGGGAGGATCGCCGCTCGCGAGTGACGCTGGCGTGCAAGACCGTCCAGACGACGCCGCCGCCGCCCAGCAACACAAACGACGAGAGGACCAGGACCAGGACCCAGAAGCCGAAGCCGGGCGGAAACTGCGGCGTCGCGCTCAAGTTTTGGGACAAGATGAGCGCTGTCAGCGACAGACTGCCCAGCACAAACAGGACGCTGGAGAACAGGATCTCGCCGACGGTTCCCAGCAAGGGCGAACCCGTCCGGCGGTTTCCCCGCTTCTTGCCCCAAACTCGAAAAACTCGCGACACGTCCTGCGCTCCGAGACCACGACAACTTGACGGTGGACTGCTATTTTACTCCAATCGCAGACACAGCAATCCCCTAACTGCCGCTTTACGCACCGGAGACCGCGCACCGTGTCCAAATTCGCCGTCATCCTGCCCGCCGCAGGGAAGAGCAGCCGGTTCAAGGATCCGCACTACAAAAAGCCGTTCGTCCCTCTGGAGAACCGAGCCGTGTGGCTGCATTCGGCCGAGCGGTTCGTCAATCGCGATGACGTCAAACAACTGATCGTCGTGATCGCACCGGAAGATCGCGAGGAATTCCAGGCCAAGTTCGCCGCCAATACGGCGATCCTGGGGATCGAGGTCGTCGAAGGCGGTTCGCAACGCAGCGATTCGGTGGCCCACGCCCTGGCCCGCGTCCGGCCGGACATCGATTACGTCGCCATCCACGACGCCGCCCGGCCATGTCTGGCCAATGAATGGATCGACAAGGTGTTTGCGGCCGCGGAAACGTCGGGGGCTGCCATGCTCGCCATCCCGGTCCGCGGCACGTTGAAACGCGTCCGGGCCGGCGTGATCGTCGAGACGGTCGATCGCCAGGACCTGTGGGAGGCTCAGACTCCTCAGGTGTTTCGCCGCGACTGGTTGCTCGAGGCGTATGCCCAGCGCGGCGAGCTGGCCGCGACGGATGACGCGTCGCTGATCGAACGGATCGGCCACCACGTCACGGTCGTCGAGGGCTCGCCGATCAATCTGAAGGTCACCACCAAGGAAGACCTGCGACTGGCGCAACAAGCCCTGAAGGCGCTGCCCAAACCCAAATTACTCGGCCCCGTGCATCCGTTCGCCGATGACGACAAGTGGCGCTAAAGCGCCTTCAAGGCGAAGTGTCGCGGTGCCTGGGGTCGAGCGCAGCGAGTCCCCAGCGGCAAGAACTGGGGGCTCGCCACTCGTACCTCGTGGCTCGCCCCCAGGCACCCAACGCCAATTCTTAGCCTGGACTACAGCAGACCGTCTTTCTTCGCCATGTACTTGATCAGGTCGATCACGCGGCAGGAATAGCCCCACTCGTTATCGTACCACGAAACCAGCTTGAAGAACCGGTCGTTCAGGCCGATGCAAGCCTTGGCATCGTAGATGCTCGACAGCGAGCAGTGGATGAAGTCGCTGCTGACGACCTCGTCCTCGGTGTAACCCAGGAAGCCCTTCATCGTGGTCTCGGAAGCGGTCTTCATCGCGGCGTTGATCTCGGCCAGCGACGTGGACTTTTCCGTCCGCACGGTGAGGTCGACCACCGACACGTCGGGCGTCGGGATCCGGAAGGCCATGCCCGTCAGCTTGCCGGCGACCTGCGGCAGGCACAGCCCTACGGCCTTCGCCGCCCCGGTCGACGACGGGATGATGTTGAAACTGGCCCCGCGACCACCGCGCCAATCCTTCTTGCTCGGGCCGTCCACCGTCGGCTGCGTCGAGGTGAGCGAATGCACTGTGGTCATCAGGCCTTCGACCAAGCCAAAGTTGTCCAGAACCACCTTGACGACCGGAGCCAGGCAGTTGGTGGTACAGCTGGCGTTGGAGACAATCGTGTCCTTCGCGGCATCGTACTTGTCGTGGTTGACGCCCATGACGAACGTCGAAATGTCCTTGTCCTTGGCCGGGGCCGAGATGATCACCCGCTTGGCCCCCGCTTCCAAGTGCTTGCCAGCACCAGCCCGATCCGTGAACCGGCCGGTGGACTCGATGACGTAATCGGCCTTCAGGTCTTTCCAGGGCAATTGCGTCGGATCCGTCATCGAAACGCAACGAATCGACTTGCCGTTGACGATCAGGCCTTGTTCGTTGCAGCTGATTTCGGCCTGAGCGCGGCCATGAATCGAGTCATACTTCAGCAGGTAGGCGAGGTTGTCCGGAGGAACCAAGTCGTTGACGCCCACGAACTCGATGTCCTGATCTGCCATCGCCGACCGAAAAACGAGCCGACCGATACGTCCGAAACCATTGATCGCGACGCGAACTGCCAAGGGATAGTCTCCTGTTCCTGAATGGTGAGTTACGAAACCGCCAAAAAAACGTCATTGTCCGATACGCAAACGCGCGATTATACCGCGCCAAGGAAATCCGGCAACGGGTCGAGAGGATTGGAAACATGCCGGGCTTGTGGAGGCTGGCACATTTGGCGGTACCGTACGGTAGCCCGAAACGCCAGCGAGCGGGAGACTCATTCCCTCTCGCTGGCGCTTCGGGTTTCAGTCTGGATCATCCGCGTGCGGCATAGCCACCAGCGATGTACGGCCGCGTGATCGCCAGGACTTGATCCAACAGCAGGCGGTTACAGCCGATGCCTTCGCCACCGTGGATCGTGGGACGACCCGACCAATCGGTATAGACGCCCCCGGCTTCCTCCAGGATCGGCTGCAATGCGGCCGCATCCCACACGTTCATGACCGGGTCGACCATCACATCCGCACGGCCGGTGGCAACCAGCAGGTAGCCGTAGCAGTCTCCCCAGGTTCGCGTGATGTAGGCGCTCCGCTCGAGGTCCAGGTAAGCCTGCTGAGCCCCGCGTCCATAATAGGTATCCAGTTGCGAGGTCAGAAACACGGCGTCCGCCAACCGCTCCCGCTGGGACACCCGCGCCGGCCGAGGCGCTGCGCGTCCCCGCGTGTACCAAGCGCCCCCACCCCGCGCCGCGTAGATGCACTCGTCCAGGGCAGGGATCACGATCACGCCGACGACGCTCGCACCGTCTCGCTCGACCCCGATCAGCGTGCCGTACAGGGGCACTCCGCAGATGAAACTCTTGGTCCCGTCAATCGGATCCAGGATCCAGCGAAAGCCGGAACTTCCCGCCAGTTCGCCGAATTCCTCGCCCAGGATGCCATCGTCCGGAAAGGCTTCCCGAATCCTCTCGCGGAGCAGTTGCTCCGCCTGCCGGTCGGCGATCGTGACGGGGGAATTGTCCGCCTTGCGTTCGACCGCCAAGTCTTCCCGCTGAAAGAAGTTCAACGTCAACTGGCCGGCTTGGCGGGCGGCAGCCACGGCCAACTCCAACCGGGCGGCAAGTTCCGGGGATGGTTCACGACTCATGATGGACCTCGACGCACTCCTGCGCCGGCTCCTCGACAGGTTGTCGCGCGGCCAACACGACGGACGGCAGCAGCGGCGGCGGCAAGAGTTGCGACAGCTTGATCGCCTCCAATTGCTGCCGCGCCGTGTTGGTCACCTGCCGCAGCGCCGTTTGCAACAACTGCTGGACATCGGCCGACGGGTCTGGCGAGGGTTCGCTGACCGTCTCCAGCGGACCGTCGATCGCCTCGATGACTTCCAACAGCGAGATCGATTCAGGCGGACGCGACAGCGAGTAGCCACCCTCGACCCCCCGCGTCGACTTCAGAATCCCATGCGTCACCAACACCCGCAGGATCTGCAGCAGGAACCGTTCGGGCATCTCACCGTCGGCGGCCAGTTTGCTGCAGGGGACCGGCGCGGAAGAGCTACCTTGAGCCAACTGCAACGTGGCTCGCACGGCATAAGAGACAGTCCGCGAAAGCTTCATAGGGGGGCCCCGTTGTCGACACAACCGCCGCACGGTCTGCTCGGGTGACCGCTGCCAGACCCGACCGCCGATGCCGCCCACGTGCAGGCTTCTGACCGGCATCACGACCGCCAGCATATAGCAAAGCCGGCAGAAATGTCAAGAAAACAGACCTAGAAGGGAAAAAGTTTATCGTGCGTTGCTGACGCAAGAAATATCAAGATTCACCCTCGCGGACAGGACCGTCTTGAACAGCTCCGACCGGGGCCGCAGCCCGCGGCTTGTCGCCACGGAAACCATGCCACAGCAGCAGGCACGCGCCGCAGACCAACAGGGAATCGGCGATATTGAAGTTGGGCCACGTGTGGTTTTGGTAGCGGAGCAGGATCCAGTCTCGGACCTCACTGCCAAAGGTCCCCGGTGCGCCGGGCACTTGCCAGAAACCCAGTCGGTCGTAGAGATTCCCGCCGATGCCGCCCATCACGCATCCCAAGGCGATTGTCAGCAACCAGTCGCGGGCGGCTCCCAACCAGAACAGCCAGACCACGATGCCGACAGCGGCAATCACGGACAGCGCCGCGAAGCCTTTTCCAAACCCGGCGCCCATACCAAACAGCGCGCCCCGATTGAGCGCCGTCTCGATCCCGATGTACGGCTCCCAAATCCACCAGATCGGACTGGCGAGAGGCATGCCCCGCCACTGAAAAACAAGGTACTTGGTGAGCAGATCCAGCGCGCAGCCCAACACGCCGATGCCCCAAAAGACAACGTGCCGATTGCCCGGAACCACAACCGCCGTAGAAGAGTCGCTCGTTTCCAATTTCGCCTCTGCACTCCATCGCATGACCGTGGCGGACCGAACGGCAAGGGCCGACCGCATCTCAGGCGTCGCGCCCCGGATCGGATCATCCGTTCTGTGCCTTGCCCGCGCACTTGACGCAGTGAGGCGTATACGGAAGAGCACTCAACCGCGTCTTGGGGATCTTGCCGCCGCACTCGACACAGTCGCCGTACTCGCCTTCTTCGATCCGCTCCAAGGCGGATTCGACCAAATCCAGCACGCCTTCCTCGTTCTGCATCAACGACAGCGTGAACTCTTGCTCGTAGTTGTCCGTGCCCACATCGGCCATGTGAATCGGCATCAGAGACAGATCGCCACTGGCTTCCGCCCGCGTCTTGTTCAACGCGGCATCCGCCATCGCATGAACATCCCCACGCAACCGGGCACGCATGGCCAGAAGGAGTTCTTTATAGACCTTCATTTCGGATTTCTTCATGCTTTTTCTCCCTTTACCTAGCCGAACTGGCGGACGAGCGGCCAGACGGCTACTCTGAAACACGAATAGAGTACGTAGCCTTTCCATCATACGCGTCCCACCGATCGGTGTCAAAAGGAGACTGGATCATTACCGTCGTGCCAGCCGCGCCCCAAGCATCGGGCACCAGCCGGAGACAGATCGCCGGGACGCCCCAAGGCATTGCTGGCGAGTTACTTACGTCGCTGAAAACGCTCATTTCAAAGACGAGCGGCTAAGTTGTGTTAAGTTGTGTCGAAAGTGCCTGTTTTCCGGACTGGTAAGGCATTCGACACCGGACAGCCATGTCTGCCGGCCCCAGTGCGTTGTCCAGGTTAAATGATGGGGTGCCTGGGGTCGAGTGCCGCGAGCCCCCAGTGGCAAGA
>CAIYOB010001056.1 GCA_903927685.1 uncultured Planctomycetaceae bacterium
AAAGCGGTAGCCCGAAGCCCTTCCAGTGCAGTCCGCACATGGTCGGCGGCTTCCGCCGTCTGGAGCAGCAGGGTGACTTCGCTGAAGCTTGTTGCGTCGTGTTCGCCAAAGACCATCTGCAATGACTGGGCCCGGGTGATCAACGGGCTCTTGAACGGCAACGCGGCGTCGGCCAGTCCGCTCGCACGGATCAAGAGGATCGTCCCTACCGGCGCCGCCTGAATCAGCGGGCGATCCGGCGCCAGCCCGGGCAACTTGCCGTCCAGACTGTCGAGGGTCTTCGTGGCCAGGTCCTGCGTCTTGGCGAACACCAAAACGCCGGGCTGGAAGAAACCGCAGGTCACGGGGCCGTCACCCTGGACCCACGAGTACCACTGGAACTCCCGATGGGTGCCAGCCCGATAGTCCGGGGCCTTGCTCACCTTCTCCACAAATTGGCTCTGGTCCACGGTCGCGTTGACGATCAGGACGCCTTCCGCAGAACCCGGAGTACTGCCGTAGGCCAGAATCCCGTGCAGATCCTTGGCCGGGTCCATGCACATCTGCTCGCGAATGGCTGCCACCCACGTCTCGACGTCCGGCCGCCCGGTTACGTCGCGCGTCCAGGCCTGCTGCAGCACGACGGAATCCCGCAGGGCGTCCACGTCAATGTGCACCAGCCACTTGGCATCGGCCGCGACCTGCCTGGAATCCAAGGGCGCAGCTTGGATCGCGGCAGCTGCTAGAACCATGATCGTGACACCAAGCACCTGAATTCTCATCGGTTACCGCCTCCGGCTTCGGCTTCGGATCAATCTAGCTGACGGAACGCGTTTGATCGACTGTCCTTGTATATACCGGCCACGCGACCGTCCGGTTACAAGTCAGGCTGAAATCCATGTGCCTCTGTGTAACCGCCCGGCGAGCTGCCCGGTATATACACCCAATGGCCGCTGTGGCGTGGTTCAGACGGTTCGGCGATTGTAACGCGACCGACCCCATCCGGAGAGGTTTGCCGATGTGTTTCCGAAAGCGGATTGGCTGGACGATGGCCATGCTGGGCGTCTTCGTCGGCGGCGAACTGCCGCTCAGGGGCCAAGACGCCGCTGAGAGGTCAGCGCCCGAGCAGATTGGCGATTTCAAGCCCTTGGGCTTTGCGTACGATCCCGAGAAAGAGGAGGGTCCGCACGCTGACAGCGATTTTGAATGGTGGTACCAATTCGGGTTCTTGAGGCGGACCGGGGCACCGCAATCCGAGTACTCGTTCGTTTCTTCCTTTCAACGCAACAAGTCAGGGCGATACCTGTTTTACAACCTCTCGGACCTGACCACGGGTAAGAACCTCCACTACGCGCTCGTCGACAGATCGCTCTTCGGGGCGACCGACAAGCCAGCGGCGAACGACTCGCCGGGTGACGGGACGAAACCCGCTCGCGATCCCGGGGGACTGGGACAGCGGCTGACATCTTGGCTTCAAGACGTCCTGCCGCTCTTGCCCGAAGGTCACAAATTCATGGCGCCGCCCGGTCCGCCCGCCGAGCCGCCGAAGTCGGAGTTGTGGCTCGACTATGAAGACCATCGCTTCCACAAAGATGGCTCCGCGTACCAGGCGATCTTCCAGAGCCCAGACTTCCTTCTCGACCTGACGTTGCAGCGAACGGGGCCTGCCCTGCCCGTCTTGGGCACCGGTTTGACGGGATTGGCCAAACCTGAGGATCAGCACTACTACACCTACCCGCGGATGTCGGCGCACGGCCAACTGCAATTGGGCAAAGCAGATGGGATGGCCGTGGAAGGAAGCTTCTGGTACGACCATCAATGGGGCAAAGTCGTAACCAAGGTGCCGATGAAGTGGTGTTGGTGGGGACTGCGGCTGGAGGACGGGCGTAACCTGAGCCTCTTCTTCCTGCAGGACAGCCGGACTGGTGACACGGTCCAAAAGGGGCTCACCGTACAGCATCCCGACGGCAGAACCGAGGTGTTTCAAGACCTGGTGTTCACCCCGGGACGGTCATGGAAGAGCCCCCATGGCAGGAACTACAGTGTCACCTGGCAGATCGAGGCCCGCGAGAGCAAACTGACGATTCAGATCCGGCCGTACACGGACGATCAGGAACTTCCCGTGCTACTCTACGGCCGGATTTGGGAAGGCCCCTGCTTAACGGAAGTCAGCGTGCCGGGCGGGCCGGTGGTCAAGGGCTGCGGCTTCCAGGAGATGATTGGGCAAGCCCATGGCGGATGACACGCTCCAGGCGGTTGTGGTGGGCGGAGGACTTGCCGGCTTGTCCGCCGGGATCCGACTCCTGGAAGAAAGGCCGGGGGCCGAGGTCACGCTCTACACGCTGGGACATCACCTGGGCGGCA
>CAIYOB010001057.1 GCA_903927685.1 uncultured Planctomycetaceae bacterium
CGAGACCACCGAGCGCTTCCTCGAGGACTACGAGCGCACCATCGGCGACCTGATGATCGAGTGTTACTACGGGTACCTGGGAGAACTGGCGGCCAAGTATGGCTTGAAGACCCACAGCGAGGCCGCGGGCTATCAGAAGCCGACGGTCGACGCCCTGCGGGCGCTGGGCTGCAACGACATCGCCATGTCGGAGTTCTGGTCGCGCAACCTGGAACACGAAGGACAATACATCCATCAATTGGCCGAATGGCAGCTGCGCTATCATGACGGCATCAAGAACGCGGCCTCGGCGGCCCACGTCTACGGGCGCCCGATCGTCCAGGCCGAAGCCTATACCGTGATCATCCGCGGCCCGAACTTTCACGCCGATCTGTTTGATCTGAAGGATGTGGGCGACCGCGCGTTCTGCCAGGGACTGAACCGCATGGTGCTCCATAACTTCATTCTCCAGCCGGAAAACGACGAGCGAGCGCCGGGGTATCTCTGGCCGGGCATCGGGTTCGAGTTCAATCGCAAGGTCACCTGGTGGCCCCTGGCCCGCGCTTGGTTCGACTACTTGAACCGCTGCCAATACCTCCACCAGCAGGGACGCACGATTGCCGACTTCTGCTACTTCCAGGGCGATTGGGTTCCGGCCTACGTCCCGGCCAAATGGGCCCTGGACCCGCCGCTCCCGCCCGGCTGCGATTGCGACACCATCAACGCCGACGCGTTGATCAGCCGCCTGTCGGTCGACGAGCAGGGCCGGCTGCGCCTGCCGGACGGGCTGACTTACCGCTACCTTGTACTCAACCAGGCCGGCCGCTGGCATCCGCCGGCCAAGCTCTTCGGCCGCGAGGCGGACGGCTCCCTCCAGCCGGCCCCCGAATCCGGCAGCGGACGACCGCTGGCCCTGTCGCTGGCCAGCCTCCGCAAGCTCAAGCAACTGGTCGAGGCCGGAGCGACCGTGATCGGTCCCCGGCCCCAGCGAACCATCGGCCTGGCCGTCGACCCTCAGGCGGAGGCCGAAGCGCGACAACTGATCGAGACCCTGTGGGCTGGGGCTCCCAGTTTCGCGCCGCCGCGGATGACGATCGAGGGCAGCAGCTTTCAAGTCCACAAGGGCGGCCGCTATCCCGTGGAACTCGCCGGCGACGGAAATCCGCGCACGTTCTGGGTGAGCGCCGGCACGGAAATCGGCCAAGGCCCCACGCGGGAGAAGCCCGAGTGGCTGCAGCTCGACCTCGCGGAGATCCAACCGCTCCAGTCCGCCGCGATTGTCCCGCGTGCCGGGTTCGGACCGCGCGCGGCCGAACTTCAGTTGTCCAACGACGGCGGCCGTTTTCAGACCGTCAAGACGCTGGCCATGCCGGAGCAGGGCTCGCCGGTCGCCGTCGAACTGGCCGGGCACAGCGCCCGCTACGTGCGTCTGCTGATCACCGACACCTGGGCCCGCGGGAGGAACGTCCAGGTCGCCGAGTTCACGGTCTCCACCAGCGCGGCTGTCGGCCCCCCGGGCGAGCACCGTGTCGGCCAAGGGCGCGTGATCTGGAATCGTTCGCTGGCCGACGCGATGCAGACCGACGGCCTGTTGCCGGACCTGGAAATCCGCGAAAGCCCGGAGACTCGCTCGCTGCCCGCGGAGACCTTCGGCGGCATCCCCAACCCGGGCACGTTCGATTGGATTCACCGTGCGATCGACGGCGTCGAGATGTATTTCCTGGCCAACCTGCGGAATGCGCCCGCGGCGGGCGAGTTCCTGTTCCGCGTCCCACGACGACAGCCGGAATTGTGGGATCCCGTTACCGGCCAGATCCGCAATCTGCCGCAGTTCGCCGCGCTCGACGACGGCCGCACGTCGGTGCCGCTGGAGTTCGCCCCGCGGCAGTGCTTCTTTGTGATCTTCCGCGCCCCGACGCCGGACGAGAGCCGAGCGTCGCAGGTCAACTTTCCCGGGCTGGAACCCGTCACCCGGCTTGCCGGACCTTGGCAGCTGCAATTCGATCCGAAGTGGGGCGGGCCGGAACAGGCGGTCTTTGACAAGCTCGAAGACTGGACAACCCGCCCGGAACCCGGCATTCGCCACTATAGCGGCATCGCCACCTACCGGCAGACCTTTGCTGTGCCGGAATTGACGGCCGGCATGCGGCTCTGTCTCGACCTGGGCACGGTCCGCAGCATGGCGCGCGTCCGGCTCAACGGACGGGACCTGGGGGTCGTCTGGTGCGCCCCCTGGCGCGTGGAACTCACCGGCACCGTCCAGGCCCGTGATAACCGCCTGGAGGTCGACGTGGTCAACCTGTGGCGCAATCGACTGGTCGGCGACGCCGAGCTGCCGTTGGAGCGTCGCTTCACGACCTCGAACCTGGAGCGTCAGATGCGCGCCGATACGCCGCTTCAACCTTCCGGACTCCTGGGCCCAGTGACCGTTTTGCGCGTGCTGGACCACGCGAATTAGCCTCCAGGAAACGGGCTTGGCCTTTTCTCCGCCTCGTGCTCGCCAGCCCGGGATTGCGCAGACGCGGCGGGCCATGTATACTGCCGGCCGCAGCCGCCCGTTCATTCACGCAAGTTCATTGTCGCATTCCTCGTACCCTCTTTGAATCAAGTAACCGTGATGAAGCTCAAGCATTCAACAGCCATTCCGCTGCTCCTGACCGCCATCGTGACTGCGGCCTTCGCGCCGGCCGCGGGCCAGGAACTGCGCATCGACCTGCAGCCGTCCATGCTGGTCAACGAGGCGGAGGTCGGAGACCCGGCGGGACTGATCGACGAACAGCGGCAGATCATCGGGCCGCCCGCCGGCAAGCCGACGACGACGTGGGAGCTGAACCCGAAATACTGGAAGCAGTTTCCATTCAGCGCCTATCTCGATCTGGGCGCGGCGAAGAACCTGTCGAGCCTCTGGCTGTACGACACCAATGACAAAGGCGAGGTCGTGATCAGCGCCGGCGAGCCGGGCAAGTGGCGGGAGCTGGCGACCTACGATTGCGCCGCCTACCTGGCGTGGGCGGAGATCAAGCTCGACGTGACCACCCGCTATCTCCGAATCACGCGCCGGACGCCCGGAGCGAACTTCAGCGAAATCGCCGTCTATGAATACAGCCCGGAAGCGTACCAGCAGCTCGTAACCCGCAAAGCCGAGGAGGCGAAACGGGAAGCCGAACGGCAGGCGGCGCTGGCCAAGGCTCGCGACGAGGCCCTCCGCCGGCCGCTGGTCGAGTTGCCGCCGTACGGAAGGCTCTCCCTGGTGGACGAAATCGTTTGCGCCGCCGAACCGGGCGACCGCGTGTTTGCCGAGTCGCCGGCCAAGGTCAGCCGGGTCGAGACGATCCTCGGCCGCCAGGCTCGCGTCCTGCCGCCGACCAAGGGCGAGGCGGCTTTCTTCAGCTACCGTCTGGGCAAGCTCAAACTGCTGCGGCTCGGCGGCGTGTACGTGCTGGCCGTCGACTATCCCGAGGACGCGCCACGCAGCATGGTGGTCATCAACACCGGGAACGAGACCGCGCGGGGATTCCACACGGGCCCCACCGTGGGCGACGCGTTGCACGCCAAGTACGTCAACAGCTTGGTCGAATCGCTCGACGCGCCGCTGTCCGGGAAATGGGAGACGTGGTCGCTGCTGTTCCGCTTGCACGATCGGTTCCCCGCCCAGGGGTTGGTCCGCGGGCCGGTGCCCCGCCCCCTGACGCCCGAGGACGGCTTCGACGTGACGGTCGCCCAGTTCTCGGCCGAAAATGACCCACTGTCCCGAGGCGCGGCGGTCAGCCATCTGCGGCTGTACGAGGTCATCGATCCGGAAAAGCTGGTTCAGCCGGTGACGTTCCCGCCGGCGGAATTGCCCCGCCGCCGCCTGTTCTGGCGCGAGGAAATGGCCGACGGCATCATCGACCGCAAGACGGACCAGCCCGGAATTGCCAATCCGCTGGACTGGTACCGCTACAAGGCCGAACTGATGCGATTCTTGGGGATGAACACGTACAGCAAGGACCTGCTCGAATTCGGCGCGTGCCAGCATTGGGATCCGACGCCGCTGGGCGGCAACGACTGGGTGTTCCACGACAACGCGACCAAGCACCTGTGGGCCGAAATCGTCGAGTTGATGGGCAACTCCGGGTTCGACGTCTTGCCGTACTACGAGTACTCGGGCAGCAAGGGCTACAAGGGACTGGGCGACCAGCGCCGGGCCCGGCCGCTGACGCGGGACGACGCGTACACGCACATCAGTTGGGTCGAGTCGGCCAATGCGGACATCACGGATCCGGAGACATTCGCGGACTTTCGCAAGATGCTCGACCTGACCGTGATCCGGCTGCGCAGCAAGGCCCATTTTGCCGGCGTATGGCTCCGCCCGCGCGGCCAGCTGCCGGTCAGTTTTTCGGACAAAGCGTTGGCGCGGTTTGCGGCCGAATCCGGCGCCGGCAAGCCGGTCACGCGAGCGGTGTTGAAGGACGACGCGCAACTGTATGCCAAGTATCTGGATTGGTGGGGCGACAAGCGCCGCGAGTTCCTCGTCGCCATGCGCGACCATCTGCGGGCGGGCGGCGTGGACGACGCGGTCGTGCTGTTCACCGGCTGTCCGGGCGAACCGGGAGTGCCGTTTGCCACCTGGGACCCGCTCCTGGTCGCCGACCAACCGGACCTGTGGAACCCGATCCTGCAACAGCCGGAGCATCAGGCCGGCGACCGCGGCCCGCTCGTGCCGCTGACGGTCGCGCAGGTGGTGGATGGCGAGCGGTACTTCCAGGCGCTCACGGCGCCCGGCTTGAACTGGGGCAACTGGGAGGTCCAGCACTCGCGGCCCGCCGACGATCCGCAGCGCTACCACGACACGCCAGGCGTTCTGTTGACCCATGCATTCAACCGCAACTACACCGTCGCGTCGCCGCGGACCTTGGACGCCTATCGCACGCCCTCGGGCCTGGCCGTTGTCCGCCATTACGCTTTGAACGAGCACATGATGTCCGACAAGAGCGACAAGGAACTGCTCGGGTACTTTGTGGCCGACATCGAGCGGGCCGGGCCGCAGTGCATGCACGCCGAAGCCCTGGCGGTGGCCAATGGCGATCCGACGCTGATCGGCTATCTGGTCGGCGGCAACTTTGGCCGCGGCTTTCCGGCCTACGTCCGCGAGTTCAACGCCAACTACCTGGCGCTGCCCGCTTTGCCCAGCAGCGTGGTCCCGGACGCCGCCAGCGATCGCGCGGTGGTGGTCCGCCGGATCGAGGCCGGTCCGCATGGCACGTGGATCGCAGCCGTGAACACCTCGCTGCAGGCCAAGCCGGGCGTGACCGTCGCGGTGCCTGAGGGCCCGGTGACCGATGCCATCAGCGGCCAAGCCGTCCCGGTCGCGGACGGAAAGATCCGCCTCGATCTGGTTCCCTGCCAACTGCGGTCGTTCCGCGTGCAATAGAACGGACGCTTGCCCTGCCAGCCCTGTTTCGCCGGGGTGCGGGGGAGAGTCATGCGGAATAATGTCATGAAGCTGTTGTTTGAATGGATCGGGCTGGTGGTGGTTGCCGGCTTTTTCGTCGGCTGGGCGGAGGCGTTGCGGCGGCTGGCGCGAAAACAGCCCGTGCTGCCTGGCGTGTCCCGCCAGCCGGCGCCGTGGGGGCTGCTGGACCTGCTGCTGGCGACGCTGCTGCTGATGACGTTCCAGCTGGTCAACGCGCTGGTCCTGGCCAAGGGGCTGGGGATCGAGCCCGCGAAAATAGGCTGGGACAAGTTGCCGTTGCCCAGCCTGGCCCTGCTCCTGTTCTGCGAGCCGGCCGTCAATCTGACCGCGATCGCGGTGGCGCTGGCTGCCATTCGGCTGCGCACCCGGGCGCAGTTGGCGGATTTCGGCCTGGTGCTGCGGCAGGTGCCGGAGGACCTGGCGCTGGGCGCCGCGGCCTTTGCGATGCTGGCCCCTCCGGTCTACGCCCTGCAGCGGTTGCTGACCATCTGGATTCCGTACGAGCATCCGCTGATTTCGGTTCTGCAGACGAACCCCCAGCCGCTGTTGCAGGTCGCGGTTTTCTTCTCGGCCGTGGTGGCGGCGCCGATCGTCGAGGAGCTTTTCTATCGGGTGTTGTGGCAGGGCTGGCTGCAAACGTCCGCTCGGCGGCGGCAGGATTTTCTGCAACTGGTGTTGGGCCGCACGGCCGCGCCGCTGCCTTCCGAGCCGGCACCTTCCGGCCCCGGCAGCGACGGTGCGGCAGACAGGGCGCCCTTGACACGCGGTGCGGAGACAGCGGCCATCCTCGTCAGCTCGGCAATGTTCGCGTCGATGCATTTCTCGCAAGGCGCGGCGCCGATTCCCCTGTTCGTGCTGGCCGTGGGACTGGGTTACGTCTACGCCCGAACCGGCCGCGTCTTGCCGTGCATCGTGGTCCACGTCCTGTTGAACGCGACGAGCCTGATGATGCTCTGGCTGGGCGCCGACGCGGGCGCCCCTCCGTCCTGACCTGGCACGGGGCTGAGCTGGCACGGGGCTTGACGAGCCCGTTGCGCCGGCTATCATTTCGAGAATTCTGCAAGTAACGATTGCACCGCGAGGTTCTTTGTGCGTGAACTCTTGGCCGTGATGAAGGCGCTGGCCGATTCGAGCCGGTTGCGGATCGTGGCGGCTTTACACGGCCGCGAATTGTGCCTGTGCCAGATTGTCGAGCTGGTGGGCTTGGCGACGTCCACCGTTTCGCGCCACATGTCCATCCTGGAGCAGGCCCGGCTGGTCGACGCGCGCAAGGAGGGCCGCTGGACCTACTTCCGCCTGGCTGGCGAGCCAGGGCGACCGGAAGCCAGCGAGGCGGCGGCTCTGGTCTGCCGGGCCCTGGCCAAGAACGCCCAGGGACGCGCCGACAACACGCGACTGAAACAAATCCTGAAAGTGAATCCCGAAGAACTCTGTCGCCAGCAAAGTGAGTGCAAATGCTGAAAGTGCTTTTTCTGTGTACCGGGAATTCCTGCCGCAGCCAGATGGCCGAAGGCTGGGCTCGACACCTGAAGGGCGATGCCGTCGAGGCCTACTCGGCCGGCGTCGAGACCCACGGCTTGAACCCCAAGGCGGTGCAAGTCATGGCGGAAGCCGGCGTCGATATTTCGGGCCAGCGCTCGAAGCACGTGCGTGAACTGAGGGACGTCCCGTTCGATTACGTGGTGACGGTCTGCGGCAACGCCCGGGAATCCTGCCCCGTTTTTCCCGGCCGGCCCCAGGTCGTCCACATGGGCTTTGACGATCCGCCGCGGCTGGCCAAAGAGGCGCGGACCGAGGACGAGGCGTTGAGCCATTACCGGCGGGTGCGGGACGAGATCCGCCAGTTCGTCGAGTCCTTGCCGGAGTCGCTGGCCGGAACGTGAGGCCTTTTTCGCCAAAGGAAATGCGATGCCTGATTTGGCCAATTCCACCTCGGCCTGCCCGCGCGGGCGGCTATCCTTCCTGGATCGGTTCTTGACCCTGTGGATCTTCCTGGCGATGGCCGTCGGTGTGGCCGCCGGATATTTCTTCCCCGGCGTCGAGACGTTCATCCAACGTTTCCAGGCGGGAACGACGAACGTCCCGATCGCCATCGGCTTGATCCTGATGATGTACCCGCCGCTGGCCAAGGTGCGGTACGAGGAATTGGGCGACGTGTTTCGCAACTGGAGGGTGCTCGGGCTGTCGCTGATTCAGAACTGGATCATCGGCCCGATTCTAATGTTCGTGCTGGCCGTCGTCTTCCTGCGCGACTATCCGGAGTACATGACCGGCCTGATCCTGATCGGCCTGGCCCGCTGCATCGCCATGGTCATCGTGTGGAACGAACTGGCCCGGGGCGACACCGAGTATTGTGCCGGGCTGGTGGCATTCAACAGTGTGTTTCAGGTGCTGTTCTACAGCGTGTACTCGTGGGTCTTCATCAAGCTGCTGCCGCCGCTGCTGGGGATTTCCCTGGGTGACATCGACTTGTCCAAGATCACCATCGGCAGCATCGCCGAAAGCGTCTTCATCTACCTGGGAATTCCGTTCATGGCCGGGATGCTCACCCGCTGGGTGCTGGTCAAGGCTCGCGGCCGCGAGTGGTACGAGCAGCGGTTCATTCCCAAGATCAGCCCGCTCACGTTGCTCGCTCTGCTGTTCACGATCCTGGTCATGTTCAGCCTGAAAGGCGACCAGATCGTGTGGATTCCGCTGGACGTGCTGCGGATCGCGGTGCCGCTATTGATCTACTTCGTGGTGATGTTTCTGGTCAGCTTCTGGCTGGGGTGGAAGCTGGGGGCGGATTACCGCCAGACGGCGACCCTGTCGTTCACGGCGGCCAGCAACAATTTTGAATTGGCGATTGCGGTCGCCGTGGCCGTGTTTGGCTTCGGCTCGGGGGCCGCCTTCGCGGCCGTCATCGGACCGCTGGTGGAGGTCCCCGTCCTGATCGGGTTGGTCAACGTGGCGCTCTACCTGCAGCGCCGGTATTTCGCGCCGGAGTCGGTCCGAGGGCCCGCAGGCGGCTGAGCATGGCCCAGCGGACGAGTGCCCACGGGAACCCGAAGCGCCAGCGAGTGGGAAGGTTGCGCCCTCTCGCTGGTGTTGAATGGTCATCTGCTTCTGACGTCGATCTGGAGCCCCATTCCCAGGCAGGGCGATTCGGCGCGCTGCCGGTAGTCCCCGTTGGTCTCATCCACAAACAGCGGTTTCGCGATTCGGCTGTGCCTGTCCTGCCCGGACTCGGCCTGGTAGCGGGCGAACTCCGACGGCAGGTAGGACTTGCGGCCGCCCCAATCGATGAGCGGGCCCCCGGTCGTCTGCCAAGTGTTCATCGCCTCCGCCCAATTCGGCACGCCCCGGCCCAAGTGGATCAGCGGTTTCTCGGTAGTTGGCCAGTAAGCATTATGGTCGAGAACCAACCGGCGCTCGTCGGCCGGATCCATGATCAAGCAGACCGCCGCGCCATAGCCCGCGCAGAAGACATTGTGGCGGATATAGACCTGGCTTGGCTGCGTGTGGGGGTCAATCAGCCACGCCCACACATGGTAACCGACCGGCTGTGGGTAAGGGTCGGACGGGCGCGGCGGGGCTTCCCCTTGCATGCTGAAGCCCCCGCCGGCGTTGAGGCAGGTGTTGTGCTCGAAATAGACCTCCCGCGAAGGCTCGCGGCATTCGTAGGCCGTCAGGCCGCAGTTCAGGAACAGGTTGTTGCGGAAAGCGAGCCGTTCAGGGATATTCCGCGTTCCCCCTCCCTGGTGCGTCACGCCGGAGTCGTAGATGTTGTCGAACAGGCAGCCTTCGACGATGACGTCGCTGGCGCCGTCCCAGAATTCGATCGCGTTGCCGAAACGCATCCGGCGCTCGCGGTGCCAGACGGCGCCGCCGATGAAACGGAATTCGCAATTGCGGATGATGATCTGCCGGGCCTGGGATTCCTGGTAGCCATGCACGCCGGAGTTCCGGAAGCTGAGGCTGTCCAGGATGATGTGCTGCTGACCGCCGACGAGCCGCCGCTGGCCCCAGAGTACACACTCGATGCCGGCATACGTCAGTCCCGGGTTGGTCGGCGAGTAGAGGTAGAGGCGATCTCCTCCCTGCTGCTTGCCGAGGCCGGTGTAGTGCCAGTCCCCCGGTCGTCGCAGGTCCTCGATCTGCCAGCGCAGGTTGCCGCAGCACTGTCCGTCGTTGAAGATCAGGTTGCAGACCTCGCTGGGTATCGCCACCGTGCATCGCCAGACGGACGGTCGCTCCTCGACCCAGTGGTCCGGGGCGCCCACTGGGATTGACCCCAGAAAAGCGGGCCTGGCGCCGTCGCCGTATGCGCCGTACAAGATCGGCGCCCCGGCCGTGCCGTTGCGAGTATGCAGCACATCGCGGATGACGCTGCCGCGGTTGAAGAGCACGGTATCGCCGCCGGCGAACTCGCGTGCGACGTAGGTCTTGAACGGTCGGGACGGGGTCAAGCCGTCGTTGGCATCATCACCCCCTGCCGGGTCGATGTGATAGGTCTGGCCGCGCATCGTCAGCGGCGGAGCGGCCGTCACGCGACGACCGAATCCGACGCTCGCGCACGCTGCGGCAGTCCCTATCCCCTGAACAAACCGTCGTCGGCTCAATGGAGGCTCCATCGCAATGCCCTTTCACGGCTTCAGTCGGCCAACGTGCACCTCGAGCGAACTGAACCAGGTTCATCTTGGCGGTTCCTTTGTCGATCTCTGACACTATCACAACGCAAGGGCGTCAGCCATTGCCCCGGGCCCGACAGCTCGCAGGCCCGACATCTGGGCCCGACACAAGAAATCCGAACCGGTCTTGATTCGTCATGTATATTTGGTTAAATTGCCAAGTATCAAGGGACGATAATCAGACCATGAACGGCAAAACACTCGCCAAATACGAAGCCCGAGCCCAAATCATCAAGGCGTTAGCCCATCCGGCACGGTTGCTGATCGTGGACGAGCTGTCGAAGAACGGCGAGCGCTGTGTCTGTGAATTGACCGAGATGATTGGCTCGGACATGTCCACGGTTTCGCGTCACTTGGCCTTGCTCAAAGGCGCCGGGTTGGTCGAGGACGAGAAACGCGGGCAAATGGTGTTTTACCGGATGCGCGTGCAGTGCCTCCTGAATTTCTTTGACTGCATCGAGTCGGTGATCGCGTGCAACGCCAGACGGCACCAGGAACTGATTGCCTGATTGCCGGGCGTTTTTCTTGGGACAAGAATTGCTGATTTCGCCAAATAGCTTAGCATTCATTGCTGGCTTTAGGCAGAGGGATGCGATCCATGAACAAGCGTGAGTTGGGCATTTTCGCCGGCTTGACCGTGGTCTTCCTGCTGGCCTATTTCCTGAATTTCACCGATCCGAAAATCAAGAACGCCGTGCTGGAGGCGTTCTCGATGTTGCAGTGGTATGCGCGGAATCACACGTTGGCCTGCGTGGTGCCGGCGATGTTCATCGCCGGTGGGATCGCGTGCTTCTTCTCCAAGGAAGCCGTGCTGCGGCACCTGGGGCCGAAAGCCAACCGCGTCGAGGCGTATTCGGTCGCGTCGATTTCCGGCACGGTGCTCGCGGTGTGTTCGTGCAGCGTGCTGCCGATGTTTGCCGGCATTTATCGCGTCGGGGCGGGGCTGGGCCCCGCGTCGGCGTTCCTGTACTCCGGGCCGGCGATCAACGTGATGGCGATCTTCTTGACGGCGCGCGTGTTGGGCTACGATCTGGGCCTCGCCCGCTTGCTCGGCTCCATCGCGTTCGCTGTGATCATCGGCCTGCTGATGGCGTTCATTTTTCGCAAGGACGAAGATCAGCGGACGGCCGCCGTGATGGCACTGCCGGAGCCCCCGCCGGCGAAACGCTCGCTGTGGCAGACGAGCCTGTTCTTCGTGGCGATGATCGGCTTCCTGGTCTTCAGCGACTGGGCGAACCCCAGCCAGACGGTCATCCACAAGACAGACGGGACACGGATGCAAGTGGCCGTGATGCTGGAAACCACCGAGACGCTCCGCGTGCAGATCGAGGAGCCGGTGGGCAACTGGCGAAAAGGCCAGAAGTTGGATCTCGAGAAGTCCGACATCGAACGGACGGAGCGTCTGGCACCGCCGAATTACCAGTGGGCGGTTTGGGTGTACGATCATCGCTGGTGGTTTGCCGGAGCCTGTTTTCTGGCCACGCTGGCGATGGTCGGGTCGTGGTTCGAGCGGGACGAACTGGCCGAGTGGATGGGCCAAACCTGGAGTTTTTCCAAGTCCATCATTCCCCTGCTGTTCGGCGGTGTGTTGGTGACGGGGTTTGTCGGGGCCTTAATCCCGGAAGAGATGGTCGCCAAGTGGGTCGGCGGAGACAGTTTTCGGGCCAACATGGTGGCTTCCGTGATCGGGGCCATGTGGTACTTTGCGACGTTGACCGAAATCCCTATCTTGGAAGCGTTGCTCGGCTTGGGCATGGGCCGCGGTCCCGCCTTGACGCTCCTGTTAGCCGGGCCGGCGCTGTCGTTGCCCAGTATCGCGGTGATTTACAGCGTGGTCGGCTTCAAGAAAACGGCCGTGTTTGTTCTGCTGACCATCGTGATGAGTGCGGTGGTGGGAATGATTTTTGGGTGGTTCTTTGTCTAGCCGGAGGTGCGTCATGAAACTGGTTCAAGTGTTGGGTCCCGGGTGTGCCAAGTGCGAGAAACTCAAGAAAAACGCCGAGCAGGCGGTTCAACAGGCGGGCGTCGAGGCGCTGGTCGAGAAGGTCACGGATATCAACGTGATCACGGGGTTTGGCGTGATGATGACGCCTGCCTTGGCGGTGGATGGCGAGGTAAAACTTGTCGGGAGAGTGGCCACTCCCGAGGAGATCCAGAAGTTCCTGTCCTGATCCCAGGACGTGTTTGCCGCGTTGCGTCGCGTTTCGCAGTCTGTCTTTCCACCAGGAGTCCACCATGACCCAAAACTTAGATCGTCGCCGGTTCTTAAGAACCGCGGGCACGGGGATCGCCGCCAGCGTGGCCGCCTCGGCCGGCACCTCGGCATTTGCTGCCGAGACGGCTCCGCCCGACCTTCCCCTGCCGGACGCCGACACGGCGAAACCGGCGCCGGGAACCGGCCAGCCAACCGTTTGCTGTGCGCCCGCCGCCAAACCGATCTACCCCTGCTCGGGCGCCGCCGACGTGGGCGAGATCGCCGACCACGCCGCCCGCAAGCTGACCGCCGACGGCGTGGGCAAAATGTCGTGCCTGGCCGGAATCGGCGGCCGGATACCGACCCTGCTGGAAATCGCCCGCGGGGCCCAAGTCATTCTGGCCATCGACGGTTGCCCGATGCATTGCGCCCGCCAGACGCTGGAGAAGGCCGGTTTCACCAAGTTCGAGCACATTTGCCTGGCCGACCTGGGAATGGCCAAGGGCAAGACCCCCGCCACGGCGGAAGCAGTGGCCAAGGTCGCCGCGGAAGGCAAGCAACGGCTGGGCGGGTAGGCCCGACGCGCTGTGGCCGGTCTCCGGGCGCTGTGGCCGGTCTCCTGACCGAGCCACCGGGCCGACCGCAGGTCTCCAGGTTCGAGGCGACGTGCGGTCGGCGAGGCGGCGGGGTCGGAGACCCGCGCCGAGCGCGAGCGCAGCCAGGCCGCTGGAAAGGAAGACTCGCATGGAACTGAAGAATGCCGTCACGATCTGCCTGATCTCGTTGTTCTCGGCGACGCTTGTGTTGCTGATCGCGCGGGCCCTTGACCTGCAGGCGGCCGCGCGGCTCGAGCCGCAACTGGCCCGCATCGTCGAGGAGCTCGAAGGCTTGCGCAAGCAAGGCGGACTCCCGGCGGGCGGTGCAACCAGTCGGGCCGAAGCAGCGGTCGCCGATGGCTTGATCGTGTACTACCTGCACAGCAACACGCGCTGCCCGACCTGCCGCTCGATCGAGTCGCAAGCGCAGGAGGTCGTGCAGCAGGGCTTCGCCGCCGAACTCAAGTCCGGAGCGGTTACGTGGAAGGTCCTCAACTACGAGGACCCCTCGGTGGCCGATCTGGCAGCCAAGTTCGAGATTCAGATGCCGGTCGTGGTGCTCGCCAGGATGCAAGCCGGCGAAATCGCCCAATGGAAGCGGCTGGACCGCGTCTGGGCGCTGGTGGGAGACAAACCCGGTTACGCTGCGTACCTGCGGGACGAGATCAGCCGAATGGTCCGTCCGGCGGAGTCCCAGCCGGCCTCGCCGTCCTCCGGCGACAAGCCGGCAGCGCCGGCCGCCGGCGGGAAGCCGGCGGACGAACCGGTCTCCTCACCCGTGGATTTACCGATTCCCGAGTAACGAAACCTGACAGGAGAAAGCCTCATGAATCGTATCGCCTCCACGATCCCCTTCACGCGGATCGCCCTGCTGTTGGCCGTTGCTGCCGTCGGCAGCTTGGCCCAGGCAGCAGACGCCCCCAAGGATCGGGTCGTCGTCATGTATTTTCATCGCACGGAGCGTTGTCCGACCTGTCGGACCATGGGCAGCTACTCGGAGGAGGCCGTCAAGACGGCGTTTGCCGAGGAACTCAAGAAGGGCCAGGTGGCATTCCACTTCATCGACTTCGAGGCGGAGAAGAACGCCCGTTACGCCAAAGCCTACAACATCAGCGGACCGGCGCTGATCGTGGCCAAGATCGCGGACAACAAAGTCGCCTCGTACAAGGACCTGGACGAGATTTGGACCAAGGTCCGCGACAAGCCGGCGTTTCTTCAGTACGTCCAGGAAAACATCAAGGCGCTGGCAAGATGACCTATCTCCTGTACGTCGTGGCCGCGCTGTACCTGGGCCTGCTGACCTCGATCAGTCCCTGTCCCTTGGCGACCAATATCGCCGCGATTTCGTATGTCGCGCGAAAGGTCGGCGATCCGCGACTGGTCGTCCATGCCGGCCTGCTGTACACGTTGGGACGCTGCCTATTGTACTTGGCGCTGGCGGCCCTGCTAACGACGACGGCCTTGTCGATCCCCGTCGTGTCGATCTTCCTGCAGAAGTACATGCACCTGGTGCTGGGACCCATTTTCTTGCTGCTGGGCATGTTTCTGGTCGGGCTGATCACGGTCTCCAGCGGGGGCACGATGATGAGCCAACGCATGCAGCAGCGTGTTGACGCGTTGGGCATCTGGGGCGCCTTGTTGCTGGGAGTGTTCTTTGCCCTCTCGTTCTGTCCGACATCGGCCGCCTGGTTCTTCGGCCTGGTGGCCTTGATCATGGGTTCGGAAGCCGGGGCGATTACCGGCGTGCTGGACAAGGTGGGGATCGCGCTGCCGCAGGCCGCCTTGCCCGGCGGATCATTCGTCCTGCCGTTGGTCTACGGCCTGGGCACCGGCGTGCCCGTGCTGGTCGTCGCCTTCCTGCTCGCCTACAGCGCCAAGTCGGTCGGCAAGGCGTACAACGCGCTGGCGAAAGTCGAGTGGTGGGCCAGGATGGCCACGGGTTGGCTGTTCATCCTGCTGGGAATCTGGTTCTCGCTGACGTACGTGTTTGAACTGCGGTAGCGTCGTACTTGGGGAGGTGTTGCCATGTCGGAGAGCAGTGATCTCGCTGGCCCCGAAATGGACGATTGCCAAGCTTTCTGGGCTGCTGAACGGATTCACGCGCATCGCCCGGATGATCCCCAATGCGCCGTCGATCGCGGGCCACGGTTCCAACCCGATCGCCTACAGTCCATCCCTGACGGCGCAGGATCGAAGCGCGCTGGCGGAGTTGTTCGCGGGACTGGGCGAGTTACCCGAAGTGGAGGAAGGCAAGCTGGAGAGCTATGCCCTTCTGACGGCCATGGGGCCCACGTACTTGTGGCCGCGAAACATGAGAGCCTCGTCGGGCGAGTTCATCGACGTGTGGGAGAAGCCGGCCGAAGCTGACAGACACGGCATCCAAACGATCCCGACGCGGGTTCTCGTTGTCGCTTCAGGCAAAGGACTCTCCCGCCACGCAGTTTTTTCTCGCAGGAAGCGATCCTGACCAAGTGGAAGGAATTCGGCATCGAGCGGAAGGAAGGCTGAGATGTTTGACAAGATCCTGATTGCCACCGACCTGTCGAAAGCTTCTGACGGGGTTCTGGACTGTGCCCGTGGCCTGCTTCCCCTGGGCGTCAAGAGCGCGGTCCTGGCGCATGCCCTGGGTATCCAGCACCTGGAGCAGATGCGGCACGGCATGGCTCAATTGATCGAACCGTACCTGAAGCGGCAGCAGAAACGGCTCGAGGCGCAGGGATTCCAGGCAAGTACCGAACTGGCCCTGGGACCGGCGGTTGTGGAAATGAATCGGATCGCCGAGGAGCAAGGGGCGTCGTTAATCGTGGTCGGCTCGCACGGTGCGACGCTGGCCCGCGAGATCTTCATCGGCGGCACGGCGCTGGGGATCGTGTCGCATGCCAGCATCCCGGTACTACTGATCCGGCTGAAGATCACCGTGGCGGGCGGCGAGGCGACATGCGAGACATTGTGCGACGATTTCCGCGAGCAGGTGTTGTATTGCACCGACTTCTCGGATTCGGCCGAGCAGGCGTTCCCGTACCTGGAGCAGATCGTCGCGGCGGGCGCCAAGCGAGTCACGCTGCTCCACGTCCAGGACCGCACGCGGATCGAAAAGTACCTGTCCCACCGGCTGTCGGAATTCAACGAAATCGACCGCCGCCGAATGCAGACGCTCCGCGAACGACTGGAACAGCGCGGGGCCGCGGAGGTGCGCATCGAGATCCCCTATGGTCTGCCCGGTCAGGAGATCGTCCGCCACGCGTGCGAGCACAAGTACAACTTGATCGTGATGAGCACGCGCGGCCGCGGTTTTTTTGCGGAAGCCTTTCTGGGGAGCGTCAGCCTGCAACTGGTGCGGTCGGCCCCGGCGCCGTTGCTGCTCGTCCCGCCGTTGGCCAAGACGCCGAGCCGAGGAACGGCGTCTTCCTGAATCGGGAGGTAAAGCCCCGGGTGGTTGCGGGGTGTCGGACGCCTGGAATCAGCTGATTGAATCGTCGTCTTCGGGCCGCGGGCCGGTCGGATCGCCTGAAGACAACGGGACTCTGCAGCCGATAACGAGCAATTGGGGAGTTCTATGATTCAGCTCTTCCGCACTCTGAGCGTCGTGTTGCTGGTGGTTCGCCTGATGGTGGGCTGCTGCGCGCACGATTCGCCTGGCTGCGACAGCAAGCATATCTCCTCGGCCCCTCCATGCGGCGCAACAATGGACGGGCAATGCCCGGCATGCGGCAACGAGCATTCGCCTTCCGGCCCCGGGGAGTGCCAACGCCCCAAGTGCTCCATGGCCTCGCCGCGCCGAGCCGCCGGCGGTTCATTTAGTCCACCGTGGCAGGCACTCTTCGCAGGATTGCCCAATGCCCACCTTGCGCGGCTGGCCATCGGCCGGCAACAACAATCCCGGCGCACGGGGCGTCTGCTGCTGCCCGTTCGTCTACATCTCGCCAATCAAGTCCTGCTGATCTGACTGTACGCTCTCATTGAATCGGCACCTGCGTGACGCTGCGCGCCCCGCCGGCCTTGGACCGCCGTTACGTCTGCGCCGCCAGTCTGGACGCAATCGCCTGGACAGCCTGGCTGCGGACTAGCAACTGAACGGCAAAGCTGATGTGGCCTGCGAAGGTGAAGTGCTCACGCGGGACATCCAGTTCATGGGCTGGTAGCACAGCGCCGGCGATGAATGACAGCCTCACGCTTTGTATCGCTGGGGACCACAGAGGGCGTCATGGTTTTCAGTTCGCACCTGTTCCTGTTCTACTTTCTGCCCGCCGCGCTGGTGCTGTATTACCTCAGCCCGCGCTGGCTCAAGCACTTGACGCTCACGGCGGTCAGCTACGTATTCTACGGCTGGGCGAATCCGCTGTTCGTGATCCTGATGTTCGTCTCGACACTCATCGACTACCTGTGCGGATTGGCGCTGGTCGGCCAGTTGCGGCCCTCGACCTGGTATGGCCCGGTCCCGTTGTTGGCGCCGGGCCAACCGCGGACCAGGCGGCAGCGCTGGGTGCTGGCCAGTTCCATGATCTCCAACCTCTCGCTGCTGGGGTTTTTCAAGTACTTCAACTTTCTCGCGTTCAACTACACGGCCCTGGTGGAGTCGCTCGGCCTGGCCGGCATGGGCCTGGAAAACGTGCTCAAGGTGACGCTGCCGCTGGGCATCAGCTTCTACACGTTCCAGTCGATGAGCTATACGATCGACGTTTATCGCGGGGACGCCTCGGCGATCCGTAATCCGATCGATTTCTGGTGCTACGTGGCCATGTTTCCACAGCTGGTGGCCGGGCCGATCATCCGCTTCCAGGACGTGGCCGATCAGCTTCGCCAGCGGACGCACACCATCGAGAAGTTCGCCCGCGGCGTCGCATTTCTCGGCCTGGGGCTCGGCAAGAAGATCCTCCTGGCGAATCCGTGCGGCAAGGTGGCCGACATGGCGTTCGACGCTGGCGCGATCGGCTGCTTCGACTCGTGGGTCGGCGTCGTCGCGTACGCCTTTCAGATCTACTTCGACTTCAGCGCCTACAGCGACATGGCAATCGGCCTGGGGTTGATGCTGGGCTTCATGTTCGCCAAGAACTTCGATTCGCCCTACCTCAGCCAATCGCTCACCGAATTCTGGCGGCGGTGGCACTTGAGCCTTTCGACGTGGCTCCGCGACAACCTGTACCATCCGCTTGGCGGCAATCGCAAAGGCCCCGGGCGGACCTACTTCAACTTGGCCCTGGTGATGCTCCTGGGCGGGCTGTGGCACGGAGCCTCGTGGAACTTCGTGGTCTGGGGCGCGATCCACGGACTGATGCTGATCCTCGAACGACTCGGCGGAAAGCCGGCGTTCTATGGACGGCTGCCGAAGTTTGCCAAGGTCGCGCTCACGTTCGCGATCGTTTGCCTGACGTGGGTCTTCTTCCGCGCCAGCGATTTGCCCGCGGCCCTGGACTACTGCCGCAGCATGCTCGGGCTGACGACGCCGCAGTCGGGCGCGGGGCTCATTGGCGGGCTGATCTATCAGCCGTACTACGTGGTGACGATGCTGTTGGCGGCGATCGTCGTCTGGTTCTGCCCGCAGACCTGGGACTTCACGCGCACCATCACCTGGAAGAAGGCCCTGTGGATCACGGGCGTCTTCTGGCTGGCACTCGTGGCCATGACCACGCAGGAGTTCAATCCTTTTATTTACTTCATTTTCTGACGTCGTACGTGACCTCGACCAATGACCGAACGACCCAACTCCCACGCCCGCGAAGAGCAAGCCAGGCTCGAAGTCGGCCATACCGAAATCAGCCTTGGTGTGAAGTGGATGCTGTCCGTAGTCGGACTGTTCACGCTGTGCGCCGTTCCGGCCGCGCAGACCTATCGCGAACTGCGGCAGCACGCAGTGGGCCGGCGTGCGTCCCCCTGGCCGCAGTGCTGCGACATCCTCGATGCCTTGCCTCGGGCCACGGCGGCCTTCCGCGAGCAGGATGGCGGCTGGATGTCGAAGACGTTCCGAGGCAACGCGGTACTGCTCCAAGCCATCGACAAGTACGAACAAGATCTGAAGGCCGAGTCGTTCCTGACGAAGTTCGTTCTGCCGCCGACCCAAGAGCTTCTCGTGTACGCCGGCAGCGGCAACGAGAAGGGCTATGTCGGCCGCCAGCGGTGGTTGTTCTATCGGCCGGGCATCGACTATTGCGCCGGTCCCGGATTCCTAGACCCGCTGTACATGGCCCGCCGGGCGGAAAGCGGCACCGAACGGCGGCCGGCCCCGCAGCCTGACCCACGCCCAGCGATCCTCCAGTTCCACCGGCAACTTGCCCAGCGGAACATCCGGCTGGTGCTCATGCCGACGCCGGATAAGGCCACGCTCCACCCGGAGATGTTCTCCGCACGCTACGAAGGCCGGCAGATGAGCGTTCACAATCCCTCGTACCAGCAGTTGCTCGACGAGCTTGAGGCGGAGGGGGTGCTGGTCTGCGATGTGACCGAGGCACTGGCCCAGTATCGCGACCGCTCCGGCCGAGCGGTTTATCTGACGACCGACACCCACTGGCGGCCCGAAGCGATGGAGTTGGCGGCGGCGGAACTGGCCCGGCTCATCGAAGAAACGACCGTGTTGGACACGATCGCCGTTTATGGCAATCGGCGTCAGGCTCCCGAGGCCGTCAGGAACCTCGGCGATATCGCGGTGATGCTCAACTTGCCTCCGAACCAGGGCGTCTTCAGCGAAGAACGGGTCACGATCCACCCGGTGAGCGACGCAGCGGGCTTGCCGTGGCGGCCCGAGCCGACCGCTGAAGTTCTGCTGCTTGGCGACAGCTTCGCCAACATCTACTCGCTGGAGATGATGAACTGGGGACGCGCCGCCGGATTGACCGAGCAACTGAGCTGCGCACTGAATCGCCCCGTGGATACGATCCTGCGGAACGACGACGGGGCGTATGCCACGCGCGCGGCACTCTGCCGCGAGTTGGCTCAAGGCGAAGACCGCCTGGCCGGCAAGAAGGTTCTTGTCTGGCAGTTTGCCGCCCGCGAACTGGCCGTCGGCGACTGGAGGCTGCTCGACATGACGGTCAATCGCTCGCGCCGACCGGCCGACACGCCGCCGCCGGTCCACGAACTGATTGTCAGCGGGACGATCGCGGCCAAGTCGGCCGCCCCGCGGGCGGGCCGCATGCCCTATGCCGACCATATCTTCACGGTCGACCTGAGCGATCTGGAGGTCCACGGCGGGGCACTCACTGAGCCGAAGATCGCTGTCTATCTTTTCAGCATGCGAAACCAGCAGAATACGCCGGCCTTCGCTTGGCCGATCGGCAATCGGGTGAAACTAAAACTGCAGCCCTGGAAACCCGACTTTTTCCGCCGTTACGGACGAATCAATCGCACGGAGACTGAAGACATCGAACTCCAACGCCCCTGGTGGGGAGAGGTCCTCGAATGAAGAACTGCATGACATGGTGTGTGGCGTGGGTCGCCCTCTCGTTGGCGATCGGTTGTGGAAGCCCGTCCACTTCGCAACAAGAGGACGCAGGTGAGACCTTCACGGCTCCGGTGGTTCAGAAAACCATCGAATTGGGCGGCGGCGCACGGCTGGAGATGCTGTTGATTCCAGCAGGGTCTTTCGACATGGGGGGCAGCGGGGGCGGTGACGACGAGTTACCCGTCCACAAAGTGGCAATCACCGAACCGATTTATCTCGGGCGATACGAGGTGACGGTCCAGCAGTTCCGCCGGTTCGTCGAAGAGGCGGGCTACACGACAGATGCCGAAAAAGGAACGGGCTTCCAGGGTGCGTTTGGCTGGAACCGCGACACGATGGAGTTCAAGATGAATGACAAGTACTCGTGGCGGAACACGGGATTTGCTCAAGCCGATTCCCACCCGGTGGTGAACGTGAGCTGGAATGACGCGATGGAGTTCTGCAAGTGGCTGGGCAACAAGGATGGCAAGCGTTGCCGACTGCCGACGGAGGCGGAGTGGGAGTACGCGTGCCGAGCCGGTACGGCAACGCGCTATTATCACGGCGATGACGCCGAAGGAGTGGCGAAGGTGGGGAACGTGGCGGACGCGGATTTTGAGGGCGTATTCCCCGAGTTGAAGGGCGTGATCAAAGCCCGTGACGGCTTTGCCTATACGTCGCCTGCGGGAACGTTCTTGCCGAATTCCTTCGGCCTGTACGACATGCACGGCAATGTCTGGGAGTGGTGCGCGGACTGGTACGACCCGGAATACTATGCGAGGTCGCTGACGGACGATCCAATGGGGCCGGGAACCGGCGAAGAACGCATCTACCGTGGCGGTGGTTGGTTCAACTGTGCCAGGGGCTTCCGAGCCTCCAGCCGCAGCGCGGGCCCACCCGACAACCGCCACCTGACGCTGGGCTTCCGCGTCGCGATGACAGCGGAGTAGCAGACCGTGGAGCAGACAGCTCGCGGTCACCGCGTTCGGTCTGGTGTTCGGATGGGAGCTGACGCCGCTGGACTGCAACGATCTGTCGAGCGGGACTTGGAACCGGATTCCGGCAACCATTAGAGGTTTTGAGAACGGCACGGACATTATCGCTGAAGCAACTCACGGATTCTGAATCGCGACTATGGGTTTGACGTAACGGCCAGAGCCGTTGCGACGGTGCATGCAGTGACTTCCGGAGGCACGTCTTGTTCTGTACGGATTTCTCCGAGACCGCCGAACGCGCCTTCCCCTATGTCGAGGAAATCGTGGAATGCGGAGCCAAACGCGTGACGCTGCTCCACGTCCAGGATCGAGGCCGCATCGAAAAGTACCTGAAGGACCGTCTCGGCGAGTTCAACGAAATCGACCGCGAGCGTCTCCAGCGGCTTAAGAAGAGTCTGGAGCAACGCGGGGCTTCGCAGGTGCAGATCGAGCTGCCCTACGGACTGCCGATCCAAGAGATTCTGCGGATCGCCGAGCGCGAAAACAAGAGCTTGATCGTGATGGGTAGTCAGGGGAGAGGGTTTATCGGCGAAGTCTTTCTGGGCAGCGTCAGCCATCAGGTTGTACGCCGGGCTCCTGTGCCCGTCTTGCTTGTACCGGCGTTGCGCTAAGTTCAATCTACACAATACATTCTGAATGATCGGTGTTGTCAAAAGCACCGAATCTAACCGCTCCAACGCAGAAAACAAACGACTGGGGAGTTTGGAAAACAGAGGCAGGTTTGCAGGACCTGCTCTTGCGGCGAGCGGAGAATTCTCCCAACATTTCGTTGTTTGGCGAACGATAGTATTGTAGGTTCTTCCCGTGGCGGCAAGGAACCCATCGGTGTAGCCGCTCTTTAACGCGGGGCGAGGAGTCCAAGAGGCAAGCGGGACTCGCGGGTCGGAACGGGTGCATCTGATGTCGAAAGGACAGAAGAAATGAACAAACTGCTGGCTGGAGTGGTCGCGTTGTTGCTCGTGGCAGGTGTGTCGATCGGCGTCGCCAAAGGTGTTTTTGGCACGGGGGAAACGACGAAAGCGGCACAGACTCCCGTGCTGGCAGCGGAGAACAAGGACGATGCCCCGCCAGTCAAGAAGCCGGCCGCGCCTGCCAATCAAAAGACGGCGATGGCGTTGATGGATGAGGCGGCAAAGGCCAATAAGTACCTGCTCGGCTTCTTCTGGAAGACCGAAAACGACCAGACAACCGCCATGAAGAAGGTTTTCCATGACGCCGTCGCCAAGGTTTCGGATCGCGCCACGGCGACGATTGTCCAAGTAACCGACCCAGCCGAAAAGGAAATTGTGAAGAAATTCACCTTGGACCGCGCCCCCATGCCCCTCGCCCTGGCCATTGCTCCCAACGGAGCCATCATGGGAGGTTTCCCGAACGAGTTCACGGAGGAAGCCCTGGTCAACGCCTTCGGAAGTCCCGCGACGGAAAAGTGCATGAAGTCGCTTCAGGACGGCAAGCTGGTCTTCTTGTGCGTTCAAAACGCCTCAACGACGCTTCACGCCGAAGCCCTTCAAGGCGTCCAGGACTTTAAGGCTGAGGCTCAATACGCGAACGTCACGGAAATCGTGAAACTAGATCCGGCGGATTCGGCAGAGGCATCTTTTCTCGGCGACCTGAAAATCGATCCCCAGACGAAGGTCGCAATTACTGCATTCCTCGCCCCGCCCGGCGCCGTGATTGCCGAGTTCGAGGGAGCTACCAAGAAAGACGAATTGATCGCCACACTCGTCAAGGCCAGTTCAGCCTGTGGCCCCGGGGGTTCCTGTGGACCGGGTGGTTGCGGTCCGCAATAACTTGGCTTCTTCACGAGGTAGGACGGACTGCCAATCCGTCCTCCGCAGAATCATCCGCGTTTGGCGGTGCTTTTGCATTGTCTGACTGCATCTCGTTGGGGGCTCACGGATGGGCCCTCATGAAAAGGGTGGACACCAGCGTCCCCAAGCCGTTCACCGTCTTGCTTGCTCCGCCAGGCAGCGTCATCGGTCAATTCGATGTTCGGGCGACAAAGGACCAGATGTTGGCGAAACTGGCCGCGGCCCAATCGAATCCGTGCGCCGGCGGCGCCTGCGGGCCGGGCGGATGCGGGCCGAAGAAATAGGTGCGGACGCAGGGATAGCAATACGATTTCTCGGGAGAACAGTTCATGCGAATGCGAACCTTGGTGTGGCGCGAGATATTCGAACGAAAGAGCCAGCTGGTGACGAGTTTCCTCGCCATCCTGCTGGGCATCACGGTCATCGTTTCGATCAAGAACATCACCTTCTATTCCGAGAAAGCCGTGGCGCGGGAGATGGACTCGTTAGGGGCCAACATCCTGATCATGCCCAAATCGGTCACGTTGCAGGACTATTACGCCGCCGACATGCAGGGCGATACGATTCCCGAGGAATACGTCACGCAGTTGGCGCTGTCCGATCTGCAGGGGTTGGACAACCTGTCACCCAAACTCTCGGTGCCGGTCGAACTGCAGGGCCGCAGCTTTACATTGACCGGCATCTTGCCCAAGAGCGAGTTTCAGGCCAAGGCGGCCTGGGCGGGGGCAGGAATCTTCACTCGGCCGGCGGGCTGCGGGGCGATGCCGACGATGGCCTTTGCCGGTGATGACAAGAAGACCCTCGTCCGGCAGCGCGTGATCGAGAACCTGGAGCAAGGCGAATCGCTGGTGGGCGCCGACGTGGCCACGGCGCTGGCGTTGAAGGAAGGTGACCGTCTGAGCTTGCTGGGCCGGGAGTTCAGAGTCACCGCCCTGCTGCCGCAAACCGGAACGATCGACGATTCCCGGGTCTTCGCCCATCTGCACACGGTGCAGGAACTCGCGGACAAGGGGCCGGTCGTCAGCGCGATCGAAGTGGTTGGCTGCTGCCGGGAAATCTCCAAGGGTCTGGTAGGGAAAATCAACCACTTGCTGCCCGAAGCCAAGGTGGTGACCATCACGCAGATCGCCGACGCGCAGATCAAGATGAACCACATGATGTCGCGGCTGTCGGCCATTTTCCTGGTGATTATCGTCGTGGTCGGCGGGGCCGGGATTGCGAACTACATGTTTGCGAACGTGTACGAACGGCGCCGCGAAATCGGGACCCTCATGTCGCTGGGCGCCACGTCGTTCTTGATCCTGCGGATCTTTCTGCTGAAGGCCCTGCTGCTGGGACTCGCCGGCGGTGTGGGCGGCTACCTGCTGGGAACCGTGCTCGCGGTCGTGCTCGGCCCCAAGTTGGCCGGCGTGCCCGTGCTGCCGATGCCGGTACTGGCTCTGTGGGCGCTTCTCATCTCGACGGGCCTGACCTTGGCTGCCAGCTTTTTCCCGGCCCGTCGTGCGGCCCGACTTGACCCTTGCGCTACCTTTCAGGAGGTCTAATCCATGCTGCGTATGGACAGCGTTTCCAAAAAGTACCTGCATCGCGGTCAGTTTGTGACCGCGCTCGATAACGCCAGTGTCTCGATCCCCAAAGGCGATTTCGTCTCCCTCGTAGGGCCCAGTGGCAGCGGCAAGAGCACCTTGCTGCTGATGCTGGGCGGGATGCTCTCGCCCACCTCCGGGCAAGTGTTCCTGGACGACCAGTCCCTGTACGCGCTGAGCCCCAACGGCCGCGCGGAGTTGCGCAAACAAAAGTTGGGCTTTGTGTTCCAGACGTTCAATCTGGTGCCCTACCTCACGGCGCTGGAAAACGTCCAGGTTCCGCTGTACCTGGCGGGAATGGAACCCGCCGCACAGCGCGAGCAGGCCACGGCGCTGCTGGAGCGGCTGGGACTGGGCGAGCGGCTCCATCACAAACCCTGTGAATTGAGCGTGGGCCAGCAACAGCGGGTCGCGCTCGCTCGGATGCTGGCCAACGATCCGGCCGTGGTGCTGGCCGACGAGCCGACCGGCAACTTGGATCCCGACACGAGCCGGCAGATCATCGCGTTCTTTGAGGAGATCAACGACGAGGGCAAGACGATCGTCATGGTCACTCACGATCCGCGGGCCGCGGAACGGGCGCGGCGCACGTTGCGTCTGGCGAACGGACAGATTCTGCCGGAAGCCCTGGCCACGGAGCAGTTGCATGTTGCTTGAGCCAGTCCGCTGCTTGACACCCTTCCCCGGGGCGGCTAGAAACGGGCGTTCAGTCCAATCTTGGTCTCATGCCATGCCCGGGGATACGATGCGAGAACTCATGGCCATCACGAAAGCACTGGCCGACGAGCAGCGGGTGCGAATGCTGCTGGCGCTGCGGCGGCAGGAGTTGTGCGTGTGTCAGATTGTCGAACTGGTGGGATTGGCCACGTCGACCGTCTCCAAGCACATGTCGATCCTGAAACAGGCCCGGCTGGCCGAAAGCCGCAAAGAAGGCCGCTGGATGTACTACCGCCTTCCGTGCGAGGAGGCACCAGAAATGGTCCGTCAGGCTATGGGTTGGGTCTTCGAGCACCTCGGCCACGATCCGCGCACACTTCGGGACGAGCAGAAACTCGAAGAAATCTGCCAGCTGGATCCCCACAGCTTATGCTCCGCGCGCGGTGATGGCCAGGGCTGTGGAGGCAAGCCGCAGCGGAGGGAAGCGGCGGTTCGTACGCAGTAGCCCTGGCTTGTCGTGCCGCCTTCCGGCGGTCGAGAGTACCGCCTGAAGCCGGTGCAGCAAACTCCGTTCGCGGAGCGTGCGGCCTGCGATGCCGCCGGTCCACGGGTCAAGACATCGAGTTCGACCCCCACTTGACGAATGCCGCCCGCCTTTATATCGTTTATCGGCGATTTGCGATGCTTGGTCGCGAGGCCGCCTTGACGCTGTTCGACGGACGTTTCCCAGGGAGTACTTCTATGGCTCGATTGCAGGTCTTTGATCCCCCCCATGTGCTGTTCGACGGGTGTTTGCGGACCGCACGTTGATCCACAGTTGCCGCGTTTTGCTGCCGACCTGGAATGGCTGCGGAATCAAGGCCTCGAGGTGGCGCGGTACAATCTGGCGCAACAACCGAGGGTCTTCGTCGAAACCGAGACCGTCAAACAGACAAGTGCTCAAGATCGCCCCCTGCTGCCCGGGCGGGCCGGATGCAGGAACGCCGAAGTGCTGTTAATCCGCGCATCCAAGCTGGCCGCAGCCGTTTTTTTCTTGCCTCGTTGATCGAAGTTCGGCGATATACGATGATCCGAACTCAGCCAAACGGAAGCCAGACAGGACCCATGCCATGAAGTTCCTCTCGCACGCGACACGCAATCTGTTCTTCACCGGCAAGGGAGGGGTCGGCAAGAAACCTCGACGCCGAACAGGCGGCTCACGAATACCGCGAGCGGCTGGTCGGCCCGTATTGGGGCGTCTTGCCCGACGCGGTCGTCACCAGTATGGAGGAGCAGCTTTCCGGCTCCTGCACCGTGGAGATCGCCGCCTTCGACGAATTCTCGCGGTTGCTCGGCGACCCGCAGACCACAGCGGGCCGACGATCCGATTGCCCACGCCATGCAACAGCGCGGGCAGGACGCACTGGCGGCGCTTCCGCAGGGACTGACTGAGTTCCCGCGGACGGAGCTGCCGTTAGCCGCGCACAACCTGATCGGCGTCGCGGCTTTGCGAGCCATGCTCCAAGGCACGCGCGACGCGCCGCATCCGGCGACGCGCCACGCGGCTCGTTCGGACGTCCTTCCGCCGGCGCTGGTCGACGTGGTCGCCCCGCTGGTTGCTGCGGGCCGAGGCGTCATTTTGACGATGGGCAAAGGGGGAGTCGGCAAGACGACGGTCGCGGCGGCCATCGCCGTCGAGTTGGCGCGGCAAGGGCATCGCGTCCATCTGACCACGACCGATCCGGCCGCGCACGTGACCAACACCGTGGGCCAGGTTCCGGCCCGATTGACGATCGGGCGGATCGACCCTCAGGCGGAAACGAAAGCCTATCGGGCCGAGGTGCTGGCGAGCGCGGGAGCGGAACTGGACGCCCAGGGCCGAGCCCTGCTGGAGGAAGACTTGCGTTCGCCTTGCACGGAGGAGATCGCCGTGTTTCGCGCCTTCGCCCGTGCCGTGGACCAGGGCCAGGACGGATTCGTGGTCCTGGACACGGCCCCCACGGGGCACACCATCCTCCTGCTGGACGCCACGCTGGTGTACCACCGTGAGTTGTCGCGGCAGTCGAGCGGCATTCCGGACAGCGTGCAGCAGTTGCTGCCCCGGTTGCGCGATCCGGACTTCACGCGGGTCCTGCTGATCACGTTGCCGGAGGCCACGCCCGTGCATGAAGCGGCCCAGGTGCAGGAAGACCTGGTACGGGCCGGCATCCGTCCGTTTGCCTGGGTCATCAATCAGAGTCTGGCAACTCTGGTGGTCACCGACCCGGTCCTGCTGTCGCGTCAGCATCACGAGGGGGCGTACATTCGTGAAGTCGTTCAGCAACTGGCTTCGCGCACGGCGATCATTCCTTGGCTGACCGAAACACCCGTGGGTGCCGAGTCACTCCTGGCAGTCGTTCGCGGCGGGCGGGAGGCGTCCTCGGTTCGCCAAGCCAGAGAAAAATTGATCGGGCCTTGAGAAGAACCTGAACAGACTCAGGACGGCACCTCAACGAGATATGGACGGAGGCCGCTCAACTGGTTGCCGGCGAGAACACTCCTGGTTCGGACCACGAGGGAGCAGAGCCGCCGGGACAGGAACGGCAGCCAGGCCCACACGGCGAACTGGGGGCGGCACGCAATGGAGCGGAGCCCTCGTCCTGGTAGGTAATTACCGGAGAAGCGGTGGGCATGCCAGGCCGGAACGTCTCGTAGGAGGCAGACCGGCACCCAGTGATCGAGGCTGGGACAACCGTCAGCAGTGTAAACACCAGCAAACGCCATTTCATGGCTGCACCTCCGGTTAGCGGGAGGACGAGATCGCGACACGAAACCATCCACAGAACTCTACCCGATGGCTGCAACGGGGCAAATCATTGTTAGGCTTTTCGCCAATTGGCGACATGGTGCATTCCGCATGGGCGTCGCGCAGCCCCGCTTGCTCCGCGGGCGATCGTAGGCGGACAGCGGTCACCTGACTTGAGCCGGCGACAGTCCCGTCTCAGCGTCGTAGGACGGCGGCCCTGTCGAAAAACCACCGCAGGACGACTCCGTCCGGAGCCTTGGACCAAGATACGAGCACGGCGCAGGTGCCCCTTGACAAGAAATGGTCATCCGCCTATCGTAAATCGACGATATTCGATTTCAGGAACCACGAGGCGTGCGACATGTCGAAAACGATGAACTCGGAGAGGCCAGGAACGACGCGGGCTCGGGCGACAGGGACCGTAGACGTGGACAGGGATCTGGCTCGGCTGGCCAAGGCCCTCGGGCACCCCCTGCGGGTCAAGATCGTGCGGTTGCTGGCCAGCCGGACGAATTGCGTGTGCGGCGAATTAGTGGATGAGCTACCGGTGGCACAATCGACCGTTTCTCAGCACTTAAAGATTCTCAAAGAGGCCGGCTTGATTCAGGGCACGATTGATCGGCCGCGGGTCTGTTATTGTCTGGCACCGGGGGCACTCCAGCGGCTGAAGACTCTGATCAACTCGCTTCCGGAGGCTTGCCAGGACCACGAACGGGAATCGGATGGTGGACGTGGCTCAAGTCCCAGCGATGGCCGCCGTTGACGAGTCGGCCAAGTAGTCATCCAACCGGTCTGGATCGGGGATGTGCACGATGAATCGCCTGTCGCTTCTTTCTCAGATCATGGACTATCTGCACATCATCGCGGCCCGGAAAGGCAAGGCCCGGCGATTGTGTACGTCCCAGCCTGCAGCGTTGCTGGCGTTCTCGCGATCCCCGCATTTCCCGCCCGTTTTTTGCTCTGGCCCCCGCGGTCCGTTGATACTAAAATCCCCCACGGAACCTTTGCCCAGAAGCGTTCTTGTCGTCAAGGAGGACGAGCGTGGAGACGATCAAAACGGCAGTCGTCGTCGTGCTGCTGCTAGCAGTGCTGTATGGTGTATACGTCGTACTGAACAAACCGGAATTGACGCCGCCGTCCGACGCCGGTGCCTGGAACGAATCCGCCCAGCCGCTGGAGATCGACACGGGCATGGCCAGTGGGTTGGACCGGCTCAGCCCGCCCCCCTTGACCCCGCAAGACGCTCCGCCGGCCCCCGCGCCGCTGGTCTCCGGCGAGCCGCAGGGCGCCAGCGGACTGGCCCTGCAGACTCCGCAAGGCGCGGTCACCAAGCTGTCGAATGCCGTCGAAACGCAAGCACTGCCAGCCACTGCCGGACAGCCCACGTTGGCGGATCCGTCGGCAGCCGCCGTTTCGCCGCCGCCCGCGGTTGCCCCATCGCCGGCCGAACTCGCCTCGGCCAATGTTCCCGTCGCGGCATCCTCCACGCCGCCGGCGCCGCCCGCCCCCGCTACGACCGAGGCCCCGCTGACGGCCGGTCCGCCGACTCCGGCTGAACCGGCCGCCGAATCACCGGGCTCGGTCTACGCCCAGGCGCCCAGCCCTGCCGGCGAAACTCCGCCGCCCCCGGACCGAGGCGACTTCCGCTCGGTGCGCGCGTTCGACAACGCCTGGAATTCGGCTCTCGCCCAGTTGCAGAAAGGGCAGTGGGCGGAAGCCCTGCTGACCCTGTCGTTCTTCTTCCACGATCCGGAGATCACCGGCGAGGAGCGCCAGCGGCTGATCGATCTCATGGACCCGTTGGCCGGCAAAGTGATCTACTCCAGCGAACATACGCTGGAAGCGCCCCACGAAGTGCAACCTGGCGAACAGCTGGACGTGATCGCCCAGCAGTACGAGCTGCCGGTCTCGCTGCTGCAGAGTATCAACGGGATCGCCCAACCGGAATCCCTGCGGCCGGGCACCCAGCTCAAGGTGCTCCGCGGTCCGTTCCGCGCCGAGATCGACTTGAAACGCAACGAGCTGGTTCTGTTCCTCGGCAAGTACTACGCGGGCCGCTTCGCCATCAGCGTGGGCAACGACCCGGCTCCGCAGCCGACGGAATGCCAAGTGGCCGGCAAAGAAGCGGGCCACGAATACGTCGGCCGGGACGGCGTGCGGATTCCCGCCCGAGCCGCCGACAACCCCTACGGCGGCGTGTACCTGGATCTGGGCAACGGCGTCAGCGTCCATGGCAGCCCGGACAAGATCCCCACGCACGCCGGCCTGGGCTGCATCAGCCTGTCCACGGCAGATGTGACCGACGTCGCCAACATCCTGTCCATCGGGTCGAAGGTCACTATCCGCTGACGGCGTTCACGGCCGGCCCAACTGCATCAGGCCCCAGGCGGTCAGCACCAGCAGGCCGACGGTCAGCCACGCCAAGGCGAAACCGGCCAGATCCTCGCGGTAGCGCGGCCAGAAATGGCGCCACCGCGCGGCGGTGAACCAGCCTGGCAGATCCAGCAGGATCAAGTCCTGCCCCCGCTCGGCGGCCAGAGGCTTGGGCTGGCCGGCAGGCAAACCCTCGTCGTCCGTCGACCGCTGCATATTGTCGAAGAACCGCTCGATCCGCTGCTCGTCCTCCCGCCGCGTCAGCAGGCTGACCACCACAAACACGACCACGCCCACCAGCGTCGCCCAACCATACGGGGCCGCCAACCACTTGTAGACCAGTTGCAGGTTGCCGGTCTGGAAATAGTTGATCGCGTAGTAGGTCGCCAGCGAGAGGATCACCGCGGCCAGGGCGCCATAGCGGTTCGCCCGCCGCCACAGGAACCCGCCCAGCACGGCGATCCCCAGAAAAGCCGGCAGCGTTTCATTGAACATGAACGCGTCCAGCACCTGGTCCACACTCAGCGCAAACAGCACCCCCAACAGCGTCAACGAGAGCCCCGACAGCCGCCCGACCAGCAACACTTCCCGGTCCTGCGCCTGCGGCCGCAGATAGATGCAGTAGAAGTTCTTCGTGAACAGAGCCCCGGTGTTGACCATAAAGTTCGAGCACGTGGACATATTGGCGGCCAGGATGCAGGCCACCATCAGCCCCGTCAGCCCCGGACTCAACAGGTGCAGGCAGGCATAGCCAAAGGCGCTCTCGCCGTCGCTCAGCTGAGAGCCTTGCTGGACGATCATCGCCGCCACGATCAAGCCCGTCAGGGCCCAGCCGATCGTGCAGAATCGCTTGACCATCGAGCCGTAGGTCTGCCCCACGCGTCCGGCCCGCTCGGTGCGCCCCGTGGCGTTCATGGTCAGGATGTGCGGCTGGGCGGTGATCCCGATGAACCCGTTCAGGGTCAGCATCAAGATCGTGAACCCGTCCACGCCGCTGGATTTGTTGTACAAGTCGAAAAAGTGCTCGGGCAAGCTGGCCCGCATCCCGCTGAATCCACCCACGGCCCACAGGCCCGCCGGGATGAGCATGAACGACATCCCAATGATCAGGAAGCCTTGGACAAAATCGGTGTACGCCGACGCGACCAGGCCGCCAAAGACGCTGTACAACAGAAACGCGGCCACCATCGCCACGACGACCTGGTTGGGCGAGATGGCGTGCGTACCCACGGCATACGAGACGGCTTTGCCCGCCCCTTTCATCATCGTGCCCTGGTTGAAGACGAAGTAGCACATGGCAAAGACGGTATACAGCATGGCCATGCCGCGGCCGTAACGGTCTTCCATCAGCTCGCCGATCGTGGTCCGCTCGCAGCGGCGATACCAGGGCGCCATCAGCCAGTAGAAGGGCGTGATGAGCATGTTCTTCCACTGGTACCAAATCGTGGCAAAGCCGAACTGGAACGTCGCGCCGGCTTGGGCCACCGGGTTCTCCGCATGCGTTCCCGTGCCAAACGCCTGGCCCATCATGACCCACCACGGCAGCCGGCGGTCGCCGAGGAAATAGCCGCCGCTGGAGCGGATCCGGCGCGAGACCCACAAGCCAAAGGCGGTGATGCCGACGAAGTAGATCGCCAAGACGGCCCAATCCAGGCCCGTAAAACGCGCGGCGGTGCCACCCATCGCGAGTGCTCCTCAAGATCCTTGCTGAAGGTCGAACGCCGAGCTGCGGGGCGGGAGCGCTGCCGCCCACCACCGGCCCAGCCGTGCCGATCATATCCCGCCCGCCACCACGCTGCCAGCAGCCTTGGCCCAGCCTTGGCCCGGCAGCGTTGGCCTGTTCGCGTATTCCGGGTTCTTTCCCGATGGTCTATACTGCGGTTTTGAACGGGGAGCGCCGATGGAGAATGCAAACACCTTGTTGTCCAAGATCGAAGCGGCTCGCCTCTGGGCCTATTTCCACAAGGATTGGCTGCTCTCGATCCGCGAACGGCTGCGGGCGCAGCTTCCCTCACGCTACTTCGTGTTTGTGGAATCGGAGACGCTGCTCGTCAGTCCTGACGACGAAGACCCGTCCTTCGCGGTCTTGCCGGACGTGTCCGTGGCTCGTGCGGAACGTGACGCTGAAGCAGCCAGCCAGCCCCAGTGGAAGGCAGCCACGGCGGCGATCCTGGAGCTGGACGAGCCCTGTGAGGTCTTCTGCAAGTACACGCTGCTGATCCGCCGCGCCCCGGAGAACCAAGTCGTCGCCGCCCTGGAACTGCTCTCGCCGTCGAACAAGGGACTCGGCAACCGCTGGGACCGCGAGAAGTATCTCCGGAAGCGGAATGCATTCCTCGAAGCCGGCATCAGCCTGTTGGAACTGGATGCCTTGACCGCGGGCGAACGCGTCCTGCCCCACTCCGTCAAGTACTTGGCCCGCTTCCAGCGGAACGCCTGGACCGCATTCCATCATGATGGCCGCAGAAGCCTGCGGGGGTGGGGCTGGAACGACCCCGACCCGCTGCCGGTCATCGACTGGACGATCGAACCGGAGCAAGTCGTGCTGGTGGATCTCGCGGAGGCGCTGACGCACGCCTGCGAGTTCAACCGTTGGGAAGATCTGGTGTGAACGCGCGCTGCCCGCCCTGCAAGGAGACGCTATCCCATGTCCCCGCCGTCGCCCCCCTCGACGCTCCTCCGCACCGCCTGGCTGGTCGTGGCTCTGCTCTGGCCCGTGGCCTTGTTGAACTACCTGGACCGCCAGATGTTGGCGTCGATGAAATACTCCGTCATGGCGGACATCCCCAGTATCGGCACCGAAGCGAATTGGGGATTCATGCTGGGCCAGTTCAAGTGGGTTTACGCCATACTCAGTCCGATCGGCGGCTACGTGGCGGACCGCTTCAGCCGGCGCCTGACGATCTGTGGCAGCCTGTTCGTCTGGTCGGCGGTCACCTGGTGGACCGGGCACGTCACCAGCTTTCACGAACTGCTCACCGCCCGCTCGCTGATGGGCATCAGCGAGGCGTTTTACATTCCCGCGGCTTTGGCCCTGATCTCGGACTATCACGCCGGTCACACGCGTTCGCGGGCGGTGGGCCTGCACCAGATGGCGATCTACTGCGGCGTGATCGCCGGCGGCTTTGGCGGCTACGTCGCCGACTCGCCGGCGTTGGGTTGGCGGTTCGCCTTCGATGCCTGCGGGGTCTTCGGCATGGTGTACGCGATTCCGTTGGCGCTCCTGCTGCGGGATGTGCCCAAGTCGGACGCGGTCAGTGCGGCTCCGAGAACCTCGCCCGCGAGTGCCGCCTGGCAGCTGCTGACCAATGCCTCGTTCATCCTGCTGGTGCTCTACTTCACGCTCCCGGCCCTGGCAGGCTGGGTCGTGCGGGACTGGATGCCGGCGATCCTCAAGCAGCAATTCCAGATCGGCCAGGGCAAGGCGGGAGTGGCCGCCACGCTGTACTGGCAGGCCGCCGCCATCGTCGGCGCGCTGGTCGGCGGGTGGCTGGCGGATCGCTGGATGCGGCGGCACGAGCGGGGGCGGATTTTTGTCAGCGCCCTCGGGATGAGCCTGATCGTCCCGGCAATCTTCGGCGTGGGCAACGCCGGCTCGCTGGGCATCGCCATCGCCTTCCTGATCCTGTTCGGTCTGGGCTGGGGTTTCTTCGACTGCAACAACATGCCCATCTTATGCCAGATTGTGCGACCCGATTTGCGGGCCACCGGCTATGGCGTGATGAACCTGGTCAGCATCAGCTGCGGCGGCCTGGCTGACTGGGGTTTCGGCACACTGCGGGACCGGCAAGTGCCGCTCAACGTGATCTTCGGCGTGTTCGCCAGTGCGGCGATCCTGTCCGTCGTGTTGGTGCTGCTGATCCGACCCCGGCCGGAAGCTACCAGAACAGAATAAAGAACGTCACGACGCCCAGGATCACCGCGGCCCCCGCGACCCGCACGACGGGATCGGTACGGAGCGAGATCTCCTCGCGCACCGGCAGAACCTTCTCGGTCGCCAGCGGTCTGATGGCGGTCACGGCCGCCATGACCAGGGCCACGAACAGGAACGCCAGCGGCACCTGGCTCAGGAAGTGGAGTTCATGGCCCCACGGCCTGGTCTCCGATTTCGCCGTGAACTGCAACACGCCATAGGCCACCGGCCCGAGGACCAGCGCGAGCACACCGGCCAATCCCGGCGCGCGAGGCAAGAGGAATGCGCCCAGAAAGGCCGCCACCACGCCCGGCCAGATGTATCCCTGGAACTGCTGGATGTACTGGAACACGCCGCCGAACCGGGGGTCGTCCAGCGCCGGTGCGATTAAGCAGCCCGCCAACATGAACAGCACGGTCAGGCCGCGGCCCAGCCAGACCAGCGTGCTTTGCGGGGCGGACCGGTGCAGCATGTTCCGATACACGTCCATCGTGGCGATGGTGGACGCGGAATTCAGCAGCGAGGCCAGCGTGCTGGTCACGGCGCCGGCGATGGCGGCGTAAATGAACCCGCGCAATCCCGGCTGGATCAGCTGCGTGATCATCGTCGGAAAGGCCGCATCGGACTTGCCGGCCAACTGGTCGGCGAACAACTGCTGCGCCATCAGTCCCGGCATCACGATCGCAAACGGAACCAGCAGCCATAAGCCGCCCGCAAACACCATCCCGAGCTGGCCGTGTTGCAGCGATTTCGCGGCCAGGTTGCGTTGCACGATGAACTGGTTCAGCCCGCAGTAGTACAGCATCACGATCCACATTCCGCCCACCACGCCGGTCCACGGCAGCTCCGGATTGTCCGCCGGCAGGACCATGTGCAACTTGTCGGCATTGTAGCTGGTGAACGACTCCCAGCCGCCGACCGCATGCAGACCCAAGAAGAACACCAGCAGCCCGCCCGCCAACAGCGCCAAGCCCTGCACCAGATCCGCCCAGGCGATCGCTTTGAGGCCGCCAAAGGTGCAATAGACCGTCCCGACCAGTCCGATCAGCCAGACCGCCGAAGTCAGCTCCATGCCGGCGATCGCCTTGAGCGTGACCCCGCCCGAGTACAGCACGGCCGGCAACATGACCACCGCATAGATGACCACCGTCAGGATCGCCATGATCGCTCGCGCCGCGGCGTTGTAGCGATACTCGAGGAACTCGGGCATCGTGTAGATCCCGGCCCGCAGGAATCGCGGCAGCAGGGTCATCGCGATGATCACGATGAACACCGAACCCAACAGCTGCCACCCGGCGACCGCCAGCCCGGTCGCGCCCGCTGCCTGACCTGCCATTCCGACCATCTGCTCGGTCGAAATGTTCGCCGCGACGATCGAAATCCCGATCAAAGGCCAAGTCAGCCCGCGGCCCGCCAGGAAGAAATCGCTGCTGTCCTCGGCGTGCCCCTTCACCCGGCGGCTCTTCCACACGCTGAGACCGATGACGACAACAAAGAACCCCACAAAGACGGCCAGATCGGCAGGACTGATGTTCATCGGTGGTTACCCGGAAACAGGTTTCTGCAGCAGGAACATTCCCGCGGTCAGACTATCGCATCGCCGTCTTCAAGACAACGGGAAGGCGCTGCCTCCTTGCCGTCACTTGCCGCCCGCCGCCAGTTGGACGGCCTGGTCGTCGGTCAGCATGCCGCCGTAGACCCGCACGTCGTCGATCTCGCCATGAAAGTTGTTCGCCGGCGTGGTTTCCCAGCGGTTCCAGGCGCCGATTCGAAAGCGGTACAGGTCCAGTTGCTGGCCCAGCATCAACCGTTGTTGGCTGGACAGCCGGCCGTCGACGTAGAAGCGGACGCTGCCGCCCAGGCGAGCGTCGCACACCAGGATCACGTGATGCCACTGGCCGTCGGCCAACGAGGTGCGGGCTTTGCGGTGCGTCCAATTCCAATCGCCCGTGTTGACGGCCACGTTGGGGACGCCGTCCGGCAGCAGACTGAAGTGAACCGCACCGGGTTGGCCCTCGTGGCAGAACAACAGCGGATTCCAAGCGTTGTTCAACGTGCCGGCCTTGACGCAGAGGGCAATTGAAATCGCCTCGTGGGCGCCCAAACCGTCGCATTCGAGATAGCTCTTGCCGTCGAATCGGCCTGCGCTGCTGCCCTCCCGACCCTCGCAACGGACGACGCCCACCGCCTTGGCATGCCGCTCGGCACCCGAGGCGTCCGCGGCAACGCCGGACGCGAACTCGTCCAGCGGCCACCAGGCCAGCAATTGAGCCGGCAAGGGCTCGGGTGCGGCGAGTTCCGGCACAACCGGCGGGATGCCGCACGCGGACGCCAGCGTGGGCACGGGGCGGAAGTCCGGCTGGCCGCGGTACTGCAGATGCCGCCGGCCATAGTACG
>CAIYOB010001058.1 GCA_903927685.1 uncultured Planctomycetaceae bacterium
CGACCTGTTCCGGGCCCTGGTGACGCCCGCCGGCGGCGAGACGCTGGATCGCGCCCGGTTACAGGAATTCGGGTTCCGATAGCAGCCCTTGCGTCTGGGGGAAACCACGTGGCGCTCTCAACTCGCTCAACGGTTCTCGTCGCCGCCCTGGTGTCTTCGCTGATGCCAGCCCAGGCGTCGGAGCCCGCCGCCCGCCTGCTGCGGCTGCCGACCAACGCGACGGCCGCCGCGGTGAACCCGGCGACCGGCGACGTGGCGTTGGTCAACCTCCGCCAGAGCCAGTTATGGCTGCTGAAGTCCGCTTGGTTTGACGGTGACGCGGCCGCACTGGTCGGGCCGGTGAGCGGCGTCGAGAATCCGTCGTGGGTGTCGTTCAAACGCTGCCAGGATCGCACCTTGGTGGTGGTCGGCTGCTTTGCCCCGGGCCCCGTCCGGGTATTCGACGCCGGCACTCTCCAGGCGCTGCAAATCTCCCACAACGCCCGAGCCGACGCGGTGTGGATGAGCGTCTCGCGCGATCCGGCCGATCCGCTCGTCTATATTTCCGCCCGCATGAACAATGTGCCCGCGGTCCACGTGGTCAACCTGGCGGCAAAGCAGTTGCAGTCGCATCCCCTGCTGACGTTCGGCCGCTCGGCGGCCAAACTCGCCGGCGCGGTCGTGTCCTCCAGCGGCCGCAGGTTGTACCAATTCGGCGACGAGAACCAGCGGCTGACCGTATGGCGAGTCCGGCCGGCGGAGTCTCCCGACAAGCCGCCTCAGTTGCAGCGATTGCTCGCCCAGCCGGACAATGGGGCCACGCGCACTCAGCCGCCGCTCGCGCTGCCGTACGATCTGGGGCTGGCGGACGGCGACTCGCTCCTCGCGCCCGATGCCGGGCCGGCCCGTAGCGTGCTGCCCGCCCCGGTGTCCTGCCTCCTGGACGCGGGTCCGCTGGGATTCGGATTGGGAGACCAGCAATTGAACGTCGTCTCGCTGGCCGAGCCCGGCGTGCTGGCCAGTTGTCGGCTCGCGGCCGAGTTGTTTCAGTATCAACCGCACGAGCGCGAGCTCGTGGCGCGTCCGGCAGGCAGCGAGCAGCGTTTTGTGATCCGCCCTGTCGTCCTGGCCGACCCGGACCGCGAACGGATCCTGGTGCTGGGCAATCGCGACGTCCAAGTGTGGCCTTATCATGCTCTGGTTCGCTCGGCGGATGTATGGCTCGGCTTGGAAGTCGACGTCCCCCGCGCCATCCCCGCCGGCAAACCCTGGAGCACGACCGTGCGCCGGGCGGACCCGGCAGCCACGCTCGTCCTGCAGTCCGCTCCGGACGGGATGACACTCCGGGGCGACGTATTATCCTGGACGCCGCCGCCGGGCAGCCTGGGGCCGGCCGCGTTCACCTTGCACGTGGCGCGTGATGGAAAGAGCGTCCAGTACGAACTGACGGTGGAGGTCGAGTTCGTAAGCGAGCGCACCGGCCTGGCTTGCTCATTCCCCGTCTCCCAGGTCGCCGTCAGCCCGGACGGCCAGCGGCTGGTTGCCTGGGGCACGCAGGCCACCCGCGCCTCGTTGGCCGTGATCGACGCTGCCGGCCCGCGCGTCTTGGCCGAACGCGCCGTGCCCGGCAAGGTCATTGACCTGCGCATCGCCCCGCAGGCCGTGTGCGTGATCCAGGCCAGCGGCGACCAGCAGCGGCTGCTGGCGTTGGACCCGCAGACGCTGCAGACGCGAGGCGAGGCGGCGGTCAAGGTGTCCGAGTACCGCCAGCGCATGGGCAATCTGCTGCAATTGCGCGGCCGCAATCAGATCGTGCTGGACAAGTGCTACTCCCTGCCCGACTTGAAGGAGGTCACGCCGCCAGGTCCGCGCCTGACTCCGGCCAATGATCCTGCCCCGCGGCCCGAGGGCGCCGCCTGGCTCGAAGGCCGCGTCGCCGGCGGCTGGTGCCAGGAGGGGGCGATCTGGAACGAGGACCTCAGCCAACCGCGGGCCTTGCTGGGTCCCGCCGGCTTCCTGCAAGCGGGCCCCGCAATCAGCGCCTGGGACGACACCTGGCCGCGTCGCCCCGTCCGCCGTGCCGGCGGGTTCTCGCCCGCGGAACTGGCCGCAGCCCAGGCCGCCGAGGACGCGCATGCGGTCACGCTCGGGGATCCGCCTGCCGTGTTGGCCTTGACCCTTCGCAAGCCGGACCCGGCGGGCCAACCGGACTCGGTCGCTGTCGAGTTGCTGGCTCGCAGCCGGCTGGATCGCCGGGAACTTCGCCGCTGGCCGCTCGGCAGCGTGCAGGTCGAGCCGGGGCGATCCTGTTCCTATTGCGTCGCGGCGGACGGAGCGTCGGTTGCCGTCGTGATCTCGGGCCGCGTCCAGACCTTCGATCTGAGCGAATTTCAGGCCGCGAATTGTGCCCGGCCGCTGGCCTTCGTTCCGGAGCAGGGGCCCGTCCTGGCCGCCGCCGCGGGGCCGACGCGGCTGACGTATCGCGCCGTCGGCGGTCAGACGCCTTACACCCTGAAAGCCGCGCTGCCCGGCGCCGGGGAGTTGAATCTGGTGCGGCCGGCGCCGGCCGGGACGCTCGAGCTGGAAATCGACGTCGCCGGGTATCTCGCCGAACAGAGTCAGCCGCTGGCCCGGGCCTTGGTCGACCAGTCGCCCGCAACCGAAGCCGCGGAGGCGATCGTGGCGCGGTACCGCGAGGCCCGAACGCCCGTGTTTCGCCGCCTGACGGGAGGTGATCCGACCGGGGTGCCCGTGGCCATGCCGATCGAAGTTCGCGTTCTCGACAGCGGCAGCCAATCTGCCCGGTTCTGCCACTACTTGCTGATCGACATCCCAGCGGAGACCCTCGCTCCGCCGCTGGACGCCGAAATCGCCGGCCGTTGGAAAGGCACGACCGTGGCCGCCGCGGCCGAGCGCCGCATGCACTCGCGCCGCTGGCGCGAGTTCGGCGATACGCTGCGGAACGAGCACGCCGCCGCAGCGGCGCTCGGCGCGAGTCTCCCGCCCCAGCCGCTGGCAGGCGGCAAACCAGCACCGCTCGATGTCGCCGCCCGGCAAGCCCTGGCCGCGATCGCCGCCCGCTGGCAGCAGACGCTGTTCAAGGACCGGGTGGCTCGATGCCGCAACGCCTTTCGCACCTGGACCAGCGCCGACGGCCGCACGGCACGAGCCCGCCTGTTGCGGGCGTCCGGCGATCGGGTCGTCTTGATCACCCAGTCGCAGCAGCCGTTCGAGATCCCATTGGCACGACTCTCACCCGCAGATCAGCAGGTCGTGCGCGACACCGCCTTGACCGCCGAAGCGGCGGCGCGCGAGGCGGCCGGGGACGCGGAGTCGCAGTTGCGGCACATCGGCGAAGCGATCTTCGCTTTCAAGGCCCGGCACGCGCACCTCCCGCCGCAATCGCTCGCCGCCCCTGACGGGACGCCGGGACTGAGTTGGCGGGTCCTGCTCTTGCCCGACCTCGACGCGCCCGAACTGTATGCCTTGTTTCGGCTGGACGAACCGTGGGACAGCGTTCACAACCGGCAGTTGGTGGCGTGCCTGCCGCCGGTTTACCGGCTGCCCGGCAGCGACTTGGAACCTGGCCAAACCGCCGTGGTCGGGCTGTGCGGACCACGGACCGTGTTCCCTCCGGGCCGACTGGTCGGCGACGCGGACTGCGGCCGCCCGCCAGCCGAGATCGCGTTGGCGGTGGTCGCGGCCCGCGACCAGGCGGTCGCGTGGACACAGCCCGTCGACCTGCCGGTCGATGGCGAAGCGGATTTCGCCCGGCAACTCGACTGGCACGACGACGCGACCCTCGTCCTGTTGTACAACGGGACGGTACGCCGGATCCAGCGCTCGCTGTTGCCCCACGAGTGGTTGAGGATGGCCGACCGAGGCGAGGCAAGCCGATGACCGGAGGCCGGCCTACCGAGCCAGCGGGCGTATGGAGCGGCAGCTGCCCGTCAGAACGAAGAACCCGCGTCCCGGAGACCGAAGCATGATGGCGATCGGCCGGTCAGCCCATTCGCCTGGGAAGATCCTGCTCGCGACTGCCGGCTGGGCGTGGCTAGTCAGTTGCGCCGTTCGCGGCGGCGAAGTCGCGGCAGAGCTCACGGAGCCGCTGGCCGGGATTCGACTGCCATTTCGGCCCGCCTCGTCGGCGTTGTCGGAGGACGGTCAGTACGCGGCTGTGTGGGAGGCTCACGCGGGCGTTGCCGGAACGGCTGGTCCGCGGTTATGCCTGATCGACCTGCGAGCCCGGCAGGTTGCCAGCCAGCGCGAGCTGAAGCACCGCATTGTGGCAGTGGCGCTGGGCACGCGGGCGGTGCTGGTTCTGCACGGCGAGGTGATTCAGGTGCTCCGCCGGACGGATCTGTCGCCCGTCGCGAGCATCGCCCTGTCGCAAGCGGCCGCGGACATCCGCCTGGTCGACGATCGGTGGTTGTTCGTCCGCCAGCCGCGGTCATGGAACGCGCTGCAGTTGCCGGAACGCGTCGAATCGCCCTGGCTGCGAATGCTGCTGGCCGACTTGCGGGGCGCGGACGTGCCTCCGGTCGTCTCCGTCTCGGGCGGCCGGCAAGTCGGTTCCGCCGTGCTGGACGACACGTTGCAGCACGTCCGGTTCTTTCGCGCGGTGCCTCAACTGGCTCACACGGACCTGATCAACCAGCCGGGCGACTGGGCGCCGACAGCGTCCGCTTCCGGCCGGCGGCCGACGCCGCAGTCAGCCAGCTTGTCCGTCCATCCGCAGCCGGGGAGGCTGGTCCTCTCTGTCCGGCAGAAGACGGTCATCCCGTACATTATCTCCGGGGGCCAGGGTCCCTATGTCGTGCGACCGGCAGCGCGGCGGCAGCCTGTGCGCGCCGAGTTGCAGGATCTGGCCGTTGCGGGCGGGCACCCGCACTCCCTCGTCGTCGACGGCGCCAGGATCGCCGCAGTCGCCTGCGAGGATCAGTTCGGCCTGGCCTTGGCCGCCAAGATCTGCACGCGTGTGGGACTGCGCGGGGGGGACTCGGCCGACGAGATCGTCGCCGCCTACCTGGACCAGGCGAACCGCGAGCTGGCTCCCGGCGTCGAAGAGACTTTCCGCGACGTGCCGGTCGCGGTTGCGGTGGGGGTCACGGTGACAGACGCGACAGCCGCCAGTGTTTCGCTGTCCCACGACATGATTCTGGAGTTGCCGCGAGCCAGGATCGTCGCGTTGGTCGAGCGCGAACTGCCGCGGCGGAGTCCCGACGCAGGACGAGCCGACGCCTGGGCGGACACCAGCGCGAACCGAATGCCGGCGATCGAACTGCCGCTGCTGTGGCCCGCCGACGCCGGGCCCACATTCGTTTCCGAATTGACTCGCCGCACGTGGCCGCCCATAACCCTGCCGCAGGAAGCCGTTGATTCCCTGGCGGCGGCGATCTGCGTGCGGAGCCTGGACGTGGACTTCAAGTTCGCTGCGGTCACGCATCCTCAGGAGGATCCGCGGCCCGAGCGGACCTGGAAAACGCGAACCGGCCGGACGCTGACCGGCCGGCTGACCGAAGTCTTCGGGGGCAATCTGAGCATCGCCGGTCCCGCGGCGGCGGGACATGTTCCGGCCGGCCAATTGGACGCCGCGTCGCTGCGTTGGGCGTGGCAGGATATCTCCCGATTCCAGCGGACGGACGCCGCTTACGAGAAACGCAAATTGTGGCTCCTCGGTCGGGCGCTGCAGGCCTATTACAACGACCACGGCTGCTTCCCGCCGCAGGCTCTGGTCGCTGCCGACGGCCGGCCGCTGCTCAGCTGGCGGGTCCTGCTGCTGCCCTACCTGGGACATGCCGGACTGCTGCGTTTGTTCCGGCTTTCGGAGCCTTGGGACAGCGCGCACAACCGCCAGTTGATCCCGTACATGCCGTTGCTGTATACGACGGCCGAGCGGCCACTCGATCCGGGCTACAGCAACGTCGTGGCCGTGGCCGGTCCCCAGATGGCATTTCCGCCGCGCAGCTTGCGGCGGTTGTCCGAGTTCACCGACCCGCCGGAGGAGACCCTGGTCATGGTTGACGTGGTCGAGCAAGGGGCTGTGCCCTGGACACAGCCGGCGGACCTTGACCTGTCCGCAGGGCTCCACGCCTGCCAGCGGCTATACAAGCGGGCCGTGCCCCGGGGCTTTGGCGAGCCGGCCGTCCCCCGGTGCACCGGGATCTTCGCCGACGGCGCGGTTGCGTACATCGTGCCCCAAGTCACCCCCGACCTGCTGTTGAACGCCGCCCGCGTCGACGACGGCCAATGGGGTGGCCTGCGGCTTGACGATCGGCCCTAGGAGCCGCGACTGGGTCCGCCTGTCGCCGGCGAGCCGTCACTCTTCCGTCAGCCCGACCAGTTCCAGCAGCCGGAGCGCGTTCGTGGTTGTGGCGAGGCCGGATCGCAGCCGGTAGTCAAAGGTCATCGGCCGCGGGGCCGCTTGGTCATGCAGGGTTTCGCGAAAGTGGACGCAGCGGCCCGCACCGGCCAGCGGTTCGCTGGCGGCCAACTCCAAATCGTGCGTCGAAATGGCGCCGATGGCCTGGTGCCGCAGCAGGAACTGCATGACCCGCACGACGGCGATATGCCGCTCACGGGAATTGGTGCCCAGCAGGATCTCGTCCAGCAGGTACAGCACCCGGCGTCCCTGCCGCGGATCGTGCTGGCGCGCGAGGTCCACGATCTCTTTGAGCCGCATCAGTTCGGCCATGTAGAACGAGACCCCGTGTTCCAGCGAATCACGCACGCGCATGCTGGTGGCCAGTCTGACCGGCGGCAGGCTCAGCCGAGCGGCACAGACCGGCGCTCCGGCCTCCGCCAGGACGGCATTAACGCCGATGGCCCGCAAGAGGGTACTCTTGCCCGACATGTTCGAGCCGGTGACCAGGAGGAACGAACCCGGCGGCCCGACGACCACGTCGTTGGTGACACGCTGGTCGTCCGGCAACAGCGGATGCCCCAGCTGCTCGGCCTGAAACCGCTCCGCCGTCGCAGTGACCGTGGGAAAGGCCCAGTCGGGGTGGTCGTGGACCAACGCCGCCAGCGCGCACAACGCCTCGAACTGTCCGAGCGCCTCGAACCAATCCCGTGCATGCTGGCCGTACCGCCGCTGCCACGCCTCGATCAGGCTCAGGATGTGAAAGTCATACAGGAACAGGAACTGCAGCGGCAGATACACGAAGATGAAGAGCAGCGCCGAATGCTGGATGCTGGCCAGCTTGGCCAGCCCATTCAGCTGCCGCATTCGCAACAAGACGCCTCCGCCGCACTCCGTCGCCTGGCGTTTGATCCGCTCCAAGTCGCTTGCGGACGCGGGCATCGAGTACATGAGTTCGAACATCCGCAGATACCGGTGCACGGCGCCGCTGCGCGTGCTCAGTTGCGAAAACAC
>CAIYOB010001059.1 GCA_903927685.1 uncultured Planctomycetaceae bacterium
CTGCTGGTCGTGCTAGGCATCGGCATCCTGGCCGGCCGCGGCCGCCGCGATCTGGTCGGGTACGTCCTGGCAGGCAAGGACATGCCTTGGTGGGCCTTGCTCGGTTCGATCGTCGCCACCGAGACCAGCACGGCGACGTTCCTGAGCGTGCCGGGCATCGCGTTCAATCCCGGCGGCGACCTGCGGTTTCTGCAGCTGGCCCTGGGCTTTATCATCGGTCGCTGCCTGGTGGCGGTGTGGCTGTTGCCGAGCTATTTCCGGGGCGAGATCCTGTCGGCTTACGAAGTGCTGGAAATCCGGTTTGGCGTGGCCGCGAAACGCACCGCTTCGCTGCTGTTCCTGGTGGCCCGCACGTTGGGTGACGGGCTGCGGCTGTTCCTGGCGGCTTTGGCCTTGGAGGCGGCGTTCGGGATTTCCTTGCCGCTGAGCGTCGCCGTGATCAGCGGCGTGACGGTCGTATATACCTTGTTCGGCGGCATGCGGTCGGTCGTCTGGAACGACTGCCTGCAGTTCGTGGTTTACATCGCCGGGGGCTTGGCGGCGCTGGCCATCATGGTCGGGCGTTTGCCGGGCGGCAGCGCCCAGTTGTGGGAATTCGCGGTGGCGAACGACAAACTGCGGTGGTTCAGCGGCGGGTGGGATTGGTCCGATCCATACACGATTTGGGCCGGGCTGATCGGCGGGGCATGCCTGTCGCTCAGCACGCATGGAACCGACCAGATGATGGTCCAGCGGTATCTGGCGGCCCGCAGCCAGCGGGACGCGGCCAAGGCGTTGGTGCTGAGCGGGCTGGTGGTGTTCGTTCAGTTCCTGTTGTTCCTGGGCATCGGCGTCGCCCTGGCGTGCTTCTTTGCCCAGTACCCGGCGGCGGGTACGATCGCCAGCGGCGACCAGGCGTTCGCGGTGTTCATCGTGGGGCAGATGCCTTACGGCCTGGTCGGCTTGACGCTGGCGGCCGTGTTTGCCGCGGTGATGTCGACGCTGGCCAGTTCGCTGAACTCGTCGGCCGCGGTTGCCGTCAACGACTTTGGCCCGCCGCCCGGTTCCGCGGCCACTCCGCAACAGCGCGTCCGGTGGTGCCAGGCCGCGACGGTGGTGTTTGGCGTCTTGCAGGTGGCGGTGGCCCTGGCCGCCCGCTACTATTCGCAGAGCGTCGTCAACGATGCCCTGGCGATCGCGGGCTTCGTCGGCGGCCTGCTGTTGGGCGTCTTTTTCCTGGGGCTGTTTGCCCCGCGCGTCGGCCAGGGCGGCGTGCTGGTCGGGATGCTGGGCGGCGCGATCGCCGTGGCGGCGGTCAAATTCGGCACCAGCGTGGCCTGGCCCTGGTTTACCGTGGTGGGGTTTGCCGTGACGTATGGGCTGGGTTGGTTGAGCAGCACAGTTGGGCTGGGGAGACGACCGGGATGAAGATCGACGGCAGGCGTGGACTGACGAGTTGCGACCGTGTGTTGTTGAACCGCGCCCCGACGGGGAGCGCGGACTGCCCCCTGCAACGCGCTCCCCGTTGGGTCGCGGTTCAACGATGGAGGCTCGATGGTTGGGCGATGGCTCTGCTCCTGGTTTCACTGCTGGGCCTCGCGGCCGACGCGGCGGATGCACCGCCGGTTCCGAAGCTGCCGCACGCGGCGCCGCAACAGGCGGGCCTGGACGCGGCCCGGCTGGCGGTGATCGCTCCGCTGGTCGAGGACGAGATCGCCGATGGCGAAATGGCCGGCGCGGTCGTGCTGGTCGCGCATCGCGGCCGGATCGTCTACCTGCAGGCCTTCGGGCATCGGCGGCTCGAGCCGGACGCGGTGCCGATGACCACCGACACCCTATTCGATCTGGCCTCGCTGACCAAGCCGATCGCCACCGCCACCAGCGTGATGAAACTGGC
>CAIYOB010001060.1 GCA_903927685.1 uncultured Planctomycetaceae bacterium
ACGTCCTCGTCCCGGCCGCCTGCGAAAGAACTTCCCCGCCCAAGCCTGGAAGAAAAGGTCTACGTGGCCTTCATGGTCAACGAAGGGGACACGCTGAAATACCTCGCCTCGTTGGGCAACCTGGGCGTGTGGCTTCAACCGGAACGAGGGAAGATTCCGATTAACTGGGGGTTGGATCCGTTGTTGTACCGCGAGTTCCCTGGCCTCGTGAGTTACTTCCAGGCGACGGCCACGGAGCATGATCACTTCTTCTCTGCCACCTCGGGCTGGGGCTATACGCATCCGGAACGCCTGGCAGACCAGCAGGTCGAGCCGTACGCCCGGTTGGTCCGCGAAGGCGGACAGCGCTCGGGCCTGGAGTATATCGACTTCTGGTGGATCCGCGGATTGCAGCCGCGAAAGGCCTTCTATCCGTTCATCCAGGCCACCGGCATGCGTGGCGTGACGCTCTGGTCCGACGACCAACGCGTCGAATATGCGCCCGATGCACCGCCGATCGTTCACAGCGACCATTATTACACGTTGAGCGATCCCGCGGCGTTTGCCGAGCAGTTGATCCGTGACTCGGAGGGCGTTCGCCGGCCCTGGTTTGTGGCCGTTTATGGAGCCAAGCCGACAGGCACGCCCTACAAGTTCTACGAAGTGGCGCGGCGTCTTCCGGCCGACAGGTTCAAGGTTGTCGGGCTGGAGGAGTTCTTCGCTGCCGCCCGTGACGCCCGGCCGCAGGTCGAGGGTCGACACTTCAAGCGATCCGGCGACAAACCCCTTCCGCCCGGCGCCGGCCAGGCGCCGGTACCGTAAGGCGATAACATCTCAATTACTACGAGGATTCCCGCACGGTGACGCTACGAACCATGATCCTGCTGGTCGCTTTACTGCTTCCGATATCAGGCCGGGGCAATGCGCTCGTTGACATCACCAGTCACGGCGCCCTTGGCGATGGCAAGACATTGAACACGAAGGCCCTGCAGGCAGCCGTCGACCAATGTGCGGCCCAGGGAGGCGGGACGATCATGGTACCGGCCGGAACCTTCCTGACGGGCAGCGTGGAACTGAAGTCGAACATCACCCTGTCGCTGGGCCCGGGCGCGGTCCTGCGGGGCTCGGGCAGGATCGAGGATTATCCACCCATTCCCTTTCGGCACAATGAACTGGGGCCGGTGCGTTCGCTCTTGTGGTCGATCGGTCAGGCGGACCTGTGCATCACCGGCAGCGGCGTGATTGACCTCAACGACAGCGCTTTCATTGACTTCAACGAGTATCGTAGCGATCCGGGCATGGCCAGTGGCGTGGCCCTGGATGACGCCCAACGCCAGGAGACGGTTGCTTCTCATGCCGCGCCGCGTCCGACGCAGCCGTTGTTCTTCCGCCATTGCCAGCGGGTGCGGATCGACGGCGTCACGTTTCGCAACGCCCCCTGCTGGACGATCACGCTAGCGCTGTGCCGCGACGTCAAGCTGTCCCAACTGACGATCGACAACAACCTGCGGACCCCGAACTGCGACGGGATTCACTGTTGCGCCTCGAAGGACGTGATCATTACCGACAGCCTGATTTCCGCCGGGGACGATTGCATTGCCCTGACCTCCATCACCGACTGGGAGGAGGTCTGCGAGAACATCGTGGTGGCCAATTGCATCCTGACGTCGCGCTCCGCGGCGATCCGGATCGGACATGAGGCCAGCAAGGTGCGGAACGTCGCCGTCAGCAACATCATCGTCAAGGACACCAACCGTGGCATCGCCATCTTCGCCCGAGACAAGGGCTGGGTCGAGAACGTGCGCATCGACAATGCGCTGATCCGGACGCGGCTCTTCGCCGGCGGTTGGTGGGGTAAAGGCGAACCGCTGGTGCTCTGCGCCCGCGGGTCGGGACACATCGCGGGCATTGCCATGACCAACGTCCGGGCGGAATCCGAGAACAGTATCCTGGTCGTCGGCCAGGAAAAGAACATCCGTGACGTCGAGCTTCGCGACTGGTCGCTCGAGCTGAAATATGGCCGGAACCGGCCGATCTTCAAGCCGCTTTACGAGCTGTCGCCGGCCGCCAATATCCCGGCACCCGATCCGACACACCACATTCCCTGGCTGTATGCCGCAGACATCCAGGGGTTACGAGCCGCAAACGTGCGTTGTGTTCGAACCGAGGACGAGCCTGGCTTCAGCATCGAACCGGTCACGATCCGGGTCGAGGATCTCGACTTGAAGTAATATCATCCCCACCGCGTTACGAGGTCGTAGCCTCGTACTGAGCGCAGGAAGAACAACATGACAGCCATCTGGACGGCAATCCTGGTACTGGCCGCCGGTGCGGCGGAGGCAGTGGCTGCGGCTCCGCAGGCCGCCCCCGCCAACCGTGCCCTGGCGAACGAAGTGCGTGCCCAGGGTTGGATCGCCTATGCCGCGAGGTCGGACAAGGGAGATTGGGACCTGTTCCTCATGCGGCCCGACGGCACGGATCGCAGGCCCTTGACGAACACTCGCGACTTCAATGAGGCTGGGGCCCGCTTCTCGCCTGACGGCCAACGGCTGCTCTACTATCGAATGCCCAGGAACGAAGCCGTCGACAACAACACGTACGGGACGTTCGAGCTGGTCGTGGCGGACTCGGACGGCCGGAATCCCGTAGCCTACGGCCGCGCCTTCCCTTGGGCCTCTTGGGGACCGGATGGAAAGCAGTTGGCGTGCCTGACGACGAAAGGGATCCAGATCGTGGATCTGGCCAGCCGGAAAGTCGTGCGCCAGTTGCCCCGCCAGGGCCTCGTGAGCCAGTTGATCTGGTCGCCCGACGGCCAAGCGTTCGTCGGCACGGCAAACGGCCTGGGACCGTTCTGGAACATCGGACGGCTGAGCGCGGACGGCGGCAAGATCCAGGTCATGAGCGAAACGGATCGCTACAACTGTACGCCGGATTGGCTGCCCGATTCACAACACGTCGTGTACGCGCGGGGCATCATTCCGCAACGGGGCGGCCGCGCGGAGTTGTGGATGGCTGACCCCGACGGCCGCAAGATGCGGCTGGTGTACGCCGAGGAAAGCCGGCACATCTACGGGGCGTGCTCGTCGCCGGACGGGCGATATCTGCTCTTCACCCGGAGCGTCGAAGACCTGGGCCAGGTGGATCAGGCGGGAACGACGATGGCGATCATCCGCCGCAGTGACACCCCCATGCGCGGCGATGCCAGCGAAGTGGTGCGGAAACGCATTCCCGCTGCTCCGCGGGGTCCGCGACTCGATCTCGGCCCCGGCTGGGAACCGCATTGGACCAGCCACGAGCTTCGCGCAGCCTCGCCACCCTGATCTTTCGCCTCAATCTGCACGCACCGTCCGCGGGGAGTCTGGGGAGCGAGATAACCATGAACCCAACGCCATCCACACGCCGTGATTTTCTCCAGTCGGCCGGCTGGACCGTTGCCGCAGCCGCCCTCGGTGCGCGAGTGCAGGCGGACGATCCAGTCCCCGCCGATGCCGCGATCCAACACCCGCAGTCCCCGCAATCGACCAAGACTCCTCTGACGGCGCGCCTGGTACGCCATGACGGGATCTTAAAGATCGAAATCAACGGCGCGATCTTCGAACCGCTGGCCTTCCGTTCGTACCGCCCCACACCCGAACTGATCCGCGGTTTTGCCGGCACCGGACTGAAACTAACTAACGTGACCCATATCCACGCCATCCATTCCGGTGGCGTTCCCCTGGGCAAGTCGCATCTGCCCTTGGTCGCGGTCCCGACAACCGCCGGAACCGGCTCGGAGGTCACGCCCTTTGCGGTGCTGAACGACCCGATCCTCCGACTGGGCGTGCCCAACCAGTTCGGCGAAGTGGCCAGCGAGCAGTACTTGTTCGACAAGCACGGTTTCGGCCCGGCGCACATCGCGGCCGCCTGCCGCCGGTTGGCGGCCGAGAGAACCTAGAAAGGACTTTTCCATGAAGATCGCCGTCGGTTCTGTCGTCAAAGGCTATCAGCTCAAGGAAGCCATCAAAGCCCACCTCCAGTCGCTGGGGCACACGGTGTTGGACCTCGGCTGCCCCGACACCGGGCAGTTCTGCAAGTTCCCCTCCGTGGGCCAACGGGTCGCCCATGCGCTGACTGTCGGCGAGGCCGATCTGGCGATCAACTGTTGCGGCAGCGGAACGGGCGCGGCCATTTCGGCGGGCAAGTTCCGGGGGGTCTGTGCGGTCAGCTGCGAGTCCGAACAGACCGCCCGCCTGGCCCGGGTCGTGAACGACGCCAACTGCCTGTGCCTGGGCGAAGCCGTCGTGACCCCGGAGTTGGGCTGCCGGATGGCCGAGGCGTTCGTCAACGCCCGGTTCCAAGATGCAACGGACATCCCCGCGCCGGTGCTGGCGTTCTGGCGCGAAGCGAGGGACGAGCTGATGGCCCGCGGCGAGGCACCCGCGGACTGCGACTTGGAGTACCTCAAGCAGCCATGACGGAATTCGCCG
>CAIYOB010001061.1 GCA_903927685.1 uncultured Planctomycetaceae bacterium
AATGAGTGAATTCCTTGCGTTTCGAACGAACCTACTTTGAGAAGGATACCAACATGCGAAACAAGCCTGTTTCCCTGGCATTGATGGTTGTGTGCTCCCTGTTGGGTTGGCACATTGCTGCGTCGCCGCTGGCGGCCCAATCGCAGCAATCAGGCGCGACGTCCGCTGCTCAACCGTCTCCCGTGCTGCCACGACCCGAAGCACCCTTTGGCGGGCGGATTTCGCGGCGAGCCAAAGACTCCACGCCGGATTTCCCTCACGAAGTCGCGGCGCCCCAGGGCGCTCCCAACGTGCTCCTCATCCTGACTGATGACGTGGGCTTCTCCGCAACAAGCCCGTTTGGCGGTCCCATCCCCACGGAGACGTTCGACCGGTTGGCCAAGAACGGCCTGCGCTATACGCAATTTCACACCACGGCCCTCTGCTCGCCGACGCGGGCGGCGCTCCTGTCCGGCCGCAACCACCATTCAGCTGCGTCGGGCGTGATCATGGAACTGGGGACGGGTTTTCCCGGCTACAACACCCTGATGCCGAAGAGCTGCGGGACGTTTGCCGAAGTCTTGAAGCAGAATGGCTACAATACGGCCTGGTACGGCAAGAACCACAATGTGCCGGATTGGCACTCCAGTCAGGCGGGGCCTTTCGACCTTTGGCCGACGGGCCTGGGTTTCGAGTACTTCTACGGATTCATCGGCGGGGATACCAATCAGTGGGAACCGGCCATTTACGAGAACACGAAGCCGATCGAGCCGCCGCACGACGTGAAGGACTATTTCTTTGAAAAGGACATGGCGGACCAGTGCATTCATCGGATTCGCATGCTGAACTCCGTAGCTCCGAACAAACCGTGGCTGCAATACTATGCTCCCGGCACGGCTCACGCGCCCCATCATGCGCCCAAGGATTGGATCGCCCGGTTCAAGGGTAAATTCGACCAAGGCTGGGACAAGGTCCGGGAAGAGACGTTTGCCCGCCAGAAGCAGCTGGGGATCATTCCGGCCAACGCACAGCTGACCCCACGGCCCGAGGAGATTCCGGCCTGGGACTCGCTGAACGCCGACCAGAAAAAGGTCTATGCTCGGATGATGGAGGTCTATGCCGCCGCGTTGGTATACGCCGACCACCAGATGGGTCGCATCCTCGACGCGATTGACGATCTCGGCCAGTTGGAAAATACGCTGGTCATCTACATCCAGGGCGATAACGGCGCCAGCGCGGAAGGAGGATTCAATGGCCTGCTGAACGAAATGACTTTCTTCAACGCGATTCCCGAGGAATTCCGCGAAGTCCTCCGCCGCATGGACGAACTCGGCTCGGCGACGACGTTCAACCACTACCCCATCGGCTGGGCGCATGCGATGAACACGCCGCTGCAATGGACGAAGCAAGTCGCTTCCCACTTCGGCGGCACGCGTAACGGACTGGTCATCTCGTGGCCAGCACGCATCAAGGACAAAGGGGGCATCCGTACGCAATTCCACCACGTGATCGATATCGCGCCGACGATTCTGGAGGCGGTGGGAGTGCAAACGCCCTCCGTGCTCAACGGCGTGCCGCAGAAACCCGTGGAAGGCGTCAACATGGTCTACTCGTTCGACGACGCGAAGGCCCCGTCGCGGCATCGTACGCAGTACTTTGAAATGGCCGCAAATCGCGCGATTTATGACGACGGCTGGGTCGCT
>CAIYOB010001062.1 GCA_903927685.1 uncultured Planctomycetaceae bacterium
ACCGATATTCGACCCGCAGGATGTAATGCGAGAACTTGTCCTTGTAGAACAGGTGGCCGAACCGGTTGTCAAACTTGTCGTACTTGTCGTAAGCCACCTTCAGCACGCCGTCTTCGACCCGGAACGTATTGCCGAAATTGTCGCCCAAGTCGTAGCCCTTGATCTTCGGCGTCCAACCCGTCAGGTCTTGGCCGTTGAACAACTGCACCCACTGGCCCTCGCGCGCCCCGTCGCCAGCCCCCTCGTCCGCCGCCCCGGCCATTGCCGCCAGCCAAGCCCAGCACGCCACCTGCAGTCCCAGTGTCATCGCTTTCATCGTGGGTTGTCTTTCTTCATGGAAAGGAACGATCGATCATCCACCCGACTGTAAGCCAACGCGTAGGCAAGGTCAAGTCAACGCTCCGACACAACACCCCGCCGCGGGACTGGTCCGTGCCGCGTTCCGCAGGAGCGGTCCGGCAGCGGCCGCCCCGAAACGCTCTTTCGCATTCTGCGGACAGCCTTATAATAGACGGCCTATCTTTCCCAACGTCCAGCTTCACGAGGGTCCGATGGCAACAGGGTTCGGAATTATCGGCTGTGGCATGATCGCCAATTTCCACTGCAAGGCCGTGGCGGATCTGCGGAACGCCAAGGTGGCGGCCTGTTTCGATACCCGGCCGGAGGCGGCGGATCGCCTGGCCGCGCAAGTCGGCTGCCGGGCTTACCACGACCTGGACGCGATGCTAGCAGACCCGGACGTCCACGTTGTCACGATCGGGACGCCCAGCGGGGCGCACATGGAGCCTGCGGTGGCGGCCGCGAAAGCCGGCAAGCACGTGATCGTCGAAAAACCGCTCGAGGTGACGCTGAAACGCTGCGACGCGGTGATCAAAGCTTGTGCAGCATCCGGCGTCACGCTGGCCACGATTTTCCCCTCGCGGTTCCACGAATCGTCCCAGTTGCTGAAGCGGGCTGTCGAGCAGGGCCGGTTCGGACGGCTGACGATTGGCGATGCCTACGTCAAGTGGTACCGCACCCAGCAGTATTACGACAGCGGCGCTTGGCGGGGCACGTGGGCGTTGGACGGTGGCGGGGCCCTGATGAACCAGGCCATCCACAGCGTGGACCTGCTGTTGTGGCTGATGGGGCCCGTGGTCGAAGTCACCGCGCACATGGCCACGCTGGCCCACGAGCGGATCGAAGTCGAAGACGTGGCGATGGCGACGCTGCGATTCGCCAACGGAGCGCTGGGCGTGATCGAAGCGACGACCGCCGCCTACCCCGGCGCACTGAAACGCGTCGAGATCCACGGCTCGGAAGGCTCGGCCGTGCTCGAAGAAGAGGACCTCAAGACCTGGGCCTTTGCCAAGCCGACGGCGCGCGACAAGGCGTTGCTCGAGCGGATGGCGGGCAAGACGCAGACCGGCGGTGGAGCCGCGGACCCGGCCGCCATCGGACATCACGGCCACACGGCGATGTTCAAGGACGTGCTGAAGGCGATCGGCAGCGGTTCCCGGCCATTGGTCGACGGCGCCGAAGGCCGCCGGTCGGTCGAAGTGATCCTGGCGATCTACAAAGCCGCCCTGACGGGGCGCAGTGTGGCGCTGCCCCTGGCCGGCGATCCGAACCTGAAGAGCAAAGCCAAGGGGTAGAGAGCGGCGGCTGATCGCCGAGGGACGTCGACATGAAGCAGCTCGCGGATTGGCTGGCCTATCTGTTTGTGCGGCTGTTCATCTGCCTGATCCAGACCTTGTCGCTGGAGACTTGCCAAGCCGTCTCCCGGCTGTTGGCTTGGCTGGCGTGCGACATCGTCCGGGTGCGGCGGCGCGTCGTCGACGACAATCTCCGGCACGTGTTCCCCGCCTGGACCGACCGCGAGCGCCGGGACGTGACTCGGCAGATGTGGGAGCATCTGTTCCTGATGGTCTGCGAAATTGCCCATGCTCCGCGGAAAGTCCACGAGACGAACTGGCGGCGGTATTTTGAGTTTCGCGGCAAGCGGGAAATGGTCGAAATCCTGTTGGACTCGCGACCGACCGTCTTTGTCTCGGGCCATTTCGGCAACTTTGAATTGTCCTCGTTCATGATGGGCCTGTTGGGGTTCCCGACGTACGCGATTGCCCGCCGCTTGGACAATCCCTATTTGGACCGCTACATCAACCAGTTCCGCAGCACCAACGGCCAGTTCATCCTGCCCAAAGACGGCAGCTCCGCGCAAGTCGATGCGGTGCTCCGCTCGGGCGGAGTGATCGCCCTGCTGGGCGACCAGAGCGCTGGCCCCAAGGGCTGTTGGGTCGATTTTCTCGGCCGCCCGGCGTCGTGCCACAAGGCCGTCGCATTATTCACCTTGGTCAGCGGAGCGCCGCTGGTGGTGGCCTACGGGAAACGGACTGGCGGGCCGCTGCAGTTCGAATTGGGCATGGGGGGGATTGCCGATCCGCAGGTTCCCAGCGAGGATTTGGGAGGTGTCAAACCGCTGACGCAGTGGTACAATCGAGCCCTCGAACAGATCATCCTCGCCGCTCCGGAGCAGTACTGGTGGGTGCACCGGCGCTGGAAAGGCGAGCCACCGAAGAAAGCCGGAGCGAGCGGCCAGACAGGCTACGCACCGCCCACGGCTCCGCCCGCCCAACGTTCGGCGGCCTGACGCCGCCGCTGTCCGTCCGCGAGGTCCACGCCGCAGAAGGGATTGCTTCACCCATGCCGAATTGGGTCCGCGTCGCCACGGTGAGTGAGTGCCCGCCGGGCGAGGCTCGCGAGTTCGTCGTCCAGGATCGCATCGTCGCCTTGTTTCAGGTGGACGGCCGGTTCTATGCGCTGGACGGGATTTGTCCGCACCAGGGCGGGCCGCTGGGGCATGGAAAACTGTGCGGCGGGATCGTGACTTGTCCGTGGCACGGGTGGCAATTCGACGTCGTCACCGGCCAGCACCAGGCCAATCGGACGCTGCAGCAGCCCGGATATCCCGTCCGGGTCGAAGGCCAGGAGATCTTTGTGGCGGTGAACGGATGATTCGTTATACGGCGTTCGTGAACACCGATGCCCCGGCCCTGGTGGAGCTTTGGAACCGCCAGCCCGGCAGGCGTTCCCTGACGCAGCCGATGGCTTTGCTGGTGTTGGAAGAATGCGTCTTCGGCAAGCCGTATTTCGACCGCCACGGACTGGTCGTGGCGCGGGAAGACGACCGCGTGGTGGGCTTCGCGCACGCCGGCTTTGCGGTCAGCGCGGACGGCCAGCGGTTGAGCCGCGAGGTGGGGGCCGTCCACCTGCTGGTCGTGGCGGAGCATCCGCAGCGGGAGTCCATCGCGCGCGGCTTGCTGGCCGCCGGCGAGTCCTACTTGGTTCAGCAGGGCGCCAGCACGCTGTGGGCCGGCTGTACGCTGCCGGCACACGGCTTCTATCTCGGCCTGTACGGCCACTCCGAGTCGCCCGGCGTATTGGAGTCGGACGCGGACAGCTTGGCCTTGTTCCGCGAAGCCGGTTACACCGAAGTGGAACACCACACGGTCTTGCAGCGGCCGCTCGCCAACTTTCGCCCCCCCGTTGACCGCAAACAGGTTCAACTGCGGCGGCTGTACCACGTCGAATCCGAGGCGAATCCGCCGGTCGCCTCGTGGTTGGAAGCCTGGCGGTTGGAACCGTTCGAGCGCGTGCACCACCGCTTGTTCATGCGCGGCGCTGCCGAACCTTGCGGGTCGGTCAGGGTCCGCTATCGAGAGCCCGTGCCGGGCGACCCACGGCCCGACGTGTTGAGCCTGGAAGACCTGCACGTGCCCGCCGAACGGCGCGGCCAGGGCTTGGGAGCATTCCTCCTGGCCGAGGCCCTGCGCACGGCCCAGGCCAAGGGCCTCACGCTGGCCGAAGTCCAGGTGTCACAACACAATCCGCCCGCCTTGACCCTGTTCAGGAAACTGGGGTTCCAGCCCATCGACCGCGGTTGGGTGCTGCGCAAGGCCGGCGGCGGACAGCCCGGACCGGGGCTGGGCGGTTGAAAACCCTGGTCCGAGCAGACGGTTCGGTTGTACCAGGTTCTGTTTCCCGCGGACGGGCACGCTACCGTCGCAGAACGCGGAGAGCCTTGCGGAGCGATTCGCCGAGCTTGTCAATCTCTGCGGGCGTGTTGTAGAAGTAGAAACTTGCCCGAGTACTGGCCGACACACCCAGGCGGGCGTGCAGGGGCATGGCACAATGATGTCCGGCGCGGACGGCGACGCCCTGTTCGTCCATGATCATCGCCAAGTCGTTGGCTTGAATGCCTTCGGCCGCAAAGGCGACGATGCCGCCGCGGAGTTCCCAGGCCGGCCCCAGAATGCGCACTCCGTCCAACTGGCTGAGCAGCTCGTAGGCCTGCCTGGTCAGCAGCCGCTCGTACCGCTGGATGGCGTCGATGCCGATCGCCTCCAAGTACACGATCGCCGCGGCCAGGCCCAGCGCGGGCACGATGGGCGGCGTCCCGGCTTCGAATCGCGACGGCAAATCAGCGGGCTCGAAACCGTCCAGCGTCACCCGGTGGATCATGCTGCCGCCGCCCAGGAACGGCGGCATGGATTCCAGGATCCGCTCCCGGCCGTACAGCACACCGACGCCGGAGGGGCCGAGCATCTTGTGGGCGCTGAAGGCGACGAAGTCGGCGTCCCAGGCCTGGACGTCGGTGACCTCGTGCGGGGCGCTTTGGGCGGCGTCGACCAGCACCAAGGCGCCCGCCTCGTGGGCTCGCCGGATGATCGTCGCCACCGGATTATGCGTGCCGAGCACGTTCGAGACGGCCACGACGGAGACGAATTTCGTCCGCTCGGTCAGGAACTGGTCGAGCGCCTCCAAGACCAGCTGGCCATCGTCGGTGAGGGGCAGAAACCGCAGTCGGCAGCCTGTCCGCTGGGCCAGTTGTTGCCAGGGGACGATATTCGAATGATGCTCCATCTCGGTCAGCAGCACTTCATCGCCGGGCTGCAAGTTGGCGTCGCCCCAACTGCGTGCGACCAGGTTGATCGACGCCGTCGTGCCGGCCGTAAAGATGATCTCATGCGCCCGCCGGGCGTGGATGAACCGCTGGACCGTCTCGCGGGCGCGTTCGTACAGGTCGGTGCTCAACTCGCTCAGAAAGTGAATGCCGCGGTGGACGTTGGCATACTGTTGTTCGTAGGCCGTCGACATGGCGTCGATGACCTGCCGGGGGCGTTGGGTGGTCGCGGCGTTGTCCAGATAGACCAACGGGACGCGGTCATGGATTTGGGACGCCAAAATCGGAAAATCGCCGCGGAGGGCTGCGACATCCAACGGGAGTTCCTCAAGCGGATTGAGCGACATTCTTGAGCCATTCATTTCTCGAACGGTGCCAGGTCCTGGTTGGCCTGTCCCACCGCACGGTAGTCTAGGAGTCCGGGCTGCCGTCGGCAAGGGCCGCAGGGGTGGGGATGCAGGCCGCCGGAAGTACCGGGCAGACACTTCGCCGCTCGCCGGATCGCACCTTGGCCGCCGAGTCAGTCCCGGCCCGCACGGAACTCCACGACCTGGCCGGCTTGCGTATCCAACTCGACGACGCCCGCCTCGTTCGCCGTCAAGAGTCTCGCTTGACCGGCGGGCCCGAGGGCTTCGATTTTCGGCCACGGGCTGAGCAGACGCAGGCGGCCGCCGGCGGTCGCTTGGATCAGCACGGGCTCCACCACGCCGTGCGCACAGGCGGCCGAGACCAGGAAGCCGCCTTGGGCCCGCAAGTCCCGAAACCGGGCGGGCTTGTCCAGCGGCCAGGCTGGAAACACGCGGATCACGTCGGCGACGCTCTGCAGCAACAGCTCGTTGATCGCCAGCGTGGCGGCGAATTGTTCGGTGTAATGGCCGAAGGCGTTGAAGCCGATGCCGGGCTCGTTGCGGTTCAGTGTCAGCGTGCCGTTGGGGCGCAGCCGCGCCGTCAGTTCCGCGCGGACCCAAGGCAGCGTTTCGGGCATGCTCAAGCGGGCTCGGGACACGGACAGCATGATGGCCGCGTTGTTCCCGTTCCACTGCAGCTGCTCGATCGTTCGCGAGAACAGATCTCGCTGGGCTGGGGGCGACCAGCAGGTCACGACGTCGCCCGGAAAAACAGGCGTCGCCGGCACCGAGATGTTGTAGCCGATCGGCGGCGCGTCCTGGACATCGACCACCACCGAAGGCTCGCCGGCGGAAACCGGATAGTCGGGCAGCCGGCTCAATGCCTGGTTCCAGCGAGCCACGGACTCGGGGTCGCGGCCGAGCGTTTCAGCCCCCTCGATCGCGGCGGCGAAGATGTAGCGGAACATGCCCAAGCAGAACGTGCCGTTGCGATTTCGCTCGAACCGCTTCGTCCACCCCCAGTGCTCCGGCGAGACGGTCGGCGCCAGGACGATCTTGCCGTCCGGCGTCGTCTCGCAGCCGGCCAAGAAGTTCGCCTGGAAGTCGGCGATCTCGCGGACGACGGGATAGGCCGTCTGTTCCAGGAACTCGCGCGACGGCTCGTACTTGTAATGCCACCACACCGGTTGCGCCGAGAATCCGGCGACGCCCAGCGTCCAGCCCCAGACATGGTGAATATACTGCCGCCGTGTCGGTCCCGAACAGGCTTCGGGCGGCGGCTCAAAGGCGAACAGCACGTGTGGGATGTACGCGCCCTCGAAGCCGAACAATTGGCGGCACAGCCAGCGGGCCCGGGGCAAATAGTCGACGATCAGCCGGTCGTAGGGCTCGGCCAGTTCGGGATGGTTGCTGCTGTAGACCGGCCAGTAGGTCGACTGGATGTTGTAGTTGGTGTGGTAGTCGCCGTGCCAGGCCGGACCGTCGCTGACCAGGCTCGCGAACAGGCCGGGCGAAACGCCCCCGGGGCGGACGACGCACCGCAGGAAGTACAGGTTGCGATACCACATGGACCGCAGTACCGGATCGTCCAACTCGACGCCGCTCTTGGACCAGAACTGTTCCCAGATTGCCTGGTGGTCTCTCACAACCGCTTCCGGCGCGGCCGCCAGCGCGTCGCCAGCCAGTTTCACCGCCGCGGTGCGCGGGTCCGCGGCTTCGCGGCTGGTGACGATGGCCACGGCCTGCCGCGCGTCGCGGGTCACCACGGCGACGGCGAAGCTCATGCCAGCCCAGCCCGCATCGCCCGGTAGCTGCTGGAACAAGATCTGCACATCCGGCTCCGGACGTGCCAGTTCGGGGTCGGGCAAGTCGCTCGAGCGGGCGGCCTCGAGCTGGCCCGCCCCGGCCGGTTCGATCAGGATCACATTGCGGTCGGCCAGAGCGCGAATCGTGGCCGGCGGGATTCCACGCGGGTCGCCCTCGACGACCGCGACTGCGCGGCGGAGATCCAGGCACGCCGCGGACGTCGATTCCGGCTTGGCTTCCAGATGGACCTGCACCTTGCCTCGGGGCCCCACGAGCGCCACTTCCTCAAAGCGGTTTTCCGCCCGCTCGCCGTCCTCGGTCCAGGTGTACAGAATCACTTGGCCGGCCACGGCGTCCGAGGGCACGGAAAAGGACCGCACGGCCGTCTCGGTTGGCGTTTCCTGCCAGCCCGTGCCGAAGAAGCCTCGGCCGTCGGCCCGCATCAGGTCGACGTAGAAGCGGGCATTCTCTGTGCCAGAGAGTTTGACCTGCAACTCCGGATGGTCCGCCATGTTGATGTCGAGGGGGCCGTAGGCGAATCCGTTGGAAGCGCCCGGCCGGCCGGCGATGCTCATCAGGCCCACCCCCTCGCGATACTCCCAGCCGTTCTGAGTTCCCTCGCCGCGAATGCGGAACCAGTTGGGCTCGGCGGATTCTGCGCCCAAGGCCAGGCGGGCACAGATCCGCGGGCAGGGATACGGATGCGCGTGGTAGCTGTCCGGCCCTTCCCATGACACCCCTTCGTCCAGCAAGACAGAACCGCTTTGGTCCAGCGTTGCGCCGCGATCGAACGCCCACTTCCGCACCAAATCGAGCGTCGGCAGCGGCGGATCGCGCTGTGCATCCAGCCGGGCGTCCCACACATCGTTCTTGGTCAGGTTCAGTTTCAATTGTCCGCGGTCGGTATAGACCAGCGCATTCAAGTCCCCGTTGCCGATCAACAAGGCGTAATCCAGAACGCTGTCCAGGCGCTCGACGCGGACGGCCGCGGCGTCCAGGGCATCGGGAAAGGCCGGCGCCTGGCCCGCCGTGGGGGCCACGCCTCCAGAGAGGAGCAAGAATAATGACGTCAGGATGACGGGCAATCGCGTCGCGCGCATGGCAGGCTCCTACGGTGAGCACTCGTTCTTCGTGGCTCGACTTCCAGGCACCCGCCCCCCAACGATTGGCCTTGGCAGGTGTCCGGCCCAGTCTACCGCGCCGGACCAGGGGCCGAAAGCGTCCGGGGGCAGGCATTCCGTTGCCGTGAAGTCCTTGCCGAAAAGGCTTGCAGACGCGACAATGCCGGCTTGTTGATTCGACTGTTGTTGCCTGCCGAAAGCCGCCTGCATGACTCTTGACCCTGCTGCCGAAGACCTCCTGCACCCGATTCCTTCCGACCGGACTTCGAAGACCGACGACGAACGGATCGAGGACATTGTCACGCTGCCGCCGCCCGCCCATCTGATTCGGTTCTTTCCGATCCAGGGGACGCCGGTGGAGACCTTGATCGCCCGCACACGCGAGCGAGTCAAGCAGATCCTGCGGGGCCAGTCCGACCGGCTGCTGGTGGTGATCGGTCCCTGTTCGATCCACAACCCGGCCGCGGCGATCGAGTACGCCACCCGGCTGGCCGAGGTCCGGCGGCGGCTGGACGACGACTTGGAGATCGTGATGCGGGTGTATTTTGAGAAGCCCCGCACGACGGTCGGCTGGAAGGGGCTGATCAACGACCCATACCTGGACGGCACGTTTCGCATCGACGAGGGACTGCGGATCGCCCGCGATCTGCTGCTCCGCATCCATCAATTGGGCGTGCCGGCCGGATCCGAGTTCCTGGATACCATCTCGCCGCAGTACATCGGCGATTTGATCAGCTGGGGCGCGATTGGGGCCCGCACGACCGAATCCCAGGTCCATCGCGAACTGGCGTCCGGCTTGTCAGCCCCGATCGGATTCAAAAACGGGACGGACGGCGACGTCAAGATCGCCTTGGACGCGATCGTCGCGGCCGCTCACCAGCACAATTTCCTGTCCGTCCATAAGAACGGCCAGGTGGCCATCGTCAAGACGCGTGGGAACCAGGACTGCCACCTGATCCTGCGTGGCGGCCGGACGCCCAACTATGACGCGGCCAGCGTCGAGGCGGCTTGTGAGGCGTTGGCGGCTGTCCAGTTGCCGCAGCGGCTGATGGTCGACTGTTCGCACGCCAACAGCAACAAGCAATTCCGGCAGCAGTTGGCCGTCGCCGACGCGGTCGGCGCCCAAATCGGCCAAGGCGACCTGCGGATCATCGGGCTGATGGTCGAATCGCACTTGAAGGAGGGCCGGCAGGACCTGATCCCCGGCCGGGAATTGGTCTTCGGCCAGAGCATCACGGACGCCTGCCTGGGTTGGGAGGACTCGGTCCACTTGCTCGAAGCGGCAGCCGCCCAGGTGCGCCGCCGCCGGGAGGCCGGGACGCGAGTGCTTCGTCAAGGCTGAGACTACGAAAGGAAGATGCAGACCATGTCTAGCGACATTCGAGAAGCGGTGCAAGCGAAATACGGGGCGTTGGCCGGGAGCGGGTTGTCGAGCGACCACGCGGGCGTCAAGGCCGTGGCCGAGGCGTTTGGTTATTCGCCGGAGGAACTGGCCGCGATCCCGGCCGAGGCGAACATGGGCGTCTCGTGCGGTAATCCGACGGCCCAGGCCAGCCTGCGGGCTGGCGAGACCGTGGTCGACTTGGGCTGCGGCGGCGGACTGGATGTGTTCCTGGCCGCGCGCCGCGTCGGGCCCGGCGGCAAGGCCATCGGCATCGACATGACGCCGGAAATGCTCGACCTGGCGCGGCGCAACGCCGCCAAATCCGGGCTCGCCAACGTCGAATTCCACCAGGCGACCATCGACCAAATGCCGCTGCCGGATGCGGCCGCCGATTGCGTCATCAGCAATTGCGTCATCAACCTGGCGCCGGACAAGCGGGCCGTGTTCCGCGAGATCGCCCGCGTGCTGAAGCCGGGCGGGCGCGTGGCGGTCAGCGATATCGCCTTGAAACAGCCGCTCCCGGACGACCTGCGCTCCGATATCTCGGCCTACGTCGGCTGCATTGCCGGGGCGATCCCGATTGAGGACTACCGGAAAGGCCTGCTCGACGCCGGGTTCGCCCACGTCCAGGTGCTCGACAGCGGAGCCGACTTGAACGCCTACGCCAAGCTGGAGAACCAGGCCTGCTGCTGCGGCTCGCCGACGAAGGCCGCGCTGCCCGTGCTGGACAGCGGCTGTTGCAGCCCCGCGCCGCCGACGCAGACGGATCTGCACGCCCGGCTGGCCGACCTGCTGCGCCGGTACGACGTCAACGAGTATGCCGCCAGCGTTCGCGTGTTCGCGGTCAAGCCGGCGGGGTGATGCACGCGACCGTCACGAAGCGATGTGTCGGGGCAGGTCGGGTGCCTGAGGTCAAGCCACGAGGATCGAGTGGCGTGCCCTCATTGTTGACCTCTGGGGGCTCGCTGCGCTCGACCCCAGGCACCCGCGTGTTCGCGGTCAAGCCGGGCGGGTGATGTTCGCCGGTGCTGCCGGCCAGAACCGACCCAGCGGCCCGTTCTCGGACGGATCAAGAGGTGTGCCGGGGGCGGGGTAGGCGCCAAGCTGCAGTTCGCCCAGACGGTCGAAATCGGCGCGGGCTGCGGCCACCGCAGCGGTCGGATCGGCGGCGGCTCGCGCGGCGGCCTGGGCGCCGTCGGCGGCTTCCGTGGCGACGTGGCTGGCGTAGATCGGGTGGTCGTAAACGGCGCTCTTGGGGATGTCAAACGCGTAAGCCGCGGCGCGCACCGCACCCGACGCGGCACGAGCGGCATCCCGGGCACCTTCACCGGCGGCCGCATCCCGAGCGGCGTAGGCGGCATCGTAGGCCGGAACGCTGACCTGCTGGCTCTGGCAATAGTGCTCGGCGAGGGAAATCGCCGCCTCGACCGCCGCGGCGTGCTTGGCCGCTTCGTCCCCGGTCGCGGCGCTGCGGTACTGCGGCTGCACCCGGCGTGCGCAGCGCGCGGCGTAAGCGACGATCGCTCCCAGCGGCAGTGTTTTCAGTTCATCCTGGCTTGGCAACTCTGACGGAATCGACATCCGGCTTCTCCCGATGGTTCGTGCTCCTCGCTCGCGGCCCATTGTACTGACGCCGGGCGACCTCTCCAAGCGGCGGTCCTACGTTCCGTGCTACCCGGGTCAGCGCTAAGGTATCTACCCTTCCGCCATTTGGTATAATCGACCGGGTTACGCAAACGGCAAAGCGACGTTCTCGACTCGTTTCCCGCTACCCAAGGCCCCACGATGAAGAGTCCTTTTCCGGGAATGGACCCGTATCTCGAACAGCACTGGCGCGACATCCATCACCGGTTCCTGACCTACGCATGCGACGACTTGCAGGAACACTTGCCGCGCGATCTGCGGGCGCGGCTGGAGGAGCGGGTGTTCGTCGAACCGGAGGACGGCGACGGGCGTGGGATTTATCCGGATGTGCGGGTCATCGAGTACCCGAGCCGTGGCGGCGGAGTGGAGTTGGCCACGCGGATCGAGTCCGCCGAGCCGCTGGTGATCCAACTGGAGGCCGAACCGGCCACCGAGGGCTATATCGAGATCATTGACGTGGGCAGCGGTAATCGCGTGGTCACGGTCCTCGAATTGCTGAGCGAGTCGAACAAGCAGCCCGGCGAGGGACTAGACCTGTACCGCAAGAAGCAGCGCGAGTGCCTGCAAGCGGGCGTCAACCTGGTCGAGATCGACCTGCTGCGATCCGGCAAACGCGTTTTGGCTGTGCCGCCGGCGCGCGTCCCGCCGGCGCATCGCACGACCTATCAGATTTGCGTGACGCGCGGTCACAAGCCGCGGACTCACGAAGTGTATCGCGCGGCGCTGCGCGAGCCGTTGCCGATCATCCGCGTCCCCCTGCGGGCCCTGGATGCCGATGTCCCGCTGAATCTGCAAGCCTTGATCGAACGCTGCTATCACCACGGCCGCTACGACGATCTCGACTACCGCGCCGCTCCCCACCCACCGCTTGATCCCGCCGACACCGCGTGGGCCCTCGAGCTGCTCGCGACCGCGGGACGGCGGTAACCGCAAACCAGATTCTTACAACTGGGAGACCCGTGATGACTGCAGATCGGCCGGTGGTAATTCTGGGCGCCGGAATCAATGGGCGGCATTGGCTCGCGAGTTGGTGCTGAACGGGGTTCCAGTCATCCTGGTCGACACGGCCGACCTGGCGTTCGGGACGACGGCCTATTCGTCGCGACTGATTCACGGCGGGCTGCGGTACCTGGAGTACGGCGAGTTCTCCCTGGTCCGGGAGTCGCTCGCAGAACGCAATCGGCTGCTGCAGTTGGCCCCCCACTTCGTCCGCCCCTTGCAATTGGCGATTCCGGTCAGCAAGCGGACGGGCGGTTGGCTCCCGTCGATCCGCCGGTTCCTGGGCGGGCGCGCCCCGGCGGCCGAGCGCGGCTTGTGGCTGGTCCGCGCCGGACTGGGTTTCTATGACCTGTATGCCCGCGACTCGCGTCTGCCGCGGCACGCGGCGCTGCGTCTGGGGACGGCCGGCGCGGTGCCCGTCGATCCCCAGCGCTACCGCTGGCTGTGCACCTACTGGGACGCGCAGATCCTGTATCCCGAGCGGTTTGTCGTGGCCCTGGTCGAGGACGCGCGGGCGCTGGCCGAACAGCAAGGCACGGAGTTCTCGCTGTACACCCACCATCGGGCGCGTCTGGTCCGCGACCAACTGGAGATTCGCCGCGCGTCCGGTGCGGTCGGCGAGCCGGTGCGGAGCGTTCCGCCGGCGGCCATCGTGAACGCGACAGGCGCCTGGGTGGATCTGACGTTGGCGGAGTTGGACGTCATCACGCGGCCGCGGATCGGCGGCACCAAGGGCAGCCACTTTCTGACCTTCCACCCGCAGTTGGCCGCGGCGTTGGGCGGGCAGGGCGTGTACGCCGAGGCGGAAGATGGCCGCCCGGTGTTCGTCTTGCCGTGGGACCGCGGCACGCTGGTCGGGACGACCGACATCCCGTTTACCGGCGATCCGGCAGACACGGTGGCCACCGACGCCGAACTGGACTATCTGGTGGGCGTCGTCCGACAATTGTTCCCGCAAATCGCCTTGACGCGGGCCGACGTGCACCTGCACTATGCCGGCGTCCGGCCGCTGCCGCAGACGGGAGGCGGAACGCCGGCTTCGGTCACGCGGCGGCACTGGCTGGAATCGCATGCCGGCGGGAGCGTGCCCCTGTATTCGATCATCGGCGGGAAACTGACGACCTGCCGCTCGCTGGCCGAACAGTCGGCGGCGACAATCCTGCAGCGTTTGGGCCGCACGCCAAGCGCCAATTCGCGCCAGCGGCCGCTCCCGGGCGGCGCAGCGTATCCCGCCGACGAGACGGAGTTGCAGGCGACTTGGCGGCGGCTGGCCGGCCGCTGCCGCATGCCGGTGGAGAGCGTGCAAGCCGTCTGGACGCTGTGCGGCAGCCGCACCGAGTCGATCCTCGGCGAACTGCCGGCCCCCGCCGGTCCCTGCCTGGCCGGCACGTGCCTGCCGCTGTCGTATGTGCGCTGGGTGATTCGTCACGAGTGGGCCGAGACGCTGGACGACCTGGTCGAACGCCGGCTGATGCTGCTGTACGACCCCGGCACGTCGCAGGCCACCCTGGAAGAACTGGCCGGGCTGTTAGCCGAATCGGGCAGACTGCCGGCCGACGGCATCCCCGAGGCGGTCGCGGCGACCTGCCGGCGGCTGCAGGAGCATTTTGGCAAGCGGCTGCACCGTTGACCGCCCAGGCGTGTGGCACTGCTTACTCGCCCGCCGCAACGAGCGAGGAATCCGGTGAACGGCTTGGCCGGCGGGCGAGTCAGCAGTGCGGGGGCGCAGCGAGTCGGGCGTCACGAGTCGGGCGTCAGGCCGTTGTGTCCGGCCGCGACGCAAGCGAGAATAGCCCGGCCCGTGTTGCCCCATTCTCCAACCCGAACTGGAAATCT
>CAIYOB010001063.1 GCA_903927685.1 uncultured Planctomycetaceae bacterium
CCCGAACAGGGCCAATTCATCCACGGCCGAGAAGCGTAGGTCGGCGGGGCCGATGAAACGATGATACACGACGGCGATCACCAGCGGCGCGGTCGCGAGCAGGCCTCCCAGCCACAGCCCCGCGGTAACCAGGTCGCTCGCCTTGCCGGTCGCTTCGCGGAACCGGCCCACATAACTGGCGCCGACCAACAGCACCCCCACGGCCACGCAGAAGATCTCCAGCTTCTGCCACGGACTGAGATGAATCAGCAAGTTCAGCGTGAGGAAGGTCACGCCGGCCAAGGCAATCGTCAGGACCACGTACAAACGCCGCCACAGGCCGTTCGGCGAGAGGCTGACGGCTGCGAAACCCGCCAAGGTCGTCGTGACCAGGACCCCCAGATCCCGCCACTCATAATTGCCAGCCGCGATCCGGTTCAAACCTTGCAGGATCGCCGACGACGTGGCGATCAGCAGGATCGCGTTGCCCATTTGGAAGGCGGGCAGCCCGCGGCCCCGCGTCGCCAAGCCCTTGGCGCCGGTCATCGCCTGGTACATCAGGATCCGCTCGATCCCCAACAGGCGGCTCAGACCCAGACACCCAACGCCCAACAGGGCGTACAGCATCGTGTAGTACGGAGCGGGGACTCCGTAGTAACCCAGGAACTGCCACAGGGCGCCGCACGCCGCCATGGTCGCGAAATACACATTGGCACTGCGGCGGCGGAAGATCGCCGCCAGGACGTAGAAGACGGCGGCCTCGGCAAACACCAGGCCCAAGATGAGGTTGTCCGTGGACTCCCGCAAAAGCAGGATCGCCTGCTCGGCAAACGTCAGGCACGCCACCAGCACGTGGAACAGGATGACGGCCGCTGCCGCGTGGGCAACCCACCCCAACGGCCGTTCCACCGCGCGGCCACGCCACAGCCGGGCGGCCACCAGGTAGGCGATCGGAACCAGCATCAGCCAGGGGGCTTGCTGGGTCCAATGCGTCAGGTGCAGGACTCGCAACAGACCGGCGGCCGCGATCAAGAGAGCGGCCGCGCTGGCGAACAGATTCACGGCCGACCAGCGTGGCGACGTGTCCTGGAACAGGTGAGCCGACATGCGATTGCAGACCGCCACCAACAGCATGACCAGGACGAACGTCCGGCCACCCCAATGCAAGTCAACCGCCAAGCCGCTGGTGGCACGGATGTGCAGCAGCAGTCCGATCAGGATCGGCAGCACTCCCAGCACCATCGCCAGCGACGGTAAGACCCGGCCGACTTTCTCGTTGGTCTTGGCCACAAAGATCTGCGCCAAGTTGACTCCCAAGGCAGTCACGGCCAGCGTTCCGATCCAGCCTTCCGCAGCCAGGAAGCGGCCGGCAATGGTCGCTTCGCCCATGACCACGCAGAACGCGGCCAGGCACGTGTACACGCCGACCCGCCGCACCACGAGATCCGAGTACAGGTAGGCATAGACGCCCGCCAACCAGAGCCCACCTGCCAACCAAAACTCCTGCGTCAGCCAGTTCCCCGACCAGTCGATATTCAGCAAACGCTCACTGCCCCACAAGCCGGCCAGCCAACCCGCGGTCTCCGAGCCGTACAAGCCGGCCAACCAGCCTACGATCTGGGTGCCGAGCAGGATCAACAGCGAAGCGCCGACCTGGGCGTGCCCGGACCAAAAGAACGGCAGGCCGAATTGCCGCCGCGAGAAGGGCTCGCCGGTGGGCGGAAAGGCCCGCTCGACGTGCAGCGAGGTCAAACCTAGCGCCATCAGCATCAGAGCCAGGCACGACGTATCACTGGCTTTGCCGAATTCGGCCAGCAGCAGCGTCAGCGTCAACGTCGCCCCGGCTTCCACCGCGTAGACGAACAGCGCGTCGCGGAGCACATACACGGTCGCGGCGTACAGCAGGCAGCAGACCAGCCCGCCCATCCAGAGATGGTCATCCACGCGGACCAGGTCCACATGGGCGTAGAACCACAAGTTCAACGGCGCCACGATGCAGCCCAGGAA
>CAIYOB010001064.1 GCA_903927685.1 uncultured Planctomycetaceae bacterium
CGCCAAGTCCAAGCTGGACCCGAGCACGTTCTTCGGGATGATCGACCGCGTCGTGGCTCAGCACCAGCAGGTCAAGGTCGTGGCCACGACGCTCCGCGAAGTCCATTCGACCAATCGGCACAGCTGGAGCGCCGTGGCCTGGATGAACGGCCAGACCCACGCGGCACCGACGGCCGAGTTGGACGTCTACGACCGGGTCGGCGGCGGCGACGGGTTTGCGGCCGGCCTGTTCTACGGATTGCTGAGCGGCGCCTCGCCAGATGACGCGGTGAAACTGGGCTGGGCCCACGGCGCGCTGCTGACCACGTTCCCCGGCGACACCACGATGGCGACGCTGGAACAAGTCCAAGCCTTTGCCCAAGGCGGCTCGGCGCGGATCCAGCGGTAACCGATGGCATGCCATGAACACCACCCCAGCCACTCCCGCGTCCCATCTCGATCCGACGCCGCGGTTCCGTTTCCAGCTGGTCCACGTGTTCTATGCCATGTCCCTGTTCGCCGCCGCCTTGGCGACGTTCGGGGCCGCCGGGATACCCCTGGCGGTCCCGATCCTGGGGCTCTGGGCTTACATCTATTCCAGCCCGTCGCGGCCCATCGCGCTGGCCCATAGTTGCCTCGCGGTCCTGGGCGGCGGTTGCCTGATCGCCCTGTTGCTGCCCACCGTCGAAACCGCCCGCGAGGCGGCACGACGGACGATGTGCAACAATAACCTGAAGCTGATCGCGCTGGCGTTGCAGAACTATCATGACGCTCACGGCGCGTTTCCCCCGGCGTTCATTCCGGACCAGGACGGCAAACCGATGCACAGCTGGCGCGTGCTGCTGTTGCCGTACCTGGAACAGAAACGTCTGTACGACCAGTACAACTTCCAAGAGCCCTGGAACGGTCCGAACAACAGCCGGCTGCTGGCCTCGGGCCCCCCGGCCATCTACGAGTACCAGTGCCCCAGTGATCCGCGTGCGGGGCGGCTGGCAGGTGCTTGGACCAGCTATGTCGCCGTCGTCGGGCCGCAGACGGCCTGGCCGGGTTCGTCGCTGAGAAAGACCAGCGAAATTGCCGACGGCGTGGCGAAGACCATCCTGGTCATTGAGGACCAGAGCCGCCCGATCTGCTGGATGGAGCCGCGGGATCTGACGTTCGACCAGGCATTGGACGTCCTCACCTCGTCCGATCCGGCCGCGGCCGGCGTCCATCGGGGCGAAGGCTTCTTCTACGAGTACATGGGCGGCCGCAACGTGGCCTTGGTGGATGGCAGGGTCGCCTTCTTCTACGACGGGCTGCAGCGCGAGTTTGCCGCCAACCTGTTGACGATCGATGACGGCGCCGACGCCTCTCCGCAGAACCTCGTACTCCAGTCCTTCGCCCGCAGACGCCTGAACGTCGGCAACTGCTATCGCCTGACGGTGTTTGTGCTGCTGACCCTGTTTCCGCTGCCGTGGGTGTGGCGGAAGCGACAGCCGGTCGCGGCACCGGGCCCGACGTCGAGAGACGACGGTTGATCGTGCGTCGATCGTCTCACGGCAAGCCACAGCAGAATGTTCGCACGGATGGCGACCGCCGCCTGCGGGCCAAGCGGTCGCTGCCGCACCGGATCGTCACGGCTTGGCAACTGGCCCCCTCCGGAGACGCTCGATCCCGAGGGGCCTTCGGTTACGCGGTGCGCTCCGGCCGTTCTTCGGCTCAGTCAGTTCCTTCAGCAGTGTCTGCATCTGCTGGCGTCGCGCGGACTCGACATAGAACAGATTCGTGGTTTCACCGGGATCTTTCGCGAGATGGAAGAGTTGGCCCGGGGCGCCTGGGGCGGTTTCGGGCAAGGCGTAGGCTCGCAGCATGCCCTGGCTGTAGTCGTTTCCGCCAGAACCCGCATGGTCCAGGTACTTCCAATCGCCTTGCCGCAACTGGAATTCTCCCCGGAAACTCTGTGTGAGCAGATAAGGGCGAAGCGGGGCATCCTCGTTCTGAATTCCCAGCATGGCCGGCAGCATGTCGTAACTGTCCACCGCGACATCATCGGGCAACGCAACGCCGACAATCGACGCCAGCGTCGCAAAGATGTCGGTGGTGCTTGTCAGCTGCCTGGAGACTTGCCCGGCGGGAATCCGGCCCGGCCAGCGGGCGATGAAGGGAACGCGATGTCCGCCCTCCCACCCGTCGCGTTTCATGCCCCGCCAACCTCCCGCTGCATCGTGGCGATGGTCCTTTTTCATCCAATCGGTGTGCACGGTTTCGGGGCCATTGTCCGAACTGAACAGAACCAGCGTCTGGTCGTCGATTCCGAGACGCTCGAGGGCGTCAAGAAACCGGCCGGTCAGTACATCGAGTTCCTGAACGAAATCCCCGCGCGGGCCCGCGTCGGTCGTGCCGTTGAAGTCGGAAGCCGGCAATACGGGCGCGTGACAAATCTGCGTGGCCAGCACGACGAAGAACGGCTGGTGGGGGAAGTTCTCTCGGTGCCGCGTGACGAATTCCAACGCCTTGCTGTAGAACAACAAGTCGGCGTCGAGAAATCGATAGCCGGGCGCCTGCCAGCCTTCGTCATGGTCCCAGCGCCATTTTCCACCCGGATTGGGCAAGTCGTCTCCGCGGTGCCTCTGGCTGGCCGGGCAGCGAACCAGACCGTTCTCGATGTAGATGTACAGCGGATCGGTACAGGGACAATTGGGAGTGACGAACGACTCGTCAAAGCCTCGTCGGTTGGGACCGTCGACCAGGGGTGTACTCTTCTCGTAGTCGATCAGCAACGAATTCTCAAAGCCGCCGCCGAGTTGCTTTCCCGTTTGATCGAACCAGGTCAGGCCGACGTGCCACTTGCCGAAGACGGCGGTGCGGTACCCTTGTTGGCGAAGCATCTCGGCGACGGTGAGCTGTCCGGGAGCGAGATAACTCGGTCCGCCGGGACCTTCAAATGCCGTGGGTTTCCGGCCAGTTCGGCAAACCAGTTGGCCCGAGTACAGGCCGTACCGCGAAGGCGAGCAGATGGTCGAAGGGCTGTGGGCGTCGGTGAATCGGATTCCCTCGCGGGCCATCCGATCCAGACGCGGGGTCGTGTAGGCCGCCTGGGGGTTATAGCACGACAAATCCCCGTACCCCAGATCATCGGCGTAGATGATCACGATGTTCGGCAGCTCTTCGGCCGCCGAACTCGCGCTGGCCGCGAGGAGGACCGCCAACCATGCGCAGAGTCTTAGGGTCTGAAACGGTTGCATCGGCTACGCCCCCAGTTGATCGCCCCACGCGTCGACCGCTTACGTTCCCATATTCATGGGCCAGTGTGTCCAGCGGCAGCCGGACCGTAAACCGGGGTTCGCGGTGCTCCGTCGAACGGTCGCTGGGAGCCATCAGCCAAATGGTATGAGCTTAAGGACTCATGACTGCCGGGGTGGCTGTGGTCGAGTGCAGCGAGCCCACAGTCCGTAGCGATTCCGGGGGCTCGCTGCACTCGACCCCGGCCACCCGTCCCAGGCTTCTTCCCTTGACCTCCTGCCGTTCGGCCGTCAGCCCCTGGCGAACCCTATTTCTCCGCCGCCGCCACGGCATCCGGCTCGGACTCGGTCGCCTCGGCGGGCTCGGCCACTTCGACCGTCTCGCCGCGGAAATCGATCCGGCGGACTTTGCCTTCGTCGTCCCGAATCGCATCGACCAGGATTTTGTTGTTGCCCTGGAAGGTGCCCTTCAGCAGCTCTTCGGCCAGCGGGTCTTCGACGCGGCTCTCGATCGCACGGCGGAGCGGTCGGGCGCCGAAGTCCAAGTCTTTGCAGGCGACCTTGATCAGGAACTCTTTCGCCGCATCGGTCAGCCCCAGCTGGAATCCCCGCTCGGCCAACCGTTTGCGGACCTGAGCCACTTCCAACTCGATGACCTGTTTGAGGTCGTCGTGCTGGAGATGGCGGAACACAATGATGTCATCCAGCCGGTTGAGGAACTCCGGACGGAAGTGCTTTTCGATCTCGTCGGTGACCCGGGTCTTCATGCTCTCGTACGAGGCATCCTTGTCCGGTTGCTGGAAGCCGAATCCCGACTCGTTCTTGATCGCTTGGGCGCCGGCGTTGGTGGTCATGATCAGGACCACGTTGCGGAAGTCCACTTTGCGGCCAAAGGCGTCCGTCAGGCGGCCTTCTTCCATCACCTGCAACAGGGTGTTGAAGATCTCCGGATGCGCTTTTTCGATTTCGTCCAGCAGCACGACCGAGTAGGGCCGGCGGCGGATGCGCTCGGTCAACTGGCCGCCTTCTTCGTAGCCGACGTAACCCGGCGGAGCGCCGATCAGCCGGCTGACGTTGTGCTTCTCGGCATATTCGCTCATGTCGATGTGGACCAGCGCGTCCTGGTCGCCGAACAGGTATTCGGCCAGCGCCTTGGCCAACAGCGTCTTGCCCACGCCCGTCGGGCCGGCGAACACAAAACAGCCGGTCGGGCGGCGTGGATCCTTCAGCCCGCTGCGGCTGCGGCGGACCGATTTCGCGACCGCGGTCACCGCGTTCTCCTGGCTGACGACGCGTTTGTGCAATTCCTCTTCCATCTTCATCAGCCGCAGGCTCTCTTCGGTCGACAGCCGCGTCAGGGGCACGCCCGTCATCCGGGACACGACCTCGGCGATCACTTCGGCGTCGACCACGCCGTCGGTCTGCTTGGACCGCTCGCGCCAGTCGCGGGTGATCTGCTCTTTCTTCTTCTTCAGCTTGTCGGCCTGGTCGCGGAGGGCGGCCGCCTTTTCGAAGTCCTGGCTGGCCACGGCCTCTTCCTTCTCGCGATTCAGCCGCTCGACGTCCTCGTCGATCTCTTTCAAGTCGGGCGGGCGGGTCATGGACCGCAGCCGGACCCGCGCCCCGGCCTCGTCCATCACGTCGATGGCCTTGTCCGGCAGGCAGCGGGCGGTGACGTAGCGTTCCGAGAACTCGACGGCCGCCTGCAAGGCGTCGTCGGTGAACTGGACGCGATGGTGCTCTTCGTACCGCGGCCGCAGCCCCTTGAGGATCTCCACCGTCTCGTCGGCACTGGTCGGATCGACGATGATCTCCTGGAAGCGGCG
>CAIYOB010001065.1 GCA_903927685.1 uncultured Planctomycetaceae bacterium
AGCGCGTTTCGGACTTGTATGTCGACCGCCCGCTGACCATCTTCGGCAGGCACCGCAGCCCTGGCGATTTGCTCCGTGTGCGGGTTCAGGCCCTGGACGCGACGGGCCGCCCGTGGCTGCAGGATCTGACAAGCCAGACGGCGCCGGCTTCGCTGCTGGTCAGCATGTGGGGGCGGGCTCGCGTCCGTGACTTGGAGGACCAGTACGCTGCAGGACAGACTCGCGACACCCGGGCCCTGATGGCACGGATCGTCCAAGTCTCGCTCGCAGCCCATGTCCTGTCGCGGTTCACCGCTTATGTCGCGGTGGACAAGTCCGAGGTTGTCAACCCGGCGGGCCGGCCGCTGGAGATCGTCCAGCCCGTGGAATACCCGGACGGCTGGAGCACCGCCACGCTGGGTTCGGGCGCATTTCGTGCGGCCCCCCGGGGGCGATCGTGGAGTGTCTGCTGCGATTCCGCATCGCCGCCGGAGGCTCCCGATTTCTCGGCAGATCTGCAGATGGCCGAGTTTCGGGACGCCAGGGTCATGCGATTGGACTCGCCCCCGCGAGGCGGCACGCTTCGCCACTTGGTACAGCAGCTGGTCTCGGGATGGTCCGGGCCAGCCGCCGAGCCGTCGGCACCGCCGCCGGGCGATGGTACCGGACTGGCCGCGGATCCCCGCACGGATCGCGATCGCGAACTGGATGCGTTGCTAGACGCGCTGCTGGACGAGGCGGTCCGTTCCGGGGCGACGGCGCTTCGCATTTCGGGACGTCGCCAGGAGATCCGCATTCAGTTCTTGATTTCCGGATCGTCGTCCGAGCACGCCCCCGTGCCGCGTGTTGCGTGGGACGAATGGCTGGAGGCGATCCAGCGGCGTGCGGGAATCGATCCGTCCAGCCGGTCCTGGCCGCAGCACGGCGAACTCCGCTGGCAGGGCCTTGTCATCCCGGTGGTCATTACCCGAGAGAGAAAGCTCGAGACGATTACGATCCAGATCCCGCCCGAGATGGTGAGCGGGCAGCGCGCAGCGGAGGCCTCTCCCAGGCCGGCCGAGGATCGCTCCCGCTTCTGGACCTGATTCCACGAGCTGACCCGAGAGTTCGGGCAATTCTGCCGGAAAACCGAGAATTGGAGTTCCGGTCAGATTGTCACGGACGCGCTGTCGTAGGGCACCGTCGGCACCTGCTTTCTGCTACACTGAGAGGGCCGCTGAACGACGCAGCTGTGGGCTTTGGCGCTGGGTGGGAGGACGAACCTGATGAACGACGGTCTTGCCAGGGCGATGGTCCGTGACCCCGCGGCCGGGGCGCCGGCGCCGGGACTCTCGTATCGCTGTGTCTGCGGCGAGTCTTTTCCTGTCGCCCCGGGCGTCGGCGGAACCTGCCCGACGTGCGGACGCCGAGTGAGCCGGGCCGTGCTCGGGGCGGACCCGGCGGCCACGGCCAGCTTGACCCACATCGTGGAAGACCCGGCGACGACGGCCGCGGCGGATGTCCCGGCGGCGGCCGCAACCGAACCGACCCATCAGCGGTACGGCCACTACCGCCTCGTGCGCAAGCTCGGTCAAGGCGGTATGGGCGCGGTCTACCAGGCGCTGGACGAGTCCCTGCAGCGGTACGTGGCCCTGAAAGTGATCCACTCGGCGGGCGGTTCCGACAGCGACACCAAGCAGACTCAACGGCTGCTGCAAGAAGCCATCGCCCAGGCCCGTGTCAACCATCCCAACATCGTCCACATCTACTACGTGGGGCGCGAAGGCAAGACGCCGTTTTTCGCGATGGAATTGGTGCCCGGCGCGACTCTGGCCGACCGCTTGAAAGTCGGCCCGTTGCCGTTTGCCGCTGTGGTATCGCTCGGTGCGCAGGTGGCCGAAGCGTTGCGTCACGCCGCCGATTTCGACGTCCTCCATGGCGATGTGAAGCCCAGCAATGTCCTGCTTGCCGACGAGCAGACGGTGAAACTGTCCGATTTTGGTTTGGCCCGCCGGCTGTCCGCCGCCGACCACCGCGCGACCGCGCTGGCGGGGACCCCGGCGTACCTGTCGCCCGAGGCTGCGGACGGCCAGCCGGTCGACATCCGCAGCGACCTGTATTCGCTGGGCGTGACCCTGTTCGAAATGACGTTCGGGCGACTGCCCTACACGCCGTCCGGCGACAAGCTGGTCGATCTGCTCCAGGTGCATCGGACGGCCAGCATCGAGTTCCCCAATCCGTGGCCGGAGCGTCTGCCTCACGCCTGGCGGGGCGTCCTGGCGCGGCTGCTGGCCAAGTCGCCCGCAGGCCGCTATCAAAACTACGAGGAACTGCTCGCCGACTTGAAACGGCTCCGCCCCGTCGACTTGCCGCGCGCCGGACGCGTCCAACGCGGCTTGGCGTGGCTGGTAGACGTCGCGCTGGCCCAAGCGGGGCAGAGCCTGTTCTACACCCCACTGGCTGCCGGGGTAGGCACGTGGCCGGTCCGGCTGTCGCTGGCTGCGCTGGGAGGCCTGGTGCCGCTCCTGGCTGCGCTGCTGCAGGCCAGCTGGCATACCACGCCGGGCAAACGGCTGTTTCAACTGCGGATCGTCGATGCGCATGGCTTGACGCCGCGCGCCAGAATCCTGGCCATGCGCAGCGTATTCCAGTTCCTGCCGCTCTGGGCGGCCTGCGTGCATGAACTGAACCGAGCCGCCGGCCAGCCCTACCTGGGCACGGTATTCGCCGCCGCCGCCGCCATTTGGCTGGCCGCCGATGTCGTGTGGGGGCTCGTCAGCCGCAAAGGACTCAGCTTGCACGACCTGCTGTGCACGACGCGGGTCGTGCTGGACGTGCCGGGATGAACGCGCGGCTCCAAGGCGACTTGGATGCGCGTGGCCTGCACGCCCGTCAGGTGCAGGGCGAGCTTGCGGCGACCGCGATTGTCGGCTTGTGGTTCCGGGTTGGGGGACGACGGCAACGGCCGGCAGTCCAGGACTTGGAACTGCGCGTCGGCCGGCTCCTGGAGCTGCACGGTGAACGTCTTCCCGTGCTGGCTCAGCACGGCGGTCCGGCCGCCGTCGTTCAGTGTGACCTTGGCCTCGGTGTGCAGGAACCACCACAGTTCGGCAGGTTCCCGGGCCTGCAGTTCGTCCGTCACGATCAACCGCTTCCGGTCGGCCAGTGTGAAAGTGCGGACGGCCCGGTCGGCATGCGGTTGGTAAGCTTGTGTCAAATCGACCACGGCCAGGGCCTGTTGCGGCGTCGACTCGAACTTCACAATTTTCGCCACCGCCTTGGGATTCTGGTCCGGCCCCTGGTCAGGATTGAACACGGGCACGTTGTGGCCTTCGGCTCGGACCCGGTAATAGGCATGCCGCGGGTTCTTGTGCCGATGGGTCAGGTAGGTTTCATGCTCGACGCCGGAGTCCATGATCCAACGCTCGCCCAACGCGTCGAGCACGAACGTGCCCAGATCGAGATGGCGGTGCCCGCCCAGGTTCAGCGAGTCGCCGGCCTGGATGCCGACCATGATCGCGTCCGGCTCCCAGGAACTCCGTAAGGACGCGCATTCCGCGCCGCGGAAGTACCGATCCAGCGGCAAGGACTTGAAGTCGAGCCCTCGGCCACGGGCGTCGAACCAGAGCAGATCCAATGCGCCGCCACGCTCGCCGCCTTCGAGGGCGCTCAGGCGGAACCAGCTGAAGGCCGGCACATCGTACTTGCCCGCCAGCCAGAAGTGCTGGGCCTCCGACACCCGCGACCGCCCGCAATCGGCGAAATCAAAGGCCACGCGGCCGGCGCCGCACAGATAGATCTGATAGTAGCCGCTCTGGCCGAACGCGCCGACTTGCGACAAGCCGAAGTCGGTGCCCAAGGCGGTCTCCAAGGACGACAGCAGCACGATGTTGTAGCGGGAACCGTAATCCCAATACGTGACTCCCTCCGTGCCGGCGCCGTCCGGCGCGTAATGCTGCATGGCCAGCGGCACGCTGTGAACCGCTTCGGACACGATCCGCGCCGCGAGCTGCGGTTCCTCGTCGGCAATCGCCAGGGCGCCGCTGAGCAAGCCGCCGTTGCACACCTGGTTCCAGTTGTTCTCATTCCGCGGCCAGCCTTTCTGGCTGTCATAGACCTTGAGGCCCGGCCGCAAGCCAAGGGAGACGATCGCCTCGCGCAGGACGCGTCGCTGCGGTTCACTCCACCGGTCGTACAGCCAGTCGTAGCCCAGCGCAAAGGCATGGGTCATTTCCGCGGTGTCCAGGAAATGCGGCGGATTCCAATCCGGAAACGCCGCTGCGGCTTCGAGTTCCTTCCAGGCGCGGTCCGCGTACCGCGGATCGCCCTCCACGCGATGTACCAGTGCCAGGGTGCGAACGCGATCCAGCACGCGGCGGCTGACGTTCAGCAGCCGCTTGCCATCGGGGATTTCGTACTTGGACACCGCGGCAGTCAGGGTCTGGTCGGCGGACTCCTTGACCTCCGCATAGATCCGCGCCGGCAGCCCCCCGCCGCGCACCGCCGCTCGAACCGCCTCGAACGTTTGGGCCGTTGCCATCACCCGCGGATGCTCGGGCCGCAGGGTCGCCAGAATCTGGTTCAGCGGCGGCATTTCGCGGCGAACCTCACGGTCTGCCGCTTGCCCAGACGCCGCCAACAGCGGCAGGACAAGCCACCCGCAAAACCACCCCCTGAGCCGCAGCTTTCGCGCCGCACGGCCAGCCCGGCGTCCCATTCTCTCCGCGTTCATCGTGACTTCCCTTCGCGTCCTGGTGTGCCTGAGATGTACGGCAACGCGAGTGAGATCTTCTTCGTTTGCACGGCGGCCTTTCCGGATTTCCGTTTGACATCAGATCGGAGGTGATTGGGACCTCGGCGGACCGGACAGATGGACGGTCAATGCCGTGCGGCCAGCCCCGCGTCCACCAGGCACTGCCCGGTCCCAGTCGTCCCGCCTTGCGCAGGGGCTCCGGCCGCTTTTCGCTCCCGCTGTTATACTACGCCGGTGGAACCACGCACAATACGCACGGGAAATCCACAGCGCCGCTAGGGATTGAAATCCAAGACCACTTGCTGCGAGCCGTTGCGGATGGTGACGATCCCCGAGCCGAACTCGGACTGGAGAAACGGGCTGTCGTAGACCCGCGCCGCCGTGTACTTGACCGGTTGGCCGTCCACCAGGGGCGGACGGGTGTAATCGGCATACAGTGTCAAGGTCGTGTCATGGAGCCGGCTGGTGTAGTCGAGGCGGCGGCCTTCCCAGCTCAGCGGATTGTCTTGGATCGCCCGCTGGAACGCGGCCAGGTCCGGGAAGTCGCTTTTCCTCGCGACCTCCAGGATCACCGGCGAGAATTCGTCCAGGCACCGCAGCCACATGCCGAGATCGGTGCGGCCGCTGCCTTCGTGGTGCTGCTCGACGGTGTCCGGCTCCCAGGCGGTTCCGCCCTCGACCACGCGGACGGCGGCGTACGCCCGCGGGGCTTCGGCGACTACCCAGCCGCCGGTCTCGGCACGCCGCAGGGAGGCATCGAACCACACCCGCTGGCCTTTTGCGTTGCTGCCGCGCAGTCGCTGCGCGACCAGCACGCCGCGATGCTGTACGGACCAGTTCGCGTTGTAGACGCTGCCCCGCGGGGGCTTCAGCGGCTGGACGAAAATCCGCGCGGTCCGGTGGCCGCCGAAGATCGCGCCCTCCCAGCGGTTCTGGCTGCTGATGTTCGTCCAGTCCGCACTCGGCCGGGCCTCGA
>CAIYOB010001066.1 GCA_903927685.1 uncultured Planctomycetaceae bacterium
GAAAGCGAATCTCCCGACCGTCGAGCGGGCGGTGCCCGTGGCGATGGTCCGGAAGAACGCCCAGTACGGCCGGCACCGGATCGCCAACGCGCGGATCCTGGGCACGACGCCGGAATATGAGACGATCAAGCACTTGGCGCTCCGGCGCGGCCGTTTTCTGACCGCCGTCGACGAGGCCACGACGGCCAATGTCGCGGTCCTGGCCGCCGGCGCCGCCGAGCGGCTGTTCTCCTACGAGGACCCGCTCGGCAAGCCGCTGTTGCTGGGCGATGGGGCCTACGTCGTGATCGGCGTGCTGCAGCCGCAGGACAGCGGAGGCGCCGTCCCGGGGGCAATCGGCGCCCAGGACTTGAACAACGACATCTACATTCCGCTCAGTTCCGCCCGCAGCCGGTTCGGCGAATTGCAGGTCATCATCCGGACTGGAGGCCGGGATTACGAACGCACACAGCTGAGCGAAATCACCCTGACGCTGCACGACGAGACCCTGGTCAGCGCCACCGCCGACATGGTCCGCAGACTGCTCGAACAGCGGCATCTGAACAAGGCGGATTACGAGATCCAGGTCCCGCTCGAATTGCTCCGACAAGCCGAACGCGAAAAGCGGATTTGGAACCTGGTGCTGGGCTCGATCGCCGGCATCTCGTTGCTGGTCGGCGGCATCGGCATCATGAACATCATGCTGGCAACCGTCTCGGAGCGAACCAAGGAGATTGGCATCCGGCGGGCGCTGGGCGCCACCCGCAGCCATATCGTCGCCCAATTCATGGTCGAAAGCATGGTCCTGTCGTCCGGCGGCGGGCTGATGGGGATCCTGCTGGGGATCGCCATTCCCGTGGCCGTTTCCCGGCTGTCGGAGATCGAAACGGCGCTCAGCTGGTGGGCGGTCGTCATCGCGTTCAGCACCTCGGTGCTGACCGGAGTCGTGTTCGGCGTCTATCCGGCCCGCCGCGCCGCACTGATGAACCCCATCGAAGCCCTCCGGCACGAGTAGCGCCCTGCATTCAATCATACCCACACTTTCTAGTGGCGTGCTTGCGGAGTTGGCGGGAAAGGCTAACCTAGCGGTTTTCACGACAAGGAGACAAGTATGAACACGATGCAGGTGTCGCTGGGCCAAAAGATTGCCGACCGGACAGCTCGGGTGGGAGTGATCGGGTTGGGTTACGTGGGGCTGCCGCTCCTGCGCGCATTCATCAAGGCCGGCTTCGGGACCATTGGTTACGACATTGACCAGGCGAAAGTGGACCATCTCTTACGTGGCGAAAGCTACATCGCCCACATTCCGTCGGACTGGATCGCCGAGTGGCTGGCGGCCAAGCAATTCACGGCGACGGCCGACATGCAGCGGTTGCGGGAAGCGGATGCGTTGCTGATCTGCGTGCCCACGCCGCTGAACGAAAGCCGCGATCCGGACTTGTCCTGCATCGAGTCCACCGCACGCCACATCGCCGCCGCGTTGCGGCCGGGTCAGTTGGTGGTGTTGGAGAGCACGACCTATCCGGGCACGACGCGCGAAGTCGTGCTGCCGATCCTGGCCTCGTCCGGACTGACGGTGGGCGAAGATTACTTCCTGGCGTTCAGCCCCGAGCGCGAAGATCCGGGCAATCCGGACTTCTCGGCCAGCCGGATTCCGAAAGTCGTCGGCGGTCTGGATGCGGCCAGTCGCGACTTGGCCGTCGCTTTGTACTCCCCCGCGGTCGTCAAGACCATCGCTGTTTCCAGTTGCGAAGTGGCCGAAGCGTGCAAGATCCTGGAGAATACCTACCGCTCGGTCAATATCGCGATGGTCAACGAGTTGAAAGTGCTGTTCACGCGGTTGGGCATTGACGTCTGGGAGGTAAACGAAGCGGCGAAGACGAAACCGTTCGGTTTTCAAGCGTTCTATCCAGGCCCCGGCCTGGGCGGTCACTGCATTCCCATCGATCCGTTCTACCTGAGCTGGCTGGCCCGGCGCTACGAAATGCC
>CAIYOB010001067.1 GCA_903927685.1 uncultured Planctomycetaceae bacterium
AGGATAGGTCTGACTATCGTAGAGGACGCGGAAGCCCGAACTGGTGTTGATCGCCAACCGGACTCGGTCATTCTGCGGAATTGTCGTTTGGCTGGCCAGAGTTTGGCTCCAATCCAGCCGATAAACGGTTCCACCGTTCGGGCCAGGCGACTTGGTGGGCTCGGAGGTGACGGTCGGATTGCCGAACGAAACGGCGGTGGGACTGATGCCGACTGGCGTCGAACTCAAGGTGGCCGTGATATCGGCGGGCGTCGGCGCTCCGCTCGACGATTCCACGTACACGCTGGCTGTCACGGCGACACCGGCCGGCATCACCAGGGCCGACGCCATCGCCGGCGTCTGCGTAAAGGTCGTCGAGCCCGGCGCTGTGGTCGCGTAACTTACTTGGACATCATCGATGTAGAAGTTCTCATCACCCTGGCTGCCCGTATCGAGGACGCGAAAGCGAAACCGGAAGTTCGCCGTCAACTGAGCCACCGGAATGGGGTAGCTCTTTGTTTCATTGTCGTCGTCCGGGCCTAACGTCCCAAGAGAACTCCAAGTCGAGCCGTTAAAGGTCTCGACGGCAAGTTGTGGATTGCTGCCGCTGGAGTTCGCCTTGTTGAAGTAGAAGGAAAGGGTCGCCGAAGTTGCACCACTCAAGTTGGCTGATCGATATGCGCCCCGATTCACTACGCCATCTGGCAAAGGCGAGTCATTGTTGCTGGTATCGGCGCACAGCAAGAGGCAATTGCCCGAGGAGCAATAACTTGCCGAATTCACTACGCGGACCGTTCCCGTCGTCACGCCGCCGCCGTCATCGACACCGCCCGGGCCGCCCGGTGCAACACTTAGGTTCTCGCCCCAGGGCGTTGAGCTCCAACTCGCCGTCCCATTCGTGCCGTTATAGGCAATACTGCCGAACTGATCCAGATACACCCCTGTCGCCGAGCCACCTAATAGTTGCGTAGACGAGGTCACGTTGTCCGGCCCATGATGGACGGGATCATCACGGTCCAAGTCCCCCGCGGTGTCGCCGTCCGTGCCGTCAGTATCCAGATACAGCGGCTTGGTGGCCGTCGGGGGCGTGATCGTGGCCGTGTCAACCGACGTGCAGGCGGTGTCGGTATAGGTGGCGGTCAGCGCGTTTCCGACCAGCGCGTACAGCGTCCCGTTCTCGACAGCCTGCCCGCTGCTGGTGGACGCCGGGACGGAACCGCGGAAGATGCCCGTGTTGTTGCCGGTTTCCGTCAAGGTCACGGTTTCCCGGTCGCCGGTCGCCGAGTTCGTCACCCGGACCGTGATGGTCTGCAGCGACCCCGAGTTCGTATTGGCGTCCGAGTCGGTGACTTGCAGATAGACCGTCGAATCGATCGCATAGCTCGCCGTGTCCGCCCAACTGGCGGTGGTGAATTGGACGGTGCCGCAGACCGGCGGCGCGGCGGGCAGCGTGACGGTCGCCTTCAGCGGGGTATCGCCGTCGTCGGCCGTGGCCGTGTTCACGATCTGCGTCGTGCCGGAAGGCAGCGGGTTGGCCGCGGCCACGCGGAAGCGGATCCGCTTGGCCTCGCCTACGGCCAGCGTGGTGATCGTATAGCCCGTCTCGTCCAAGGGGTAAGCGGTGGCTGGGGAGCTGTTGTCGGGGATCGCGACTTGGCCGCTCCCGTCGAGGTTTTCGATGACGGTGGTGCCTGCCACGTACGACGTATTCGCGGGCAGCGGATCGCTTACCCTCAGCCCGCTGATCGGGACGACGCCGTCGTTGCGGACGATGATCGAGTACTGGATGGTCTCACCGGATTCCACGTAGCCGTCGCCGTCGCCCAGAACGATCGTTCCCTCCTTGACCACGTAGAACACCGGCAGCGGCAGCACGGTATAGCCGACATCCAGGAAGGGATTGCCGGGCTGGGAGGTACTCGGATCCTGGCCCCAGGCGCCGGTCAGCCGGGTGCCGTCGACCGTGTAGACCCGCATCCCCGTCTGGTCCTTGTCCGGGTCGTAGATGCGGATCGACTGGAAATCCACGACGTCAAAATGCGCGTCGTACTTGCGGCCGTTGGGATCGGTCAGCGCGCCGGTCGCGCCGTTGCCGTCGTAGTCGGCGTAGATGCGCGTCGGGGCGATAGCCATGACCCACACCGGGCTGCCGTTGTTGGTGGGCGGCTGGTCGCCGTCGCCGGGCGCCCAACCCACCTTCATGGCCGGGGTCAGGTACGTGTCAGGAACCAGCGTGAAGCCCCAGTCATGGACGTTATTCGCGGTACCGGATGTGTCGGTGTCCATGGCCCCCAGGGCAAAGAACTTGTGGGCTGGATTGACGGCGTGAAAATGAGCCCCCGAATTGGTCGGCATCTGAAAACGATACAGGCCGTGCGTCGTGGCGTCGGTCGCCGCCGGGACGGTGATGAGCTGCGCCCCCGCCAGCGTTTGGACCTCGACCTGCATCGCAAACGTGTTCGGGTTGTACAAGAACGTCGCGGCCGGGTCATCCGCCACAACCGTGCCCACCGGGTTGTAGTAGGTACTGCTCCACGAGTCGCGTGGATACAGCGTAAACCAGTCGGATTCGTAGGTGGTGGCCACGTCGCCCACGATCAACTGGACTTGGACCTCGGCGCTCGCCTGGATCTTGGCTCCGGTCAGTACGCCGCCGTTGACCAGATAGCTCTCGCCCTGGTTCAGCGTGACCGACGTCTCGAAGCTCCCGTTGGCGTCCTTGTCGATCTGGACGGTCGTGGCGTTATTGGCCGCCATGATCGAGGCGGAGGTGTACTGGAAGATCTCGTTGAACGCCGCATTGGGAGCGTTTTGGCCGACGGGGACGACGTATTGCGTGCCCCAGTTGTTCTTCGCGACCACTTCGATTGCGCCCGAGAGCATGGGGCCCGGCGAGGTGGCCCAGGCGGCCCGTGTGATGGCGATGGCCTTGGTGGCGGAGATCTTGTCGCGACCGTCGTACAGGCGGGTGGCCGAGTTCCGCGGTACCGTGATGTTGTTCCGCAACGTGATCACGCTGTTGGACGTCAGGACATCGCTGGCGAACCCCGGCGGGATGCCGTTGGTCGGGTTGCCGTCGCCCCAGACCTGCGTCGTCGCTTGCGTCGGCGACTCGGCGTTCGCCTCGTAGCCGTCCTCCCAGTGGTCGTAGTAGATGATGGCGCTGTTCTGAGCCGGCACGATCGACAGGGTGCTGTCGATCGTCGTGCCGGTCGAGGAA
>CAIYOB010001068.1 GCA_903927685.1 uncultured Planctomycetaceae bacterium
CGTTTCGACGTCGTGCTCGTCCCACAGCGGACCTTCGGTTTGCATCCGATCGCACTGTTCCTGAAGCTGAGCGGCGCCCCAGATCACGAGGTGCAGATTCGCGCGTTCCGAGCCGTTTTCCAGCTTGCTGAACGCCTCGTTCTGCTTTCGCTCCATTTCCGCCATCGCCGTCAGCGCGCTTTGGGCCAGATCCTCCAGATGAACCACGCGGTAGTGAAGAAACGGCGGCACGGGGACTCGATTCTTCAGGGCTTCCGCGCGTTGGAGACATGCGACCCGCAACGAGTGGCTTTCGGCTTGCTCCCACTCGTCCAAGAGAACCTCCCATTCGGAAGACTCCTCTCCCAGCGATACGAGTTCGACGCCTTGAAGGGCGTTGACATCGATGTACTTGCCTTTGAACAGCCCGTCCTGCAGCCACTGCGAAACGGCGAACCGCTGCTGGTTCCGGACGACCATCAGCTTGTCGACGCGCGGACCGATGAACGTCCCCAACAGCAATCCGGCCGAGGCGATGTTGGCCCCGTAAGGCGGCTGGCAGAGCTGCTGAAACGCCTCGCCCAGCGGCAAGCGGCGTTCCCCGGTGGCGAGCATGTCATCCCACTTGGCTGTGAGATTACGCAGAAGCGGAAGTTTGGGGCGGGTCAACACGCGACCATTCTGCCCAAAGACGCCCCAGCAGTCACTCAGGACCGTAATCGCTCGGTTCTTCGTCTGGACAGGCTTGCTCAGCACCGCGTCGTAATCCAGCTTCCCGACAAACAAGTCCCTGGTCAGATCCTGACAGGAATCGGCGGCGTTGCCCTTGGCCGTGCTGAAGCCGTCAAACGGGAAAGTCAGGGGCGATTTGTAGATGCGAGCAAACAGTTCGCTTCCCGCCCTGAGAATCCTGCTTGCCTCAAGATCCTCCTTGAAACACGTGACATACCGCCGTTGCTTGATCATCGCTTCGACTCGGCTGCGGACAAACGCCACTTGCTTCTCGACGTGAGCAGGAATCAGGTTGCCAAAAAGCAAGCGGTCCTTTTCGCTGACGGATTCCTCCAGAACGGCTAGTTCTCCGAGCGCCTGGCCCAAGGCCCCATCTTCGTCACTCAGCAAGACGGCAAGAATCGGCAGCGCGGCAGCGGAAGCCTCTTTGGCGGCAACTCGCAGCGTCCTGCCGGCGTCTTGCGCAGCCGCGTCGGGATCCCGCCCCGGTTCTACGTAGCAGTAGATTACGGTCCCTCGAGGCTCATCGACGGCGACCGCGTTCCGCCAGCGGTCGGACGCCAGTTTCACATGCATCGGCAGATTGGCCACGTTGGAGGTCACTGCCTGGTAGCGCCATTCGCGGGTCGTGATCTTGTTGTCCTCGGCGAAATCGCAGTCCAACTCGGTCAGGGCCTCGCACCAATGGCGTCCTTTGCTGGCAAACAGCTTCGCCTTGCCCTCGTTGTCGTACGTGCTGGCAACCCGCTGCCGGAGCCAGGACAGGAACTGGGTTCGAGGAACCGCGTCGCCGAGGATGTCAAACTGCTTGAAGGCGGCATCCCACTCCAGCACGTTGTAGTCGTCTTGCAGGAGTCGCAGCTGGCTGTCCGCTTCCTGGTGCGGCATTCCGGCCAGTCGTGCGAGGGCGTCCGCGGCGTCTGTGCGGTCCGACGCTTTGAGGGACATCTTCGCTGCCAATACGACGGACTGGAGCAACCGCCGCTGGTCCCGTGTCAAGCTGCCCCCATGATTGGCCACGACCGACGCGTACGCATGTGTGATGGCGCCCTGCTGTCCACCTTCCTCCGAGGTGAGCAACTCGTGCTGCAAATCGTCGGACCAGAAATCGACGGGGGCCAGCGCCCAGCGGTCGTCGTCGATAACGGTGCCGTCGCGGAATCGTTCAAGCAATTGTCCGAGCAAGGCGAGTGCCGAGCGTTCCTGCAAATGCTTGCCGGCGGCCGCCAGATGGAAGAGGAACCAAGTGGAATACGGTGACAACGGCCAGCAGCCCTTGCGAATCACTTTGTGGAATTGCGCGGGGTCGTTCCACAGCCGGTGATTCCCGGACTGGGGGAACCAGTGGGCGAGGTCCCGCAGGATGGACTCCGACTCGCTCCTCGCGGCGGGACTGTCAAACCGGCGGTCCAGATCCTGCGCATCTTTCTTCTCGATCAGGTGAGCGACCAGGGTCTCCATGTTGATGGACAAGTAGACCCGATTCGCGGCCTGGTATCGCGTGACATATCGCAGGATTTCGTTCCTATACTCCGGAGCGATTCGCTGGACGTACGCGTTCAGCTCGAACTGAATGAACCCCGTGAAGCAGACGCTGGTACTGTTAGCCTGGATGGCCTCGAATAGATCCTGCAACACGCCGCTGCCGGCAATCTGACTCTTCTCGGTTGCGAACTCGGTGTACTTTCCAAACTCGTCGAACAGGATCAGGAGCGAGCGGAACGGCTTGTTCGGCCCGCAGAAGTTCTGAATTGAGGCATCGATGACGTCGCGTACCGATTCTCCTCGCAGCGCCGCGATGACCATCCCGCGGCGCGAAAACACATCGTGAACTCGACGATACGTCGCTTCGTCTTGACGCTCCAGCCCGGCCAGGATGTCCTCCGTGCCGCCCACGTCGCATTCGCTCAACAGCTCGTTGGCCACCTCCTGGTTGGCCATGCGGACCAAACTGGCCGCCTGGGAAAAACGCGGCCGGAGCTGATCCAAGGGGCTGGTGTCCAGGTTCCGAGCCTTCAGCTGGCGCAAGATCTGCTGCGTGAACTGCGTGGTCAGGTCGAAGCTCTGCATCCCGTTCAGCGCGACTACCAGGCACGGCTGGTTGGCCTCCCGAAGCAAGACGCGGACCTCGTTGCCGATCTCCTGGTCCGCCGCGCCGATGCCGGCCAGAACCGCCTGAGCCGTTGGGCTGTGCGGATCGTCCAGCA
>CAIYOB010001069.1 GCA_903927685.1 uncultured Planctomycetaceae bacterium
AAAACCCCGTATTTCCCGAGGAATCCGGGCTGTGTTCGAGTCCCTCCTCCGCTACTAGAATCTTGGTTCGATGCCGTAACTCGCGACCGAATCTGGTCTCTCTTGCGAGTTACTGCGTTCCCGGAGCGGTGACATTCGCGTGGCATTGTCGAGGCGGACGAGTGCGAGTGCTCGGATCACTTCGGGCCATGCCGACGTGCACGTTGCGGCCTGTGTCGGCCGTGGAATGTTGTCGACCGCTCGCAGTGCGAACGATCCCGCGGCCGATCGGTGTTCGGCAGCGTGACGACCAAGCCCGGCCGCTGGTGACCGCGCCCCACCCGACTGGTCGCCTGGATGTACTCGGAACGGGTCTGCGGCTGGCTGTACACGACCATCAGGCCCGACCGCGCGATGTCCAGGCCCATCGAGATCATTCTCGTGGCGATGGCGGGGGCCGCCCGCTGCTCGCAGCGTCATGTACGGATCGGCCTCGGCTTGCTCGGATCGTCCCTCTGCGACGGGGACGCGTAGGCCTTCGGCGCGGCGGCCAGCAGGGCCATGTATACGCGTAGCTTCACGATATTCCAGCTCCGGCGCACGTGTGCCACGCTTACTGGCCACCACAGCCCCAAGAGGCACTGTGCTGTACGACGGATTGGCAATCCATCCTACCAGGCCGAGGGCGAGTTGCGGGCTTGGCGAGCTAGGCTACAGCGACAGGACGAACTCGACCAGGTCCTGGAGGTCTTGCTCGCTGAGCGACTCGAGGCGGCCGCCGCCCAGGCCGTGACGGCCTTCGACCAGTAGTTCCCGGACGGTGGTGTAGCGGCCATCGTGCAGATACGGGGCGGTCCGCCAGACTTCGGCCAGCGTCGGTGTATCGAACCGCTCGTTGGTCTCATTGCGACTCCGCGTCCCCACCTGGTGCGATTTCAAGTCGGTCCAGTGCGGCGACGGGTGGCAGACGGCGCAGTTGATCCGCGGGCTCTCGAACAACTGCCGGCCGCGTTCGGCCGCGGGGCTCAGCCGGCCAGCCACCAGCAGGGGACTCGGCACCGGCTCCAGCGACTTGAGGTACGTATCGAGATCCGCGGCGTCCTGTTCCGACTGGCTGGCGAACAGGATGTTCTCCAGGCCCGAGCGGACGGCTTCTTCGGCGCTCATCCGCACGCCTTCGGCCATCGCCGGCGGGGTCACGTGGGACAGGAGCATGCTCTTGGTGTTCTTGGGATTGCCGACGCCGTCGTTCATCAGGTCCCAGTTCAGTCCGTCGACGCGTCCGTCGGGGTGGCAACTGGCGCAGCTCTGCCATTGCTGGTAGCAGATCGTCGCGTCATGAAACAGCCGTTCGCCTCGGCGGCGGGGCGTCAGTTGCGGGGCGGGTCCCAAGGCGATCGTTCCGACCGGCTCGTCCGCGGGGGCGGCCAGATCGACCACCGCCACCGAGTCACTGAAATACTCGGCGACATAGGCCCGCGATCCGCTCAGGGCGATGCCGCGCGGGCCGGTGCCCGGCAGCTTGGTCCGCCGCCACAGGCTGGTGCCCAGGCTGGGGTAGATCGGCCAGACACCCATCATCGGCGACATCGTCCGAATCGCGGCTTTGCTGACCAGATCTTCCAGGCTGATGACGTTCAGTTCATGGGTTCCGGACAGACTGACGCAGACCTGGCGGCCGTCGGCTGTACAGGCGATATCCCAGGGATTGCCCGCGCCCAGATAGTATTCGTCCAGGCCGATCGTGCCCACCACTTTGCGGTTGGGAATGTCGATGATGCTGACGACGTTCACGTTGATCCAGCCCGTGTCGACGCGGAACGGGAGCATGCGAAAATTGGACAGCAGGTGGGTGACCAAGGCGCGGCTGCCGTCGGGCGTCGTGCAGATCCCGCGGAGTCCGTTGGCGCCGTCGGGCAGCGGGATGACTTCGGTGGCGAAGGTCTGGGCATCGAACAGCGACACGACGGCCGAAACGTCGCCCGTAAAGGGCGTATCGGTCCGCGTGTTCGGCAGATGGTTGGCGACCAGCACCGTTCGGCCGTCGGGGGTGACGGCGGCAGCGACGGGTTCCCGCACCGCGGCGACTCGGGCGATCTCGCGGGCGGCGGGCAAGTCGATCACGGACACGTTGTGGTCGAACCGATTGCAGGCATACAGCCGCGTGCCGTCGGGGCTGACGATCGCCGCTCCCGCGGTATGCCCCGCCGGGATCGTCGCCAGCGTGGCGCCCGTGTCCGCATCCAGCACGGCGACCGTGCTGTGCGGGGCGGCGCACGCCACGATCAGCTTTGTCCCGTCCGGCGACAGGGCCAGGCCGGCGGGCGGGGCCGGGACGGCGACCCGACGCGTTACGGTTCCGCCGGGCAGCTCGACCCACGCGACCTGCCGGGCATCGGCGCAGGCGACGTACAGCGTCTTGCCGTCCGGCGCGGCGGCCAGGGCGCGCGGGCCTTGATAGGATTCGGGTTGGTCCGCCGCCTGGGCCGCCGCCAGCCCCGCGGCCCAGAGGCCGAAGCCGAACGCCACAAGGCCGAGGGCCCGGTTCGTCTGGCAGCAGGATGTCCCTCGCATGGATGTCCTTGGCATGGCAACGCCTCCTTGTGTGAGCTTGGGCAGTTGACGACTCGGTCTTGGCAAACGGTT
>CAIYOB010001070.1 GCA_903927685.1 uncultured Planctomycetaceae bacterium
AGATTACCTGCGCGGCGCACCGCAAGCCGCGGACCGGGCGGAGGTCTGGTTTCGCGTCGGACGCCTGTTCATGCAGGCTGAACAGTTCGAGCGAGCCGCCGCGGCTTTGCTGCGCTGCGAACAGGCCGCCGAGGAGAACGCGGAACTCCGCCGCAAGGTCGGCCCGGAAGTGGTGACGTGCCTGCGGCGACTGGGCCTGTACGGCGAGGTGGGCCGCGAACTGTCGCGGCGCGTCGAGGCCGGGGCCGAGGACGTCAAGCAGGGCAAAATCCTGGCGACGCTGGCAGGCGAACCGCTGACCGAGGCGGATTTGGACCGCCTGATCGAACGCCGCGTCGACCAGATGCTGGCCATGCAAGGGGCCGCAGGAAACGAGGCGGTGCGGCAACAGTTGTTGGGCCAGTTCGCGCGCCCCGAGATGCGGCAGCAGTTGTTCCAGGAGTTGCTGCAGACCGAGCTGTTCACGCGGCGGGCGCGGGAATTGGGCGTGGACAAGGACCCGGAGTACGTGACGGCTCGGCAAGCCCTGGACGACAACCTGCTGGCCGCCCGCTTCCAGATGCGGGAACTGGCCAAGATCCAGCCGACCGACGTGGATCTGGAGGGGTTGTACAAGGCCAACGAGACCGAGTACCGCGAGCCGGAGAAGGTGACGGCATGGATCGAGGAACTGAAGCCGGACGACAAGTCGCCGGAGATCCTGGACGGCATCAAGTCGGCCGACGATTTCCGCCAGTGGCTGAAGAAGCACCGGGGCGACGTGCCGGCGGGCGCGGCACAGCCGGCGGCGGAAACGCTGGTTCGCGGCAGCCCGCACCCGGGACTGGGCAACACGGACGCCCTGTTCAGCCTGGACGCCGGCCAGTGGACCAAGGAGCCGGTTGTGAACGAACAGCGGCAGTACCTCGTGCTGGTTGAAGGCAAGTCGCCGGCTCGGACGCCGCCGCTGGACGAGATCCGCGATCGCGTCCGGGCGGATTACGTGGCCCGCAAACGCGAAGAGCTGTCGCGGCGGCTGGCCGACGAGTTGATGCAGCGTTATCAGGTGAAGATCGAACCGGTGGAGGAGGCCAAGGAGGCGAACCCGGCGCCGTAGACTGGGGGCTCGCTGCGCTCGACCCCAGGCACCCCGTGCTGTAGAAGACTAACCATGCTCGCCTGCCCCATGACGATCGGCCGCTCCCCACGTAGCTTGGCGCTCCCGAGCCGAGCCCGCCGCCTGCGCATGGACGGAGCGAGTCGTTGGCGAACGGCCGGATGGATCGGCGGACTGGCGACGCTTCGCCTCGCCGGACTGGTGGTGCTGCTGCTCTTCGCGTCGCCCTGCTCGGCCCAGTCGCCTCCGACTCCCCAACCTACAGCCAAACCACCGGCTGCCCAAGCGGCCGCGAAATCCGCGGCGAAACCGGCCGCGAAATCCGCCGCCCAGCCCGCCCCGGGCGTGGCGCGGACCCAGATCGACCGCGGCTTGATCAAGGTCACGGTCGAGGTCCAGCCGAGCCCGGCCCGGCTGTCGGACGAACCGACGTTGACCTTGACGATCGACAGCGCCCGGGGCGTGGTGGTGGACAAGCCGCCCTTCGGCGAAGCGATCGGCGGGTTCGTGATCCGGGACTTTCGCGAGCCGCTGCCCGAGACGCAAGGGGACCGCGAAATCCGGCGGCAGATCTACACGCTCGAGCCCGTTCAGACTGGCACCCAGCACCTCGATCCGATCACCGTGACGTTCACGGACCGGCGTCCGCAAGGTGACGGCAAGCGGCACACGGTCCAGACGGAATCGTTGGCCGTCGAAGTCACCTCGATGCTGGAGGCCGAGGTTCCGTCGCTGGATCAACTGAAGCCGCTGGCGGGACCGCTTGAATTGCCGTCATCGCCCTCGCGTTGGCTGGCGTGGCTGGGGGGCTGCTTGCTGGCGTTGGTCTTGGCCGCGGGCGTTGGCTGGTGGCTCGTCCGTCGGCGGCGCAGGCTCGTACCGGAGAAACCGCTGACCCCGCATGAGCTGGCCTACTTGGAACTGGAAGCGTTGGTTCAAGAGAACCTCAGCGGCACCGATGTCAAGTTGTTCTACGTGCGGCTGACCGGAATCGTCCGCCGGTTCATCGAACGGACGACGGGCGTTCACGCCCCGGAACAGACGACGGAAGAGTTCCTGCGGGTCATTGGCCGCGGCCAGCTGTTCCCGGAGGTGGAGCGGACACGCTTGAAAGCGTTCCTCGAATCGGCGGATCTGGTCAAGTTCGCGGCCCGGGAGCCGACGGCGGCGGATATCGAGCAGACCTTCCGCCGGGCGCAGGCCTTTCTCGGACTCCAGCCCCAGGAGGCCGCGGCATGATGGGGTGGCGACTGCAAAATCCGCTCTGGCTGCTGCTGGCCGCAGTCGTGCTGGCCATCGTCTGGTGGAGCGAACGGCGGCGGCGTCAGAACGCGGTGTTGTACAGCAGCGTGGAGTTGCTCCGCGGCCTGCCGATCACGCTGGCGATGCGAGTCAAACGCTTGCTGCCGTGGCTGCGGACTGCGGGGCTGCTGTTGGTCATCATCGCCCTGGCTCGCCCGCAACGCGGCTTGCAGGAGTTCCGCGTCCGCACCGAAGGGATCGCGATCCAAATGTGCCTGGATCGCTCGGGCTCGATGCAGGCACTCGACTTTGCCTTGGACGGCGACCGGGTGAATCGCCTGGCGGCGGTCAAGCGGGTGTTTCACGACTTCGTGGCCGGCCAGGGTGCCTTGCCCGGCCGCCCGGATGATCTGATCGGCCTGATTTCGTTCGGCGGCTATGCCGAAGCCAAGGCGCCGCTGACGCTCGATCACGGCGCCCTGCTGCAGGTGCTGGACACGGTCAACATCCCCCGCCCGGTGACGGATTCCCGGGGGCGCGTCGTCAACGAGCAGCTGCTCGAAGAAGAGATGGCCACCGCGATCGGCGACGCCGTGCTGATGGCGGTCGAGCGGTTGAAGGACGTCAAGGCCAAGAGCAAGGTCATCATCCTGCTGTCGGACGGCGAGCAGACGGCGGGGGTGGCCGAGCCGCAGCAAGGCGCCGAAGCGGCGAAGGCGTTCGGCATCAAGATCTACTCGATCGGCGTCGGCTCGACCGGCAGCGCCCCGTTTCCGGCGACCGACGGCTTTGGCCGCTCGGTGCTGGTCCGCCAGACCGTGCGACTGGACGAGGCGACGCTGAAGATGCTGGCCGACACCACGGGCGGCAAATACTTCAACGCCCAGGACACCCAGGCCCTGGTCGATGTCTACGCCGAGATCGACCGTCTGGAGAAGACCGAGACCGAAGGCCGCCTGTACACCGAGTATCGCGAGCTGTTTTCCTGGTTCCTGCTGCCGGGCTTGGGCCTGGTGCTGCTGGAACTGATCCTATCCGCCACCCGTTTCCGCTGTTTACCATAACACCATGCGTTGGGAAGACCCGCTCTGGCTGCTGGGCCTGTGGATTCTGCCGCTGCTGGCGGTACTGTTGGTCGTTGCGCACCGCCGCCGGTTGGCCGCCGCCCGGCGATTTGCCGACCAACCCATGCTCGAGCGCCTGCTGCCCCCGGGTAGTCCTGTCCGGGTTGTGGTCAAGGGGGCCCTGCTGCTGCTGGGCGTCGGCCTGCTGATCGTGGCGGCCGCTCGCCCGCGGTTCGGCGTGTATTTCGAGCAGGTCTCGGCCCGGGGCGTCGACCTGTTTGTGCTGTTGGACGTGTCGCGGTCGATGCTGGCCGAAGACGTCGCCCCGAACCGGCTGGAGCGGGCCAAATCCGACGTCCGCGACCTGCTCCGCAAGCTGCCCGGCGACCGCGTGGGGCTGATCGCCTTTGCCGGCGCGCCCGCGGTGATCGTGCCGTTGACCAGCGACCAGGGGTTTTTCTTGAGTGCGCTGGAAGCCGTGAACACCAGCAGCGCGCCGCGCGGCGGCAGCCTGATCGGCGACGCGATCCGCAAGGCCATCGAATCGCTGGAGGTCACCCGCGATCGCGACCAGGTGCTGGTCTTGATCACCGACGGCGAAGACCAGGATTCGTTCCCGCAGGAGGCGGCCGAGCAAGCCGCCGAGCGGCAGATCAAGATCTTTACGGTCGGCTTGGGCGATCCCCAGGAAGGCCGCCGGATCCCCATTCGCGACGCGTCGGGCAGCGTGCGTTACCTGAAGCACGAGGGGCAGGAGGTCTGGTCGCGGATGGACGAACGGCTGTTGAAGGAAATCGCCTTGAAGACGTCTGGCGCGTACGTCCCGGCCCGGACGCGGACCTACGACCTGGGACAGATTTACGAAGATCATCTGGCCAATTTGACGCGGGGCGAGATTCAGGCAGAGAAGCGGAAACGGTACGCCGAGCGGTTCCAGTGGTTCGTGTTTGCCGGATTGGCGGCGTTGCTGGCCGAAATGCTGGTGGCGCGCTATCCGAGCCCGTCCCTCGCGGTTGAGCCCCCGGACGATAGCGCCGCGAGGCCCGCGGGCCCGACTCGTCGGCGTGGCCGGACGCGGCGGGCGGCTGCCGTGGCGGGAATCGTCCTGGTGGCATTCAGCTGGCTGTCGCCCGCCGAGGCGTCGGTGAGCGAAGCGGCTCGGCAGGTCCGCGAGGGCATCCAGCATTTCCAACGCGGTCAGTACGCCGAGGCGGCGCAGCGATTCGCCGAGGCGGATGTGGCCCTGCCGGACAATTCGCGGATTACCTTTGACCGCGCCTGCGCCGCGGCGGTCGGCAAGGAACCCGACAAGGCCGTGGAGCTGTTTCAGCAAGCGGCGCTGGCCCGCGATGAACAAGTGGCCGCCGAAGCGCACTACAATCTGGGAGGCATCGCGGCGGCCAAGGCCAAGGCGTTGTTCGGCGAACAGCCCGCGGAGGCCGCCCCAGAGACGCGGCAGGAGGGCCTGCAGTTGCTCGGCCAGGCGGTCGCCCACTACCGGGATTGCCTGCGCGTCCGGGACAATCACGCGGCGGCGCGGCATAACCTGGAAGTCCTCCGGCAGTGGATCAAGCACATGCAACAGGTCTGGGCGGAACGCGATCGCCAGCAGCGCCGCCAGGAGATGGACTTGCTGCAGATGCTGGAGATGATCCGGACCGAACAAGGGACTCTGCGACAGACGGCGCGGGCAGCTGCCCGCGAGGAGGAGACACCCCGGCGCCGACAGGTCGTCACCCAGGCCGGCGATCAACAGCGGCAGTTGGCCGAGGAAATCGAGCCGCTGAAGGACAAGATCCGTGATACCCTGCAGCCGCCTGCACCGCCCACGCCGCCCGGATCACCCGCACCTCAGGCTCCTCAGCCGAAACCAGCGACGCCGGATGCCGACAAGGCCGTGGAACTGCTGCACGGCATGGCGGACAAAGTTCACGCGGCCATGACACAAGCGGCCGAGCGACTGGCGGATCAAGACCTTCCCGCCGCAGTCCAATCCCAGCAGCAGTCCCTGGATGCCTTGGAGGAGATCTACTTGGCCGTCGCGCCGTTCCCGCAGTTCTTGGCGACCACGACGAGCCAACAGCAAACGCTGGTCGAGCAATCGCAGCAAATCATCCAGGCCGCCGAGGAAAAGAACGCGACGAAACCGGACTACGAGGAACTGGCCCGCGAGCAGCACGCCGTCCGCCGCCGCTGCGAGTTGCTGCCGCAGCGAGCCGAGGCGGAATTGAAGCAGTTGCCGCCGCCGGCCGCGGGTCCCGAACCGCCCCCGTCGAGCCCGCAGGCCAAGCCCGCGCCGGCGACTCCCAAGCCGCCCGATCTGCGGCCCGCACTTGAAAAAGCCGTGGAACTGGGGCCCAAGATCGTGCCGCTGACCACCCAGGCGGCAGAGTCGTTGGATAAGGAACAGGCCGGCACGGCGCTGCCACCCCAGGAGCAGGCCCTCAAGCTGCTCCGCGAAATCGCCGACGCGTTGCCCAAACAGCCGCCGCAGGACGGGCAGCAGCCGGAACAGCCCAAGCAAGACAAGGACGGGCAGCAGGATCAGCAGCCCAAGCAGCAGCCGTCGGCCAGCAAGCCGCAGCCGCAATCCTTGTCGCAACAGCAGGCCGAAGCCTTGATGCGGAAAGTCCGCGAACGCGAGCGACAGCATCGCGAACAGCAGCAGGAACTGCAACAATACCAGCGTGGCGGAGTGACGGTCGACAAGGATTGGTGATGAACAGACTCGGAGCGACATTCCCATCACCGCGTGCGAGGCCTTGCCGCTGGCCGTGGCTGTTCGCACTCGCGCTGACCCTGGCCTCCGCCGCCCGGGCTGCCGAGCGTGAACCGGAGCTGCTGGTCGAACTGGGCCGCGAGCGGATCTACGAGGGCGAGTCCGTCCAATACGAGGTCGTGCTGAATCACGTCGAGAATCCGCAGCCGCCGAAGCTCGAGGGCTTTGACGATTTCCGCGTCGAGTTCCTGGGCGAGCGGTCGCTGGACTCGCAGCAGATCACGGTGATCAACGGCCGCATGACCAAGATCGTCCGCTACGGGCGGGCCTACCGCTATGCCCTGACTCCCCAGCGGGCGGGCACGCTGAAAATCCCCGCGCCGGTCGCCGAAGTCGCCGGCCGGAAACTGACGGGCGATGAGTTGATTCTGGAAGTGATTCCGCCTTCGGACCAGGATCTGGCGGTGCTCGAAATCGTCCTGGACCGCGACCACGTGTACCCGATGCAGCCGTTTACCGTGCGTCTGACCGTCGCCGTCAAGGCACTTCCTGAACCGGTCGCCGAGCGGAACCCCGTGACCGTGCTCCGCCGTCCGCCGGCGTTGTCCATTCCCTGGGCCAGTGACGATACCGTGCCCAAGGGCCTGCACGCCGAGCTGGCTTGGGACAAGTGGCTGACGGCGTTGCAGGACGACGACGGCGGGTTCTCCATCAACAACATCGGGGAGCAATCGGCGTTTTCCTTCTTCCGCGATGCCCCGCTCAGCTTTTTGCCCAAGCCCCGCCGCACCACGCGAAAGACGCTGTCCGGCCAGGATGGCGAGTATTGGGAATTCGACTTCGTCCGCCAGTTCGTGCCCCAGGCCTTGGGCGAGTTCTCGTTCGGCCCGGTCACCTTGAAAGGCGACTTCGTCAGGACGGTGGACGCCGCCTCGCGGGCCGAGATGGAAAGCGTGTTCGCGGTCGCCAAGCCGCGCACGGTCACCGTCCGCGACGCGCCCGCCGAGGGCCGGCCGGATTCGTACATCCAGGCGATCGGCAAGTTCTCGCTGGATACGTCACTGGTGCCGACCGAGGCCAAAGTCGGCGACCCGTTGACCCTGACCTTGACGCTCCGCGGCGCAGGTACGCTGGACGCCGCGCGGGCTCCGGACCTGAGCGGACGCCCGGAGGTCGCCGAGCGTTTCCGGGTGTACGAAGCCAGCGAGGAGACCCGCGCCGAAGCCCGGCTGTTCACGTACAGCCTGCGGCCGCTGCAGGCGGGCCAGATCGCGTGGCCGGCAATTCCGCTGAGCTATTTCGATGTGGAGCAAGAACAGTACGTGACACTGGAGACCCAACCGATCTCACTGACCGTCCGCCCGGCCGAACGGATCGGCGACGGCGAGATCGCGGTCGCTCCGGCCGCCCGCAGTACGGGGGCCGCGATCGAAGCCAGCCAGGACGGCATCCTGGCCAATATCGACGACCTGGCGGCCCTGCGGGACCAGTCCGTCCGTCCGGCTCGCTGGCTGGCCTATCTCGGGCTGTTGGGCGTGGCCTACGTGGGAATTGCCGGAGGGGCGCGGCAACTGGGACGTTTTCTTGGCGACGCGGGCCTGCAGCGCCGGCGGGCGGCCCCGGGGCGGGCGAGGCAGCGAATGCAGGCGGCACAAGCGGAGATCCAGGCCGGGCAGGCACGCGAGGGGGCGGAACATCTGGGGGCGGCGATCATTGGCCTGGTCGCCGACGCGGCCGGGCAAATCGAGGCGGGCATGACCTCCCGCGAAGTCGAGGGCCACTTGCGGACCTGGGGCATCGAAGACGAGTTGCGGCGGCGGATCACCACCCTGCTGGAGACCTGCGACGGGGCCCGGTACGGCGCCTCGGCGGACGCCGTCCGGGAGGTGAGCCAGTCGGCGCCGCAGGCACTCGAAGACCTGATCGGAATCTTGAAGAGCGACAGGCGGTGGAAGACATGAGAACCGGCACGTCACTCGCCTGGTTGGGGCTGGCCCTGGTCCTGCCGCTGTTGGGCAGCTGCACCGCAGCCCCCGAGGCCGACTTGCTGCGCAAGTACCAGCGGGCACTGGAGACCTTCGACCAGGCCGCCGGGCCGGCGGATTACCTGCGCGCGGCGGCCTTGTACCAGGAAATCCTGGAGCGGGGAGTGGTCTCGGGCGCGTTGCTGTACAACCAGGGCAACGCATTCATGCGGGCCGGCCAACGGGGCCGAGCCATCGCCTGCTATCGCCAGGCTCTGGTCTATCGGCCTCGCGATCCGCAGCTGCGGGCCAACCTGCAGCTGGCACTGGGCCCCAGCGCGTCGCTACAGCCATCGCGGGCGGTCTTGGACTACATCTTCTTCTGGCAGGACTGGATGGGCTATCGGGGCAAGGTCGTCGTCACGGCCTGGGCGGCCAGCGCCGCCTTTGTCCTGGGGCTGCTGGCGCTGTTCATGCCCCCGCATCGCTGGTTCCGCCGCGCCGGCTGGAGCGTCCTGGCGCTGACCGTCGTCTTGGCCGCCTCGGCGGCCTACGACTGGTACCGCTTCGCGCACCTCAAACACGGCGTCGTGGTCCAGGCCGAGGTCGTCGCCCGCAAGGGCAATGCGGAGAGCTATGCTCCGGCGTTCACCGAACCGCTGAAAGAGGGCGCCGAGTTCCAGGTCCTGGAACGTCGCGGCGCGTGGCTGCAGATCCAACTGCCAGCCGGCCTGGCCGGCTGGGTTCCCGAGGCGGCGGTCACGACGTATTGAACGCGTGCGGCTGGCACCTGACACCCTGCCCCAGAGGCAGGGCTGGCGTGCCCGCCCTCACGTCGCCCGGTTCGCAAAATGCGCAACGACACAAACGACGTTGTCGGAGGCTCGTTTCCCGTTTGGTGCTGGCACCCAACGGGATTCCGGTCGTGTCTAGCGCCGTGCAAGAAGTCACACTACGGCGAACAATACGCTGTCGGGCGGCGCGGTTTGGAGGATGATTCTGTTTGGCCTTCGGCCAAAGGGCGACTGGGGGGAATGTGCAACTTCAAAACTCACGCGTCGGGTTACGATCTCGAGGATGCCCGCCCCGGCCTCGCTCACGCTTCGGGTTACGATGTCCAGCACGTTGCGCACGGCCTGCCTGTGGTTTGCCTGCCGCGGGTTCTTGTGCATAATGATGCTGCGGATTTCCAATCGGGTTTTTGCTGGGAAGGAAAGTAACCATGCTTGTCAATGTCGTGCTACGCTCTGCTGCTGCGGTTGCCGTGTTCGTGTGCGTCCCCGTCGTTTCGCTGTCCAGGGCCGCCGAACCGGCCGCACCGTCGGCCGCGCCGGCCAAGGAAATCAAGCTGTTCGACGGGACGTCGCTGCAGAACTGGAAGATCCTGGACAAGATCGACTTTGACGGTCACGGCGACGTGGCGATCAAGGACGGCGAACTGGTCCTGGGGATGGGGAGGCCGATGACCGGTGTCAAGTGGGCCGGGCAGGAACTGCCGAGGACCAACTACGAGCTGACGTTCCAGGCCCGCCGGATCGAAGGCAGCGACTTTTTCTGCGGCCTGACGTTCCCGGTCGAGAAATCCCACTGCAGCCTGATCCTGGGCGGCTGGGGCGGCAGCCTGACCGGCCTGTCCAGCCTGGACGGCTTTGATGCGTCGGAAAACGAGTCGACCGGCTCGATGGTTTTCAAGGACGGCCAGTGGTACAAGGTCCGGCTGCGGGTCACTCCGAAGAAGATCGAGGTCTGGGTGGACGACGATCAGATCGTGGACGTCGAAATCGCCGGCCGTAAAGTGTCGCTCCGCTGGGAGATGGACAACATGCCGCCGCTGGGCTTTGCGACCTATGCGACCAAGGGCGGTTTGAAGAACTTGGCGATGAAGCCGCTGTGAGGCGGCGGCGGTGGGGAAGCGCGTGCGGTATATTGGAGGCCGTCTGGTCGAGCTTGTCTGCCGACGCTTGGCCTGTCCTGGAAATCCAACCCCTGGAAGCCCCCATGTCCGACACGATTCTGGCCTATGATCTGGGAACCGGTGGCAACAAGGCATCGCTGTACGGGGCGGACGGCGGCTTGATCGCCGCCGCGTTTGTGCCCTACGACACGGTGTACCCGCAAGCGGGCTGGCACGAGCAGCGGCCGGACGCCTGGTGGGAATCGGTGGTGGGCAGCACCCGGCAACTGCTGGCTCAGGGGGCGGTGGATCCGCGGACGATCCGCTGCCTCGCGATCTCGGGGCATAGCTTGGGCTGCGTTCCGGTGGATGCGGCGGGGCGGCTATTGCGGGATGCGACGCCGATCTGGTCGGACAAGCGCCCCGTCGAGCAGGCGGCGAGTTTTTTTGCGCAGGTCGATCCGACGCATTGGTATCGTTTGACAGGCAATGGCTTTCCCGCGCCGCATTACACCGTGTTCAAGATTCTCTGGTACCGCGACCACGAGCCGGAGATGTTCGGGCGGATCTACAAGGTCCTGGGCACCAAGGACTACGTCAACTATCGCCTGACGGGCAGGCTGGCCACGGATTACTCATACGCCTCGGGCAGCGGCGTGTACGATCTGTTGCGTTGGGACTATGCCGACGCGCTGCTGGCGGCGGCGGATCTGCCGCGCGAGCTGCTGCCGGAGATTGTCCCGGCGACGGAGGTCTTGGGCGGCGTTACGGCCGAGGCTGCCGCAGCCTTGGGGCTGCCGGCGGGCATCCCGGTGGCTTGCGGCGGCGTGGACAATTCCTGCATGGCACTGGGCGCTCGAAACATTGCCGAAGGCCGGATCTATGCGTCGTTGGGCTCGTCGATGTGGATCGCCGTCTCGTCGGGCCAGCCACTGTTGGACGACGCGGCGAAGCCGTACGTATTCACGCACGTGGTTCCAGGCATGTTCACTTCGGCGATCGGCATGTTCTCCGCCGGCACTTCGCTGCGCTGGGTCCGGGACCAGTTCTGTGCGAACTTGGCGGTCCAGGCCCAACGCGAAGGCCGGGACGTGTACGATGTCATGACGGACCTGGCGGCCCAATCGCCGCCGGGGGCGCGGAAGCTGTTGTTCAACCCGAGTCTGGCTGGCGGTTCGTCGCTGGAGCCTAGCCCGCACATCCGCGGCGCGTTGTTGGGCTTGGACTTGGGGCATAAGCAAGCGGACCTGATCCGTGCCGCCTTGGAGGGCATTGCGTTGAACGCCCGGTTGATGCTGGACGCCCTCCGGAAGTTGGGCAAAGTGGGGGACGAGATGGTCGTGGTCGGGGGTGGCAGCCGCAGTCCGCTGTGGCGGCAGATCCTGGCCGACGCGTTGGAAATCGCGGTGGTGAAGACGAACGTGGGTCAGGAAGCCGGCTCGTTGGGCGCGGCCGCCGTGGCCGCGGTGGCCTGCGGGCTGTGGCCGGACTTTGGCCGCCTCGACCAGGTACACCAGCTGGAATCCACGGCCCGCCCGGAACCAGCCGGCGTCGGCGTGTATCGCCGCCTGTTGCCGCTGTTCGACCAAGCGCGTCACGATCAGGCGCGGCTGGGGGAGCGGCTGGCAGACTTGGCGCACGGGTGAGCGTTGCTCGCGAAACGCTGGCACCCACTGGAGCCCGAAGCGCAAGCGAGCGGGAGGTTCGCACCCACTGGAGCCCGAAGCGCAAGCGAGCGGGAGGTTCGCACCCACTGGAGCCCGAA
>CAIYOB010001071.1 GCA_903927685.1 uncultured Planctomycetaceae bacterium
AGCGCGGCGAGCCGGTCGGCAAAGCCGCGGTCCACGCAGTGCTCCACCCGGCAGGCGACCTCGTCCGCCAGCTCCGGCGGCATGGCCAGGATTTCGACCATGAAACGGCGCAGGGCCGCCTGACGCCCGTCGAGTTGTTCGGCGATTCGCCACCCCCGGGGGGTGAGCGCAATCTCGAAGCGGGAACGGCGGAGGGTCAGCCCGAGCGAGTTGAGACGCCGGACGGCCTCTGTCACGGACGGCAGCCGGACTCCAAGGATTCGGGCCACGTCGGTCGTGCGCGCCCGGCCCTTATCCCTCACGAGCGAGGCGATCGCCTCGACGTACTGCTGCTGCGAGAGCGACAAGCTTTCCGGAGACTCAGTCATGATGCATATAACTTAGGACAGCCTAATAACAATGTCAATGCATAATATCGGCTATTCCCGTGACGGAGGCTGGGACGCCTGTTTTATGACCCCTTTGTTCTTGTATCGGCGGGTTTTCCGGATACAGTATCGCCGTTTCGCGCTTCGCACTGGAGGATTGCGGGCAGAAGGAGCCCCGCGAAGCCGCAGGGAATGGATGTCCGTATGAAGGAAATCGGTGTAGCCATCTTGGGGTTCGGCACCGTGGGCGCCGGTGTCGTTGAAGCCCTCCAGAAAAACGGGTCTTTGATCGAGGAACGGACCGGTGTCCGCCTCGCGCTGCGCGGCATTGCCGATATCGACCTGGACCGGGACCGGGGCGTCAAGGTTCCAGCCGCCATTCTCACCCGCGATGCCGCAGCGCTGATCGCCGATCCCCAGGTGGATATCGTGGTCGAATTGATCGGCGGAACCACGGTGGCCCGGACGTTCATCCGCAAGGCGCTGGAACTGCGGAAACCGGTGGTCACCGCCAACAAGGCCCTGCTCGCCGAACACGGGGACGAGATTTTCGCGCTGGCAGAGGAAAAGCAGACGGACGTCTGGTTCGAAGCCAGCGTGGGCGGCGGTATTCCCATTATTCAGGCCTTGAGGGATGGACTGGTCGCCAACCGGATCGACCGCATCTACGGGATTCTCAACGGCACCTGCAACTACATCCTGACCCGCATGGACCGGGAACAGATGACGTTCGAGCACGCGCTCAAGGAAGCCCAGGCCGCGGGATATGCCGAGGCGGATCCCGCCCTGGATGTTGACGGCATCGACACGGCCCACAAGGCGGCGATCCTTGCCTCGCTTGCCTATGGCGGGCGAGTCCCCATGGGCCGTATCCACGTCGAAGGCATCCGCGGGTTGGCCAGGGTGGACATCGAATTCGCCCGTTCACTCGGCTACCGGGTCAAACTGCTGGCCGTGATCAAGAACACCGGGGGAACCGTCGAAGTCCGGGTTCACCCGACCCTGGTGCCGATGGACCACATGCTGGCTTCGGTCATGGACGTGTTCAACGCGGTGGTTGTGGATGGCGATATCGTGGGGCAAACCGTGTACTACGGCCGGGGCGCGGGACGCCTGCCGACCGCCAGCGCCGTGGTCAGCGATCTTGCGGCTGCCGCGGCCAGACTCGCCTCGGGCCGGCCCGCGTGCCGGACCGCCGCCCTGACAGCGCCGCTGACGTATCGCGCTATCGGCGACGTCGAGGCCCGCTACTACC